>DAOMZH010001537.1:0-2055 GCA_035437985.1 Polyangium sp. (in: bacteria) | reverse complement strand
GCCGCCAGTTCCGCCACCCGTGCCGCCCGTTCCGCCACCCGTGCCGCCAGCCCCGCCACCCATGCCGCCAGCCCCGCCACCCATGCCGCCCATGCCGCCAGTTCCGCCACCCATGCCGCCAGTGCCTGTGCCGCCGGTGCCTCCCAATCCGCCTGCGCCAGCCGTGCCACCAACCCCCATCCCGCCGGCGCCTCCAGCATTACCTTCGCCCCCCGAACTGCTCGATGACGCGGTCCCGATCTTGTCACTTTCGGCGCATCCGACGAGAAATGGGCCCCCGGACAGGAGCGCAGACGAGAAAACGAGCGAGGTCAATCGATGGTGTAACAAGCTTTTCATGCCCCTATTAAAACACGAAATGTGCTACTTTGTCCACGAGCCGAGGCGCAAAAACCACGTCGACCCGGAAAAAACGTGAGCCTTGCCGCGGTCTGCTGGACGAATGGCTGCCGCAAAGAGCAAAACTCGGACGGCGACGACGCGGATCCGTTCCTCTTGAAATCGACAAGGCATTGGTCCACTATCCGTTGTTTGGATTCGCGGACGAACTCCTCGAGTCGTCTCTTTTTTGAATCGTTTGTCCCCTCATGGGAGGTTTTCGTGATCGTTCTGGATCGATGGAATGCGAGCGGGCATACCCATAGCGGAAGGCCCTCTATCGGCTCCGGTTTGGCTGCGTGAACTTTGCTGAGGATCGACATATCCGATTTCATACCGACCCATTCGTTCCTATCGACTGGGCGGGTACGGGAGAACGGGAGAGGCGTTGGAATAACGAAATCGCGTTGTCGGGAGAAAGCAAGAACATGACCAAGGTTGCCGTCATTTATTATTCTTCTACAGGGACAAACTACACGATGGCCCAGGCTGTCGCCGAGGGCGCGCGTGAAGCAGGTGCAGATGTGCGCGTACGTATCGTGCGGGAAACGGATCCGGAGGAAGTGGTCAATGCTCAGCCGCATTGGCGGGATTTTGCGGAGAAGGTAAAAGACGAGCCGCGCGCTACGCCTGACGACGTGGAATGGGCCGACGCTATCGTTTTCGGAACACCGACGCGATTTGGCAATGTTTCCTGTCAACTCAAAGCATTCATTGATTCCCTTGTGGGTCTTTGGTTCCAAGGAAAACTCGCCGATAAGGTGTATGCTGGATTTACTTCGGCAAAAAATCCCAATGGCGGCCAAGAAGCAACCCTCTTGTCGCTATATACGTCGGTGTACCATTTCGGAGGAATCGTCGTGACGCCGGGATATGGCGATCCAGTTGTTTTTGCGGCAGGAGGCAATCCATATGGCCCGTCCGTGACGACGATTGGTCCGCCGACGGAAAATGATCTCGGTCACGCCAAGTTTCTTGGTCGCCGAGTCACCCAGTTTGCGGGAAAAATCCGCGCCTGACCGATAGCTGCGGTTTTACGCCGCAGGTTTGTCCCTAAACACCAATTCACTGCTCATTCGGTGGTTTGCGCTGCCCGCGCTTGGTGATAAAGCCGCGCGGTATCAATGGCCATGGCTGCTCTGTGCGCCAAGTCTTCGGCCAAAGCCAGATCCGAGGTATCGAAAGCGCGAGGGGTTTTGCCGCGAACGAATGTAATCGTTCCCAACGTTCGCCCGCGGGCCGCAATGGGGACACACATATACGAGCGAAATCCCAAATCTTTCAGTATTTCTAGGTGCTTGGCGTCTCGAGCAAACGATTGCAGCCACGTTTCGGAAACGTCCGCGACGAACTCTGATGCCCCAGTTTCCGCAACCCGACAAACCCCGTGCGCATCGTCCTCGTGTGGTGGATATCCGAGTTTCAATTGATGCGCCAAACCATTACGAGTCGAATCGGCGTGGGCGACTGCCAAACGGGAAAACGTCGGTTTGGCAGGATCATTTGGGCTCTCGGCAGCTGTTTCCGACGTATCGATGATGCACCAATCTCCAATGTGCGGTACCGCGAGACACGCGACACTGGCCAAGGTCGTCGTATAATCCAAAGACGCATCGAGGAGCGTGCTGGCTTCGGCAAGGAATGCAAATCGCGTCTTCGCCGCTTCAGCCTCGGCCC
>DAOMZH010001536.1:0-2056 GCA_035437985.1 Polyangium sp. (in: bacteria) | reverse complement strand
CGGCAAAGAGGCGCTTTTCCAAGCCATTCTCCATGAGCAAGTCGAGCACGCGCCGCTTGTCGCGGCCCTTCCCGATGGCCCCATCACGGATGCTTCCGCGCTGCTGATCGACCTTGGCCAGCGCATCGTGGCTCGATGGTCCGACCCATGCGAGCAAAAGTTGTTTCGGATCATGATGTCAGATGGATTGCGCCTCGCCACCGAAGGCCGCATCAACCTGTTCGAAACAACAGGGCGCGCGCAAACCATGGCCGAAAAACTCATGGAGCGGCTCATCGCCGACGGGTGGCTCCGCGAAGCTCCTCCGTTGCTGCTCGCGCTGGAATTCATGGCCAGTTTCATCGTTTGGCAACAAGTCCAAGCGCTCCATCCTGGGCATCCACTGGTCGCAGATGTCGACGGTTTCGTCCGCGCACACGTCGCCCACTTTCTACGCGGCGCAGGCAAATAATCGCCCAGAAATTTTTTCACGACGTCCCACATCTTGTGTCTTGCAAATTATATGAACGTTCGTTAAATTAACTCGTTCCTGTTGCTTGCGAACGGAGTGTCCCTGCCATGACGCTACAGATTGACCTTGCTGATCGTGCAGTCCGTGCCAATCCGTACCCCCTTTACGCCAAGCTGCGCAAGGAGGCGCCTGTTCTTCGGACGCAGGTGCCGGCGGTTGGGCCAGCGTGGATCTTGGCGCGTTACGCGGACGTGTCCGAGGCGCTCAAGGACCCGCGGTTGCTCAATGACCGAATGCGGGCGCAGAGCAAGAAGAGTCCGCTTGATAGATGGTGGATGCCGCGCATCGTGCGTGCGTTCGAGACGTCGATGGTGGCGCAGGACGATCCCAATCATCGTCGGCTGCGCAATTTGGTGCATATGGCGTTTACGCCGAAGATGATCGAGCAGCTTTCGGCGCGCGTCACCGAAATCACGAATAACCTGTTGGACAATGCGGAGAAGCGGGGGTCGATCGATTTGCTCGATGCGTTTGCGTTGCCGCTTCCGCTGACGATTATCTCTGAAATGATGGGCGTGCCGGAGAAGGACCGCCTTCCATTTCGGGACATGATTGCGGGAATGCTGAACAACACATCGGCCTTGGAAGGATCCTTCATTGGGACTGCGCGGATGCTTCCCACGATGATGCGGCTGACTCGATTCTTTCAAAACTTGGTCAAACTGCGGCGAGCCGAACCTGGGGACGATTTGACGAGTCGGCTCATTCAAGCACGGGCCGAGGGGCATGCCCAACTCACCGAGGACGAAATCGCGGCAATGCTTTTCTTGTTGTTGTTCGCCGGTCACGAAACCACGGTGAATTTGATTGGAAATGGCACCCTGGCATTACTCGAAAATCCCGGGCAGCTCGCCTTGCTGCGGGAAAAACCGGAATTGATTGGTTCGGCTGTGGAGGAGCTGTTGCGCTACAGCAATCCGGTCGAGCAGCCGTCGCCACGGTGGACTTCCGAGGAAATGACGTACCAGGGCGTGAAGATTCCCAAGGGCGAGGCGATCATGAGCCTCATTGCGTCGGCGAATCGGGATGAGGATGCATTCGAGCGTGCCGACGAGCTGGATATTACGCGTAATCCCAATCGGCACGTGGCATTCGGGCTGGGCGTGCATTATTGCTTGGGGGCACCGCTGGCGCGACTCGAGGGGAAGATCGCGATTCTCTCGCTGGTGCAGCGTTTTCCGAAGCTTCGTTTGGCCGTGCCGCCGGAAACGTTGAAATGGCGGCCAACACCGAGCCTGCATGGACTCGAAGCATTGCCGGTGCATTTGTCCTGAAATTTCGGCAATGACACCGCAAGCCGCGCCCGAGAAAAAAGGCGGAAGGCCCGCGATTTACCTGCTTTTGGGTGCGCTGGGCGGCATGACCCGGAAAAACGCCTGCGTGTCAGTTTCCACAGCATTGGCAATACGAATACCACGGCGACAAGCCCAACGAAACGGGCGTACGCCTCGCACCAGTCGACCTTGGCCTTGGGCTTGGAATCACCGGGGGCGTGGTTCGTCCTCACGCCTTCCTTGCGGTCTTCTTTGTCGTTGCCTTTTTCTT
>DAOMZH010001535.1:0-2061 GCA_035437985.1 Polyangium sp. (in: bacteria) | reverse complement strand
GGCTTTGCTGGTTCGCTCACCGGCACGGGAGCCTCCGTAGGTTTGGCAGTTCGAGGTGCTTCAGCCGTGATCGCGGGCGCTGTTGCCACTTGGGGACACGGTTTGTCCGGACCAGATGAGGCACAAGCACTGAGCAGCAGGGAGAAAACGACGGGCCCGAGGAGTTTTTGCAGACGCACGGGGCACTTCAAAGCGCACACCAAGGCGCGCGTCAAGGCTCAACGTGCTGAACGCGCAGCTCGTCGTTCGAGCAACTCGCGACGTCGCGACATTTCAGCATCGGCGTATCCAAGAAGCGCGGCGAGGCGCAAGTCGGGCAAGCCTTCGAGGCCCGTAAAAAGTGAGGAAAACGCTCGCAATCGTTCATGAGCCGCCAACGTTGCCGAAAGAACCACGCCTTCGACCGGGCCCGCAGGTCGTACGAGCTCAAACGAACGATCGGGAAGCAAGAAGGGTTCGTCGAGAAGGTCTGTCCTTCCAGACCGCAGGGCCGAAAGCGCATCGCGCACAGTTCGCACCGCCAAACCTCGCATCCCCATTTCAGCAGCGAGCCGCGTGGCCGTCAACAACCGCGGAACCGTGGCGCTTTCATTGACTCGTTCGAGCGCGATTGACAACGCCTGTTCCGCCGCGGCCCATCGGTCGGCTGCGGACGCCTGCGCCTCCTCGTGCACATACGCGTGTAGCGCCAAGACCGTGGTGAGACGTTCGTCCGACGAAACAGAGCCATTCCAACGCGCAGACAGATGTCGCGCATAAGGCAGATTCGACAAACGCTGCATACCGGATTCTAGCGGCACCTTCGCGAGCGAACCAATTTTCTTCGCCAGAACTCCACGCGCAGCTAGTTTGTCCGCGTGGCTGTTGCTCACGGCAAACAAGTTCAATTGGTACGGATCGACAAACCCATCGAGCGCGAACGGGACCAAAATGTCCAGACCCGGCAGTTGGCGATAGGCGGCAAATCCCAAGTCGTGCAGCATTTTGGCCACGGTGAGGTCGACCTTCGTCCCGACCTTGATTTCGTGCAAAATAACGGGATCACTCGCTTTGAGAAAATTCTTTGCTCCGCGCAAAATGGATTCCTCGGCACCTTCAGCATCCAGCTTGAGCAAACTCGTCGCCGAAAGCCCAAGCTCCGCGTGCATGGCATCGAGCGTATTCAACGGCACCTGAACGCTTCGGGAAGCTCCGCTTTTGGACCGGGACAACGACGCCAATTCGGTTTCGGAATCGAAAAAAAGTTCGGCCTGTCCTGTATGATCCGACAAAGCTTCCGCGCGAATGTCGACCCACGTAAAACCATTGCGTTGTTTGGCTGCTTCGAGCAGCTCGCGGGCTTCGAAAGTTGGCTCGAAAGCGACGACTTTTCCCTTGGATCCAACGATAAACGCAGCGGCCATCGAATACACGCCCACATTCGCGCCCACGTCGACGAAGGTTGCTCCAGGTTCCAATAGGCGCGGGAGCATGCTCATTTCCGATTCAAACCAGCGCCCTTGTTCGTAAAGCACCCAGCCCGTCGTATGTTCATGCGGATCGCGCACGGCCATTTCGCATCCCGGCCAAACCCGAAGAAATTGCAGAGACGTACTCATGAGGTACCTCGTTGCGGCTCGTTCGTGACGGATTGGCAAAAAGATTGCCACATCGTGCGGTAAGCAGCTTCCACTTCGCGGGCAAACCCAGGTTTGTCATGCAATGGCGACGCTCGAAAACGTTCCCGCATGCCCGCACGAAGCTCGACCACGCGCGATTTGTTTTTGGCCAGCTCCAGCGCAATCGATTGATATTGCTTGGGCGACGTCGCGACCAGCGAACCAAGGCCAAGTCGTTGCAAAAGTGCCGCGGTCACGCGTGAAACGTGATTGTTGCCTTGCAAGGAAATGACCGGCACGCCCATCCACAATGCTTCGCACGTCGTCGTCGTGCCATTGTAAGGAAAAGGATCCAGAGCAATGTCGATTTCACCATAACGCTCGAGATGAGCAGCTTGACCCGAGGTACGTCCTTCCAAAACGAGCTTCGACAAATCGAAATCATGCTTGGCAAATTGTTTTT
>DAOMZH010001534.1:0-2066 GCA_035437985.1 Polyangium sp. (in: bacteria) | reverse complement strand
GCAAAACTATTGGGCAATGCAGGCAAATCCGTGGGGAATGCAAGGGGCTTGGGGGCCGCAACCCTCACCCAATGCGCTCACCCATGAAGAACTCGCGGCCGCGGCTTCTTGGAATCGATCCGCGGCTTGATTTCGATACCCCAATGGCGCGGGGGTGTCTGCGCCGCTTGAATCATTACGCTCGAGTGTACCGCTCGAGAAGGGGAGAGTTCCATCATGCGCATGCACGACCTTGGCCGTATTATCGTGTCGACTGGTGCCATTGATTTGTTGGCCGCAGGCGAATCGTTGGATGACGACATCCTCGCGGCTGGTGCCGATTCGGATGCGCTTTTCGGTGCCGAACAATTGTTCTTTGGCGCCGATGCCGATCTGCTTTTCGGTGCCGATATGGCGGATGCTGACCTTGCCGCCTTGTCGCAAGTCATTTCGGGAAACAGCGACCTCGCCGACCCAATCGATATTTCGGGGCCCCTCGACATCATTGGTGCGAATTCACCAGCAAGACGGCAAGCGATTGCCGCCGCAAAACGGCGAAAACTCGGCAATCTCATGGCCGCGCAGAAACGAGCCAATGCGGCGAAACGATTGCGAGGGCTCGCCGGCGTGGGCATTCAACCGACGCCAGCCATCGAAAAGGGATATACCAAAGCGCGGGTTTTTCCGTTCGGATTCTTGGCCGACAATGCCTCGCCGGCGGGTTCTCCCGGTAGCGTGACGCGACGACCGCAAACGCCGATCAAATTGCAGCGTCTCGTGATTCCTTCGGTCATTGCGCCATTTTTCTGGATTACCGACGTAAAAGTCGGCAAGGATAGCCAACTCGTTGGTAGCGATCCGCTTCCCGCCATCGTGTTTCAGGAGAATGCCGTTGCCGTCGAGCTCAAGGGCGATACGGCGAACGTTGGTCATGACGTGACCATTGCGTTCGTGAACGTGAGCGGCGCGCAGCAGCGGTTTCAGGCGGTCATGATCGGCGCTGCGGTGGAGTGATAGGGGAATTTCTTGGAAAGGTGGAGGCCATGGCCGACAACAAAGCAGAGTACAAGATCGAATTGGACCCGGTGTTTCAGGCAAAACTCGCGGTGCTCGTGGAGACGCAAAAAATGAAAGCTCCGCACGCGCCGTCGAGTAGCAGCGATATGATCAACAAGGCAACGGCGCTCGGGGTCAATATGATGCTCCGATTGCTGCTCCAAAACGAACCTGGATACATGATGCCAGGCATGATGCACGGCGCGATCCCCATGCCCGCAGAACGGGCTGGGGATGTGATGACGATCGTGGAATAGGGTTTGGCGCCGTTGGGGTGGAGTGAGGCGCAATGTATTCGGTCACTTTGCACACGAGTGCTTCGTTTGAAACGGCCAATGAAGCCGTGGCGCACGAGGTGCTGAATTCGATGCTCGAATGCTTGGTGCAAATGAACGTTGCGCTGATGCGTTCGAGTCGGTTTCCGCCGTTGTATTCGACGCATGTGCGTTATCGGCAAGAACCATTGGGCGACGAAAACTGGCGTGACGCGGCCATTGTATTGCGCGACGGATTCGGCGATTGCGAAGACCTGGCAGCTTATCGAGTCGCCGAGTTGCGAGTCACGCACAAGGTCCCGGCGCGTTGTGTTTTTCGATGGCGGACATTCTTGGTCGACGGGAAAACCCGGGTAAAACTTTATCACATTCTCGTGGGCGTGCCTCACGGGGGCAAAATGCTGATTGAAGACCCGTCCAAACGACTCGGAATGCCTGCACATGCTCCGGAACGAACAATGATGAACGGCCTTTCTTTGGGGTAGGGAAATGGGCGGCGCACTTGTTGGAATCTTGGCACTTCTTGGGGTTTTGGGCGCAGCTGCCGTTGCAGCTCGTTCGGATGAACCCTCGCCGAAGCCCGCCCCGTTGCCGCCAAAGCCTGTTCCCCTACCCCCACCGCCGCCGCCGCCCCCACCGCCGCCGCCTCCGGTGGCGTTGCCTCCCGGCCCCGTTCCGGCGCCTTCTGGCACCCTGCCAATGCTGACGACGGTGGCGAGCGACAGGACGAAGATCTTTCGTCCCGAAACCGTGCCG
>DAOMZH010001533.1:0-2077 GCA_035437985.1 Polyangium sp. (in: bacteria) | reverse complement strand
GACGTCGCCCCTTGAAAGATGCCCCGTCACGTCCCATTTACGAACCTGTGGGCAAAGGCGATTCGTATTTCTCGACCGACCTTTACAACGCCGTCGCGCTTGCTTACGGGCACGAGCAAGCCGGCACCGAGGTTTGGCCGGAAATGCAACAAGTCCTCGCTTTGGATGAACTTCAAGGCATTTTGCCTTATCCCGTCAAAAACAACCGCAATGCCGCAGACGGAAAACCCTACACGGGAGTCGTCGTGCAATACGAAGGTGACGGGATCTACGATCCGCACGCTATTTATTCGCAGCTCGACGAGGTCAAGTATCAATACGGCTGCTTCTTCTCGACTTTCTTGACCTCGGGAACCGCGACGGTCCCTGCCCCAGCCTCTCTGGGAACTCCGTGCCCAAATTGACGTTGCGCGCTTTTCTTGCTTGACAACGAGCCCTCCTGGGTCGTTTCCTGTCTTTGCCGCTTTCCCAACAAAAAGGAGACGATCCATGAATTCCTCGCTCGCCCCCAGTGCCAAAACCGGAGGGCTCTTGTTCCAGGCCTACGAGAACGGCGAAACCGAAGAGATTCGCTGGGTCGACGTAAAACTCGGGGATCTCATCGTGACTGTGGCTTCGGACGCGATGAAGGCCCAGCTCAACGATCGCGGCTTCGTGCGTTTACCCGTGACGTACAAAGAAACAATCGAAATTTGTCGGGACCTCGAGTGCATTGCGCCCACGCAAGCCATGTGTGACGCGATGTTCGCCCAAGCCAGGTCGCAGCTCAATTTCGTTCCGCTCGTGCGCACCGCTGCCGATTCCGCAAAAATGCCGACGGTCGAATTCGTTCTCAAGTTCCACGACGGCGTGGAAAAACAAATCGCCGCCTTGAAACAAGAAGACGCGGGGCTCGTGTGCGGCGCATGGAAATATTGGATTTTGCATCAGCGCCTCAATGTACTCGGCGCCGTGAATTATGGTTTTTGGGACAAGAGCAAACGGCCGGCTCAAGTCATTCAAACGCCTGGAGCTCGCCACGACCCGGCCCATTACGATTATTCGCAATTACTCCAGCCCGTACAGCGCAAAGCGCGTCATGCGACCACCGGCGCGGAAGTCGATTTGCTCGAATACATCGCGCAAAAGGATAAGGTCGCCGCCAAATACCTGGATCCGTATTCGAGCGTCACCAACTTCTCTGGCGATGACGAGGCCGCGGCGATGACGCCCGCCAATGCGCTTTCTTTGCTCGAGCTCGAAGGTTTGGATGTCGTTGCCGAGAAAGGCTGGGAAACGAAAGGTCGCACGGGATTTACGCCCGCAGGGATCATGGTGCACCACACGGCCGGTCCAACCAAAGGCGATGCGCCGTGCCTTTCGACGTGCATCAATGGACGACCTGATTTATCCGGTCCGCTTTGCCATATTCTTTTGGCACGAAGCGGAAAGGTCCACTTGATCGCGGGCAACATCGCCAATCATGCCGGCAAAGGCGCGCAACAAGTCTTGGATATGGTGCGCAAAGACGAACCCGTCACGAAGAATGCCCGTGAGCGCGGTTTTGCCGATTCCATTGGCGGCAATCAATTCTTCTATGGCATCGAAGTCGAAAACGCCGGCCTCGCCTCCGACCCTTATCCGCCCGCGCAACTCGAAGCACTCGCCCGCATCTGCGCCATCCTTTGCAATGCCCATAGCTGGAGCGCCAACCGCGTCATCCATCATCGTCAATGGACCAGCCGCAAGATCGATATGAGCTGGCGCGGCGACTTGGCCAGCTCCGTAGCCCAATACATGGATTCTCTCGTCATTCACCTCGGCGAAAACGAGGATCCCACTCCGCCCGAATGGGAAGCCGAACACGACGGCTCCGGCATGCACGATTGCGGCGACGACGACGAAGCTCCCGCGCACGCTGCGCATTGACTCCCCAAAGCCCCAAAATCCCTCCTTGATTCACAGTCGCGAGCCCCGACGAATCCGCCTGTCCAAGCGCGGAAAATCGTCAATTTCATGACGCTTTTTCTCTTTGCACGCATCGTGCTTTCTCGTTGACACAAACCATGGCATGATCGGTGATGGCCAATCATCAGCT
>DAOMZH010001532.1:0-2085 GCA_035437985.1 Polyangium sp. (in: bacteria) | reverse complement strand
ACGCAGCTCCAAACGCCCCACGAAAAGACCACCACCTTCTTTGCTGGTCGTCAGGTTTGTCCCTCCACCACCAAAAAAACCAACCCGCCAAGCGACCGGCGATCGTTTGCTCAGGAATGTATCCGAGTAAAACGTTACGCCGACATCACGATCGAGCGTGAATTCATTAACGGGCGCGGGACGATCCGCCATTTGCAGCGCAAATTCACGCACGGTGCGCAAACGATCGAAAGGAACGAAATATTGTCCGGCGCGGATATTAAAATCGCGGTGGACCTTCCAATCGAGGTACGCATCGAAGATCGGCGATCGCGCGTCGTCGCGAAAATCGCGCCCCGCAACCGCCAATTGCGTCATGTACGTCAGTTTTCGGCTGAGAATGTGCCCGGACAACCATAACCGAGCCGTCCCAATGCTCACCGTTTGCTGTTCGTCTCGTTCACCCTGATCATCCGCTGGCGGTACGTTCAATTGGTACCGAATCTGAATGCGACTTCGCAGATTCAGCGAAAAACGCTCCCCCGCATCGACGGTCAATCCTTTACCTGGTTCTCCCGTGACTTTAATCGTGTTTTGCGCGGGCTTTGCGGCTTCTGCATGAACCTCGCGCGATGCACCCACGGTGCTCAGAGCTAGCGAGCAGCCAAGAAAAACTATTTTTATCTTGGGCGAACCAATACGTGAAACGTGATCGTCGACTTGTTCCGTCTCTTCGCTTTTCATTCCGGTCTCCTCGCGCCACCAGGAGGAGATCGGAGTTCGTCAAGGACACGAGCCCACCGACCTCGACAGGTGGCGGGTTTGTCGTTCCAATGCAATATTACGAGGCACGACGCCGCCGACCCATGGGGACCGGCAGGTGCTCAGCGATGATCGTCACGCGTGATGAAGTGCCGCACGACGACCAGCGGCAACCCACCGGTCCTCGGTACAACAACAACAACAACACGCAGCAGCTGCGACAGCAACGAACGCACGTATCGGAATTGCTCCGAACGTAACGTCAGGTTGTGCGTGCACAGCGCGATCGAACATCTGCTCGAGACGGTATGGGGAAGGGGAGGGACTGTCAAGCGTGGCGTTACCGATGCTCGAAGCTGCGGGATCTGCAGGTTGATCCGCGGCGAAGTTCACACACGCATGTCGAGCAGGACCTTGCCGAAGGACACGTTTGACGCGACGTACTCGTGCGCGGCAGCAGCTTCGGACATCGAAAAGACACGGTCGATCACGGGTTTGACCATGCCGCGTTCGAGCCACTGGGTGATCGTGCCTTCGAGCATTTTTGCAGCCTCGATCTTTTCTTCGAGAGGACGTGAACGAAGCACCGTGCCGATGATCTCGATTCGTTTGACCAGCAACAAATTCAAGTTGAGATTCGCGCTCGCGCCTCCGGTCAAACCCACAACGACGATCCGGGCGCGTTTTGCGGCGGCGATCATCGTTTCGGCGACGTAACCACCACCGACCAGATCGAGCACGACGTCCACACCTTTGCCCGACGTGCACTCGCGGATCTTCTCGGCAAATTTGCCGTCTGTCGTGACAATCCCGTGATCGAGCCCGAGTTCTTTGCATCGTTCGAGTTTGTCCGCAGTGCGGCTCGTGCCGAAAACCGTGCAGCCGAGGGCCCGAGCGATTTGCACCCCCGCCGTACCCACTCCGCTACCTGCCGCATGCACGAGGACACGTTCACCAGGTTGCAAACGACCTCGCGTCACGAGAGCGTCGTACGCCGTGACAAACGCTTCGGGCGCGCCACCCGCGAGCTCGTCGCTCAGGGACGCAGGCGCGAGGGCTACTTCTCGTTCGTGCGCGACGACGTATTCGGCATAGGCCGCGCCGCCTACGAGTCCATACACGCGTTCGCCGCCTTTGAAGCGCGTGACGCCCGGACCAACTACATCGATTGTCCCGACATACTCGAGCCCAGGAATGTCCGGCGGAGTGTTTTCGGGCGGTGGGTAAAACCCCGCTCGTTGCAAGAGATCCGCGCGATTGACGCCTGCGTAGGTCACGCGGATGCGCACATGGCCGAAGGTCGGCACGACATCGGGGACGTCACGAACTTCGAGGACTTCGGGT
>DAOMZH010001531.1:0-2086 GCA_035437985.1 Polyangium sp. (in: bacteria) | reverse complement strand
AGAATTCGCGGACCCGACGGATCTGCCATTGGTTGCGCCGAAAGCGTCGGCATCTGCCGCGCCAGCACCGTCGGCAGCGCCTGTCGCGTCCGCCAAGACAATCGAGACCAAAAAGCCGGGAGCGGCTCCACCTCCGCAGGATTCGCGGGATCCGTGGTCGCAGATCATCGATGAGATATCGGAGGAAAAGGCCGGCAACAAGAAGCCCGCTCCGGCCAAACCTTGACGCTCATTCCAGAGCCATTTTCAAAATGACGGGTTCTTTGAGTTTGTCGACGGGATCGAGCACGCCTTTGGTGAAATGGCCCCATTGGCTATTGGCCACATAAAAGAAATCGCGCCCGACGACTACTCCGAGCGTCGGTTCGTCGAACGGGGGCTGGTTCATCTGCAAAACATCCACGCGGCGTACCGTTTTTCCAGGAACATCCACGGCAATGCGTAAAACCCGATGCGGACGCAGGCCATTTTAAATGGCCAATTGGTCGCCTTGGTACGAAGTAAGGCCATCAATGCCCGTGAGCGCGGCATCTTTCGGCGGTTCGAGCCAGGTCGTTTCATGGGTCGCCCGATCGACGTGAAAAAGACCGCCGGCATAATCGGCGACGAACAGCGATTTGCCATCACTCGTCGCGACAATGCCTTGGGGTCCTCCGAATTTGCCTTTGGTGACATACGGTTCGAGTGCGGTTTGTCCGGGTCGCAAGACATAAAGCATGCTGGCGACAGGATCCGAAACGAAAACGTTCCCTTCCCCGTCGACGGCGACGTCATTGCACATATGCGCGACGCCTTTTTCGTCGAGGCTTATTTCGCGCCGCACCGTGGCTTTGTCGAGGTCGAATTCGACGACTTTGGCACGTCCCTTGTCAGCTTCGACAAACCCATTCATTTCACGAATGGCTGAACTGCACGCCCACAAGGCGCGACGTTTTTCATCTATGGCCATACCCAAGACGGCGAACAAATCTTTCGAGGCAAACTCGGCTGTTTTTCCGCTGGGCAAAATGCGCAATATCTTGCGTAGGTGGACGCTGCTGACGAAAAATGCACCCGTTTTCGGATCGTGCACGATTCCTTCGGGAATCATGTCGCGTTCGGGCAAAGTAAAAGCCGTGGTGCTCTTGCCGATGGATTTTTTGTCGAGCGCCGTGAACGCGTCACGAAGTGCGGAGAAACGGGGCAGTTCGCGGAGCGACGCCAAATCATCGTCCCCGGAAATATCAAAATAAAGGTTCATTTGGACGAGTTTGTCCAACAGGCCCAACGCTTCGTCCTTTTTGCCCGTCAAGGCATATCCACAAGCCAGGTTGTAAATGGCGCGAGCTGTATTCGGGACGCTTTCGTCAGCCTTGTGCATCGACGCCAAAAATGCGGCAAAGTCTTTTTTGCCATAAGCAGCTTGGGCTTGGAGCAGATGTTGTCGATACGCAACGAAATCCGGTTTCGAATTCGCGGCTCCCAACGTTGCTGGGCATTCGGGAAGATCGACGCCGCGGTCGAAGATGATTTTCCAGCCAGTGGGTTCTTTGCGCCAAACGGAATTAAACATGGCGACGATTTGGCCGTCGGGGGTACGCACAGGACCCGTGCTGAAGGCCAACGAGCCGGAATCGAGCATTTCGACGCGTTCGGGTTCCCAGAAAAACGGAGCAGATGGGCCCTCGAAAAACCGTTTCCAGACGTCGGCGACTTCGGATTTTCCTCGGAGCGCACGACGCGCGGAGATGAACACGGTCTCATTGGCCAAGAAACCCTTGAATGCCTCGAAGTCGCGTTTGGCCATGGTCGCGGCAAAAGCCCGTTCGACATTGGCGACGTCTTCACTCGATGCAGGTGCAGCAGGCGCAGCATCGGGCACGGGCTTAGGCACGGGTGGAGGCGGGAGTTCGCTGGCGCCGCAACCAGTGGCGGTGAAAGCAAACATTGCGGCACGAAGAAGGTTTTTTTGGGGCATGGGTAACTCGTAACGCAAGAGTGGACGTTCGCGGAGGTGGAATGTGAAGCATCGAATTGAATGCGGGCCAGGAATTGTGCCCTCGCTTCGCGCGCTAACAAGCGCGCTACGCGAGTTTTTTGTTTGTGA
>DAOMZH010001530.1:0-2092 GCA_035437985.1 Polyangium sp. (in: bacteria) | reverse complement strand
ATTTTCGACGATCTTTTCACGAACCTGGTTCAAGCCGGAGAAGCGGGCGGCATCCTCGACACGATCATGAACCGCCTCGCGGTGTACATCGAAAAACGCGCGAAGCTGGCTCGGCAGGTCAAGGGCGCGATGACGTACCCGACGGCCGTCATGGTGATCTTGGCGATCGTCATTTTCGTGTTGATGACGTTTGTCATTCCGGCATTCGAGGGGATGTTCGCCGAGTTTGGCGCGAAAGACGCGTTGCCGGGTTTGACCAAGTTCGTCATTGCGCTCTCGCGCGGATTCGTGAGCGCTTTGCCGTACATGATCGTGGTCATTGCCGGCATGGTTTATGGGTTCATCCGCCTGTACCGTTTGCCCAAGGGTAAGCGTGCGATCCATCGAGTGATGTTGAAGGTGCCGGTGCTTGGTCCGGTGCTCCAGAAGATCGCCGTAGCTCGTTTTACGCGTACGCTCGGCACTTTGCTCAGCTCTGGCGTCCCGATCCTCGACGCCCTCGACATCGTCGCGAAAACGGCGGGTAACGTGATCATCGAGGAAGGCCTCATCTACGCGCGCATGAAGATTTCCGAAGGGAAAAACATGGCCGAGCCGTTGACGGAGGCGAATATTTTCCCGCCCATCGTCGTGCAGATGGTGGCCGTTGGTGAACAAACGGGTGCGCTCGACACGATGCTCAACAAGGTCGCCGACTTCTATGAAGAGGAAGTGGACGTCGCGATCGCTGCGCTCACGTCACTGCTCGAGCCGTTCATGATGGTCATCGTCGGCGCGGTCGTCGGCGTCGTGCTGATGGCCATGTATTTGCCGATCTTCAGCCTCGCCGGCAGCATCAAGGGCGAGTGAAATGCAGCTCGGTCTCCGCGTTGGTGCCGACAGCACGTTCGCGGTTCGTTTCGCTTGGCTCACGGGAGTGCGCCTGTTTGTCTTGACGCTCGTTCTGATCGTCACGACCACGATCTATTTGGGCGATGTCGCCACGCACGCGTACTCGAGCAAGTTTGCACTGCTCACGCTGGCCGTGGCGTATGGTTTGACCGGGCTATACGCGCTCGTGTTGCGGGTTGGTCGACGTCTGGAAGGCGTGGCTTTTTTGCAGATGATCACGGATCACTTGGTGTGGTCGGCGATTGTCTACATTTCGGGTGGAGTGGCGAGCGGCGCGACGTCGCTTTATGGCCTGACGTGTTTGAGTGGAGCCGTGTTGCTCGGCATGCGCGGGGCCCTTTTCGCGTTACTCGGCGGCGCATCGGCGTACGCGTTGCTTTGTTACGCGTTCATCAACAAGCACATCACACCTCCACCGGATCAGCCTTCGGACGCGTACGCAACGACGTGGAACGAAGCGGCGTTTCCGCTCGTCCTCAACCTCCTCGCGGTGACGGCCGTGACGCTCCTGGCGAGTTATTTGGCCGAGCGTTTGCGCGAAGCTGATCTCCGGGTCGCGGCGGCCAATGCACGTGCGGAACAAGCTGAGCGACTTGCGGCCCTTGGACGACTCGCGGCGGGTTTGGCGCACGAGATTCGGAACCCTTTGGGCGCGATCTCGGCTTCGATCGAACTGCTGCACTCGGGGCCGCATCTGGCAAACGAGGATCGTGAGCTTTGCAGCATCATCGAGCGAGAAGCTTCACGAATGAACAATTTGATCGGCGACATGATGGACTTGGCTCGTCCAAAAAAGCCGACGAAAGAAGTGATGGACCTAGCGAAGCTCGCGCGCGAGGTCGTCAAGTTGGCCGCGACGTCGGGGCGGGGGACGGACGTCATCGTGCGTTGTGAAGGGCCGAGTGAGGTGCTGATCGTCGCGGATACAGCACAAATGCGGCAGGTGGTTTGGAACTTGGTACGCAACGCGATTCAGGCGAGTTCCGCGGGATCAGAAGTGCTCTTGCGTTGGTCGAAGCAGAAAGACGGAGGGGTACTGGTCGAGGTCCACGATTGTGGTGTCGGGATCGATCTGACAACGCGCGAACGGTTGTTCGACGCTTTTTTCACGACGCGTTCGCAAGGCATGGGGATAGGGCTCGCCGTGGTCAAACGGATCCTCGACGATCATGGTTTTACGGTGACGGTCGACAGCTCCGAA
>DAOMZH010001529.1:0-2094 GCA_035437985.1 Polyangium sp. (in: bacteria) | reverse complement strand
CAAGGCGGCGGCACTTTCGGTGATCCAATCGATCAGACCGGGTTGTGTGGCGGGGACCTATTGACCATTTCGGACGTCAACAGCGACGGCGTGGTTGACTTCGTGAGCGCGAACAACGAGGATAATACCATTCGCGTGACTCTGAATCAGGGCGGAACGTTCGGAACACCGCTGAAATACGCATCTGGTGGCGTGGAACCGTCTGACGTCATCGCGCATGACATCAATACCGATGGCAAACTCGATTTGCTCGTCGTGAATAAGTATAGCAACAACGTCAGCGTTTTGCTGAATACGTGTTTGCCCTGAGAACCTCATCGAGTCCGCCACACGCAGCTCGGCGAAACCAAACGAAGTAACCCCTTGGCATCCGCGTCGTTCCCTGGTAGCGTCCTTTCCGGAGCCACTATGAGCCTTCATTTTCCGGAAAACGGCCAATCACGCGACGAAATTCTCTCCGCCATTCGCGACGCTCGCGCGCGTGATTTGAAAAGCGACGGGCACGCCTTCGCGTTCGTGTACGACGCAGGGGCGGACACCCGCGCGGTCACGCGAGAAGCATTCGCTGCGTGTATGGAAGGCAATGGCCTCGATCCTACGGTTTACCCCTCCGCCCGCATTCTCGAAAATGCGGTCGTCCACGCGGTCCTCGAAATCATGAATGCCCCCGAAGGTGCCGTCGGAACCGCAACGACCGGCGGCACCGAAAGTGTCATTCTCGCCGTCAAATCGGCCCGCGATTACGCGCGTAAAACGCGACCGCACATCACCGCGCCCAAAATGCTCTTGCCCGAAACGGCACACGCGTGTTTTCATAAAGCCGCCCATTACCTCGGCGTGGAAATCATTCCGGTCAACGTCAATCCAGCGACGATGCAAGCCGATGTCGACGATGCCCGCGCCAAAATGAATGGCGACGTCATTCTCGTCGTGGGTTCCGCGCCTGGATATGCACATGGGGTCATTGATCCCATAACGAAATTAGCGGCCCTCGCCCAGGAGCATGGCGCGCTGATGCACGTGGATGCGTGCGTGGGCGGCTGCGTATTGCCATTTTTGCGCGACGTAGGAGTCCCGATTCCCGATTTCGATTTCCGCGTCGAGGGAGTCACGAGCATCTCGGTCGATTTGCACAAATATGGTTTTGCGCCCAAAGGTATTTCGGTGATCTTGCAGCGGCGGCGAGAATTGCGCGACGCTCAGTATTTCGCTTGTGCGAATTGGACCGGTTATGCCATCGTCAATTCGTCCATGCTCGGATCGAAATCCGTTGCGGCCACGGCTGCTGCCTTGGCGATCATCAAGCATTTGGGACGAAATGGTTTTCGCGAGCGCGCCAAAAAGATGTGGGACGCGACGCAAGTCATTATTGGGGTTATCGAAAAAACGCCTGGCATTCGATTGGTCGCGCGTCCTGATGCCAATGTATTGGCCTTGACCACCGATACCGGCGACGTCTTCGAATTGGCCGATCGCTTGACGGAATGCGGATGGTACGTCCAGCCAACCTATAGCTTTGGCCAATCACCAGCGCATATTCATTTGACGGTCGATCCGGGCAATGCCGAAAAAGCTGGCGACTTTGCGCGGGACCTCGAAAAATGCGCGCGAGACTTGCCGGAAAGAATGGCCCCGCCGCCCGAAGTCGTCATGATGCTCTCGCATATCGTCAGCAGTAATGGAGGAGGCGGATTCGATACGGGCGACATTATGGCGCAGCTCGGGATTACCGACGGAAAACTACCTTCTCGGGCGGGCATGATTCATCGGATTTTGGAAGCTGCTCCGCCACCGGTTCGACAAGCGCTGCTTTCGATGTTCATGGGGGAATTGTTCTCATGATCGAGAGCATTCTGCAGAAACTGGGCCGAGGTGATCGCCCGCTGCGTATTGCATATGGGCGAATCTTTCACGAGGCGAATACCTATTCGCCGGTCCTCACGACGCGGGACGATTTTGAACGAATGCATTTCGTTCGGGGCGCCGATTTGGTTCGGGCGACGTCATTGGGCGGCACCGAATTGAGATCCTATATGCCGCAGGCGGAGCTCACGGGATTCGTGCAAGCAGCGCGGGCGGCGGGAAATGTGGAAA
>DAOMZH010001528.1:0-2110 GCA_035437985.1 Polyangium sp. (in: bacteria) | reverse complement strand
CGTCGAGGCGGAACAACGTCGAGAGCATATCGAAGAGGGTGAGCAGGAACGTGGGGATGCAGCAGCGAGAAAAAAGCAGACCCGATCAACACCCCTCCGCCCAAACGACCCCCCTAAATCCCCCCTCACCCGCCTCGAAGTGCGCAACGTCGGACCAGCCTCCGAATTCGTCCTCGACCTCGCCCCGCGCCTCAATCTCCTCACCGGCGACAATAGCCTCGGAAAAACCTTCGTCCTCGATGTCCTTTGGTGGACGCTGACGGGATCCTGGGTCGGTCATCCCGCCAAACCCGAACCCAAACGCACGAAGAATGGCAAAATCGCCAAAAGCAAAGCCGCCATCATCGCCCAATCGGGCTCGAATACGTTGACCGGCTCCTACAATGCCCTGCACGAACGATGGTCCACGCAAAATGAAGGACCCCTCGCGCCAGGACTCGTCATTTATGCGCGCGTCGATGGCGGATTCTCGTTATGGGATCCCATTCGCAATGCCAATCCCATCGCCAAAGACGAACTCGACCTTTCTTCCGGTTTCCACTTTTCTCCCCAAGAACTCTGGGAAGGAAAACTAGCCGAGGATAAATCAACCGTCCTTTGCAAAGGCTTGCGCGAAGACCTCGTCGATTGGTCCCGAGATCAAGCACAACACGAAACGATGGAGCTCCTGGGCCACGTGCTGCAACGCATTTCGCCACCCGGAGAAGAAATCAAGATTGGCAAGCCTGAGCGGTTCAAAGTTCGCGATGCGCGGGATGTTCCAAGGCTCGAACTGCCTTATGGGCTCGTATTCGCCGAGCATGCTTCGGCAGCGGTCAAACGCATGCTGAGCCTCGCGTATGCCCTCGTCTGGTCCGTCACGGAAGTTCGTCGGGCAGCTGCGATGGCCGAATTGGATCCGCTGCAAAACATCACGTTCTTGATTGATGAAATCGAGGCGCATCTGCATCCGAAATGGCAACGAACCATTTTGCGGGCGCTGTTGGAACTCGCCAACGAGATCGCGCCCCAAGCCAAGGCGCAACTCGTGGTGACGACGCATGCGCCGCTCGTGCTCGTATCGATTCAAAACATCGTGGATGAAAAGCAGGACGCCCTTTTCGACTTCGACCTCGAAATCGTCGAAGACGGCCCGAATCAAACGAAAAAGGTGTCGGTGATCGAGCGTGAACCATGGGAAA
Source organism: Polyangium sp. (in: bacteria) (assembly GCA_035437985.1). Taxonomy (GTDB): domain Bacteria; phylum Myxococcota_A; class Polyangia; order Polyangiales; family Polyangiaceae; genus Polyangium. The sequence continues at coordinate 929 of DAOMZH010001528.1, read as the reverse complement.
TTCACGGGGATGTGAATGCGTGGCTCGGGTCGGAGATTTTTAATGACACGCATGTCTTGTCAAAGGAACAAGATGAGGCGATCGAGAATGCCAGTCGGTTGCTCGATGAGCCTGCGCCAAACCAAGAGCGAGGTCGAAAAGCGTTCGACGCGCTCGTGAAAACGCTGGGACCCAAGCATCCGCAGTTGCTTCGTTTTCGGTACCTCGCCGAGAAAAAGGGATGGCTGTCGTGATTCCGGTGAAATTGAAGCCGGCGCCGCGGGACTTCGAGACGAAGGTGGGGCTGCCAGGGGCCAGCTGGCTGGAGGAAAAGGGATATCCGCGGAACGGTCCCGTTCCACGTGACAAGACATCGGACTTGCACCCGTATTGGAGAGAAGTTCTCCATGACCTCCACGACGCTTACGACGGGATATGCGCGTACTCGTGCACGTACTTGGAGTTGGTCCAAGGCGCACATTCCGTGGATCACTTCGTACCCAAATCGCGAGCTGTAGAGATGGCGTACACATGGGCGAATTATCGGCTTGCGTCGAAGGGCATGAACACAAAGAAAGGGGAATCCACCGATGTTCTCGACCCGTTCGAGATCGCCGACGAAACATTTTTCATCAACTTCGTCGATGGGAGAATCTTTCCGAATCCCAAACTTTCGCGGGAGATGTTCGAAAAAGCAGCGGCGACGATTCGACGCTTGAGGCTCGATTCGGCGGAATGTCGCAAGCTGCGTGTCGATCACTTCGAGGACTATCGGGTCCGAGGTGTCCCCCGCGAGTGCCTGAAGCGGCGTTCGCCATTCGTCTACTTGGAGATCGTTCGGCAGGGGTTGTGAGGAGGCCGCTCCGATGTGCAGGCGGAGCTCCCGCAACGCGCGACCCCGACCGCAGCCTCTGCACACGCCATGGTCGAGGTTCACAGAGGTGCGTGCA
>DAOMZH010001527.1:0-2110 GCA_035437985.1 Polyangium sp. (in: bacteria) | reverse complement strand
TGACCGATTCCCCCGGGTATCTGATCAATGGTTGGGCACCGGTCTCTCGGCGCTTCGCGGCTATCATGAGCATATCGAATCCTTCGAAGATTTCGAAAGGTACCTGCTGACGCTAAGGTTTGTCGAACTCGATTCGTCTCATTCGGCGCATCCCACTCGCATTCTCGAGCAGGTTGACCGGCGTTCGCGCTCGTGGGGCGGTGTTCTCATAACTGGTCCGGGTGGCGTTGGGAAGACGAGAACGCTGCTCGAGGTTGCCAAGTGTGCCGATCTTGCTGGTTGGCGTGTCCTTTTCGTGATTCACGGTGAACCGCGTCTGGATTTGGGCGAGCTGGCTAATACCTTGCTGCAAACAGGGAGCAAGACGCTCCTTGTCTGCGATTACCTGGACCAATTGAATCTCGATTTTGGTTCCTTTGGCCGACAATTTAAGCATAAGGCGCGCCAAAGAAATGTCCAAATCGGATTCTTGGCGTCCGCCCGTACAGATCGGCAAACGCGCAACAACGCCGAACGTGCGGAATTTTTTGATAGGCCAATTAGCTTGAATCCAGGCGAAGAACACGCGCTTCGGATCATTGGTACCATGATCGATGAAATCGCGCCGACAGCTCGCGCGAAAATTGGCGAACGAAAAATGCGCCAATTACTGGGTTCCCGGCCAACAATTGCATTACTCCTTTTGCGGGACATGGAGCGGAGGATTCGCGAAGGTCGGCTGAATATTGACGGACTGTCTCCCGGGAGCATAGGCGGTCTCGTTGATTGGCTTCGTCGTCGGTTGCATGAGGATGACATAAAGGTCCAGCTATCCAGCTCTTCGCTTCGGCCAGAGTCCGTCGAGCCCGCGGTCGTGGTTGCATCAGCAGTGCTCGCCGCTGCACCGGCTTCCGAATTGGAGCTACGTGATGTTGCTGCGCAAGTTGCGCGCCACCTGGGCGCAAATGAAGATATGCGGTTCATCGTCGAAACATTGCGCGATGTCGGGTGGTTATGTGGCCAGGAGACGCTCGCTCCGGCCCATGATACGGTTGTCGATTACGTGTTGCTGGAAGTACTCAGAACTGGTTCAAACGGCGTACGAAAAGATGTGCTCGACGCGCTCGTTAGTCCGGCTTTTGCATATCCGTTGCGAATTGGCGATTATTCCATTGTCTTTGGACGCATTCATGCGGCTGCAAGCGAGTTTGGGCCTCCTCTGGGGCGCGCATTGCAAAGTTGGTTCGAGGCGTTTGCCCCAGTTTTGGGAAAGGTATTGCTTACAGCGGAACCGGCGGTTGTATTTCCGTTGCTTTGGGACATCGAGCAATGCACTCCGTGGATTCGTAGGTTGATCAAAGACGAGTGGCAGCGGATTGTCGCTCCGTGGCTCGAGACTTATGGCAGAGATGAGAATGCCGGGGCCGGACTTTTTGCGCTATTGCTTCGTAAAGAGATTCAGGGTGAACGCGCGTTACAGCTGATCAAAACCGCCGATGAATGGCTCCGTATTTACGGCACCAAAAAAGATGCCGTGCCTGTGCTTATGGCTCTGATGGAACATGGTGATGTCCCACGACCAATTCTTGAGCGTGCAGCGAACATCGCTTGGCAATGGTACGAATTGCACGAGAAAGACGCAGATGCCCCACGTGCGCTCGCGGCCATATTGGAAAATACCGAACTGCCGCTAAGTATCATCTCAAAGGCAGTCGAGGCGCTGCTTAAGTCTTGCGCAGCAGGTCCACCCGTAACGCAGTGGGCATTGCCTCTTGCATTCGTATGTATGCGTGAGGACCTCGATGCTCGTGTGCGAGCGGAAGGGCAACAGGCCGCATGGCGCTGGTTACGCGTGCATCGAAATGAGGGCGAAGCAGGTTTTGTGCTCAATGCTCTTTGTATAGAGCCGGATGCTGAATCCGACGGGGAAGAATCTGCAATTGAAATTGCTTTGGAATGGCTCGACTCCCATTCGCTCGACCTTGCGGCGGGTCTCCTGCTCAACACCCTTTCCAAGAGGATTGAGCGGGTCGAGGAGCGTGCGTGGGTATGGTTCGAGCATAATAAACATCAATTTTGGGTCTCCAACATTTTACCCTTGCTCATAGAGGCAGAACATAGTTCCAGTGAT
>DAOMZH010001526.1:0-2116 GCA_035437985.1 Polyangium sp. (in: bacteria) | reverse complement strand
ATGGCATAACGCCCAATGGATCCGTGTGGGCCTGGGGCATTAACGTATCTGGTCAACTCGGCGATGGGACGACGACCAACCGACACACGCCCGTGCGCGTCAGCGGGCTCTCGGGGGCTACGGCAGTGGCGGGCGGAAATGGCCATTCGCTTGCCTTGAAGTCAGACGGGACCGTTTTCGCGTGGGGAACGAACGACGCCGGTCAACTCGGCGATGGGACGACGATCGAACGACACACACCCGTGCAAGTCAGCGGGCTTTCGGGCATTGTCGCGATTGCGGCGGGACGATATTCCTCAATGGCGCTGAAGGCGGACGGAACGGTTTTCACGTGGGGAAATACCACGTACCTCGCGTTAGGGTGCGCGCCTGCCGCAGATCCGACCACGCCCGTACAAGTGAATGGCCTTTCGGGCATCGTTGCTGTAGCCGCAGGAGAGCGAGACATGCTCGCGCTGAGGTCGGACGGGACCGTTTTCGCGTGGGGAAAAAACTCCAACGGGGAACTTGGCGATGGAACGACGCACGAACGCTGCGCACCCGTACAAGTTAATGGGCTTACAAATGTAACATCGATTGCAATGGGAAGGATGTATTCGCTGGCATTGACCTCGGATGGAACGATTTTCACGTGGGGCGACAATGTCGACGGTCAGCTCGGTGATGGAACGACGATCGATCGACACGAGCCGATCGTGAGCAATTTCGACGGAGGTGCAACGTGGCCGATGCCGAACCCGGTGAGTACGGGTTTGCCCAATCCGGCGAGTTACACGAATTTGATCGGTTCTGTGCTCGATAACGTGACCGGGCTCGTTTGGGAGCAGCCGGCCCTTGGTTGTTCGGCGGGTTGTTCGCAGGCCGCAGCGGCGACGTATTGCGATAACCTGACGTTGGGTGGGTTCAGCGATTGGCGTTTGCCGACGCGAATCGAGTTGGTCTCGATCGTCGACGATACGCAGCACTTTTCGGCGCTCGACCCGAATGCGTTTCCGGGCGCGTCGAATGGTTATTACAAGACGTCAACGCCGGTGGTGGGATTAAATGACACGTTTACGGTTGGCGGAGCCGAAGGCGATACGTCCAATCGCAATGTGAGCACATTGGACGGCGTTCGGTGCGTGCGCGGGGTTGTGAGCGCGTCGGCCGATCATTACACGATTCCGGGGGATGGCACGGTCGTGGACCCGGGAACGGGTTTGACGTGGCAACAAGCGGTGCCTTCCAAGGTCTACAGCTTCGACGATGCAATCAGCTATTGCAACGACAATATGGCCGGGTTGCCAGGGAATGGCTGGAGGTTGCCCTCGATGAAGGAGTTGCAGACCCTTGTGGACGCTAGCTTGGTGAATCCAGCGATTGACACGAATGCGTTTCCGAATACCCCGATCGATGTTTCGTATTGGACGTCGACTCCCGTGGCGTGGCAGCCGGGTCATGCGTGGAACGTGTTCTTCAACATCGGCCAAAGCAACCACGCGGCGATGGGCTCCGGAACGTACCACATTCGGTGCGTACGTTGAACGATGATCTTTCAGGGATGACATTGACCGCAAGGGCGTCATGAGGGATCGTCGGCGAAGAAGGAAGCATTTGGCTTCGGGGGGGTTCGAGCATGACCGTCCAGGCTGAGACCGAAAGCAACGTGCGCCGTTTATGCAATGAAGGCGCGGTCATTGCCGCAACGACGGCAGCCATCCGCGCGTATGGGCCGGAGATTCTGGGATTCCTCGTTGCGCAGCACCACAGCCGCGAAGACGCCGATGAAGTCTTCTCCATCTGGAGTGAGCGCGTTTTTCGCGGCCTGCCCGGTTTTGCGTGGAGTTCGTCGCTGCGTACTTGGGCGTATACGGTCGCGCGTAATGCCTCGGTCAACTTCGTTCGCGGTCGAAAGGCCCGTGCGCGTCACGAACGAGCCGCGTATTCGGCCGAAGTCGACGCCGTAGAACAGCAAGTCCGCACCGAAACCCCATTGCACCAGCGCTCGGAGGCCAAGAGCAAGCTCGCGGCCATTCGTGACACGCTCCCGCCCGAAGACCGTATCCTGCTCGTGCTACGCGTGGACAAACGGCTCGAATGGAGGGATCTGGCGCGGGTCATGCTCGGCGAAGACGGC
>DAOMZH010001525.1:0-2116 GCA_035437985.1 Polyangium sp. (in: bacteria) | reverse complement strand
GACATCCCACGCAAAAGCAATTTGCGAAAAACGATGCCGAGCAAGGCCAAGACGTCCCAGCGCAGCCGATAAGCCGTGCAGCTGAACCTCCGCGGACAACGCCGCATACACGTCGAGCGCGAGCGCGGGCGCCGGACCGTGAACGCGGTCGAGTGCCGCGTGGTATGCCGGGACAAACTTCATCCCGAGCGTGACCGCAGCAGTCGGATCTTCGAGTCGGTTTGTCCAACCGGTCCGCGCCGCAGTCCAAGCATCGAGGGAAATGCCTCTTTCTTGGAGTAACTCGGGAGGTGGCTCAGCAGCACCTTCATGCCGGGTAAGAACGGCACAGAGTTCCGCGTATTGCTCGAGCGATATGCCTGCGATGGGTGCGAACGAATCCATACCGCCAAGGAAAGCCGGATTGTCAGTATTCGTCAAGAAAAAGCGTCATGCTCGCGAGCAGCGTACGGCATGAGGTGATGACGCGAGTGGAACCCGGCGACGAAAAAACGCACAATCTGCATTGCGAAATTGCACATGCGCGCGATTTATCGTATTGATCGTTGGAGTCGGTTGTAGTATCTGCCCCATGTCGAGCCACCCTCCGAAAGACGCACCATGACCTCCACGCAAAAACACTTCCGAACCTGCAATCTCTGCGAAGCCATGTGTGGCATCGTCATCGAGCACGAGGGTGAAAAGATCGTGTCCATCAAGGGCGATGACGACGACTCCTTCAGTCGCGGTCATATCTGCCCCAAAGCCGTGGCGCTCGCCGATATCCACAACGATCCCGATCGCCTACGCACGCCAATTCGACGCACCTCGACTGGATGGGAACCGTTTGCCTGGGACGAAGCTTTCGACGAAGTCGCCTCGCGCCTCAAAGCGGTGCAAGCGAAACACGGACGCCACTCCGTTGCATTTTATCAAGGAAATCCGACGGTTCACAACCACGGCTCGATGATTTTCGGGCAAATGTTCTCGCGCGCCTTGCGCTCGAAAAACAGATTCTCAGCAACGAGCGTGGATCAATTGCCCCATATGCTCGCGGGTTTTTTAATGTTCGGCCATCAGCTCATGCTGCCCATTCCGGATATCGATCGCACGGATTTTTTCCTTGTATTGGGAGCAAATCCGGTGATTTCCAATGGTAGCCTCATGTCCGCACCCGACGTGAAGAACCGCCTGAAAGCCATTCGAGCGCGCGGGGGTAAAGTCGTCGTCGTCGACCCGCGACGCACGGAAACTGCAGAAATCGCGGACCAACATCTATTTCTGCGCCCGGGAACGGATGCCTTCTTGCTTGCGGCAATGGTTCACACGTTTTTCCAAGAAAAACTCGTGCAGCTTGGACATTTACAAGGGTTTGTCGAGGGCATGCAAGCTTTGGAAAAGGCGGTTGCCCCGTTTTCCCCCGAGAGCTGTGAATCGATCACGGGGCTGAGTAGCGCGACTGTGCGGCAATTGGCCCGGGATTACGCCAATGCCAAACGGGCCGCGTGTTATGGGCGTGTCGGCGTGTGCATCCAAGAATTCGGCGGCGTGGGAGCGTGGCTCATCAATGCCCTCAACATTCTCAGCGGCAATCTCGATCGCGAGGGCGGAGCGATGTTCACGAGTCCGGCGCTCGATATCGTCGGGTATGCGGATCGAATCGGGATGCGGGGCAGTTTTAATCGTTTTCGAAGTCGCGTACGCGGTTTGCCTGACTTCGGCGGGGAACTTCCCGTTGCTACCCTGGCTGAAGACATTTTGGAACGCGGGGCAGGCCAACTTCGCGCCTTGGTAACGTCTGCAGGAAGTCCGTTACTGTCGACGCCCAACGGGTCCAAGCTCGACGAAGCATTGATTCGCACGGCGCGCGACACCGTCGGACCCGATGTCGAGCTGATGGTCGACGCCGGCGGCAGCGAGCAATTCTGGCCGCACAGCGTCTCTTGGGCGCGTAACACCGCACGGATGCTCGGCGAGTACGATATCACTTGGTTCGAAGAGGCGCTCCGACCAGACGACGTCGACGGGTTTACCGAGTTGCGGCAGAACTCGCCGGTGTTGATCGCCACGGGCGAGGTGCTCGTGCGTCGGCAAGCGTTTCAGCCGTTCATCACCAATGGTGCGGTCGATATCATTC
>DAOMZH010001524.1:0-2118 GCA_035437985.1 Polyangium sp. (in: bacteria) | reverse complement strand
CTGGTCCGCATCACTTGACGCTCGTTCGGTCAGGAAAAACTTCAGCGGAGCGATCCGTGACGGTGAGTGCTGGTGAGCGAGCGCGGTTCGAGCTTATGGACGCGCCGCAGCCGACGAACGGACGGCGCGTTGCGAGCATGGTGGCGTTCAGCGTGGCTGGGGTGAGTTTGCTGGGGCTTGGAGCTTTTGCGCTCTTGCGTGCGGATCGGCTCGCGAAGATCGAAGCTGCTTGTCCGAATTTGACGGGATGCGATCGGAGTCTCGAATCCGTTGTGCGTGACGGAAAAACTTACTCGGCCGCAATTAATGTATTTGCCGGATTGGCGGCTGCTGCGTCAGTAACTGGGACGGTTCTTTATGCAACTTCACTGAGTTCCTCGACGCCACGGAGTGCCGCGCGGGTCGATTTGCGGATGCATCCTGTGGTTGGTCCGGGGATTGGATTTGTCGTTTTGGAGGCGAATTTCTAATGCAGCTCGAGGTGAGCTTGTATCGCGCGGCGGTATCGCTGGCGTTTTGTTTTGTTTGGGCATCGTGCACGTTTCCGAGTGTGGAGTACGAAACCGACACGGAATGTGTGGTGCCGACGGTGTGTCAGAACGACATTGACGTTTGTCTCAAGCAGGCGGACGCGCAGCAAATGATGTGTTTGTCCAAGTGCACGACGGTGTGTCCATCATGCGGCACGAGCTTCGAAGAAGCTCTTTCGATGTGTTTGGCGCAGTGTGAGGCGTGTAGTGGGAACGAGGGTTGTACGAACGCGACGAAGAGCTGCAAGGCAATGCTTGGAATGCCTTGAGGGCCTGGGGGGCTACTCTTTTTTCTCTTCTTCGGGTGGCGTCGTCATCATGCCGAGCACTTTGGCTCCGGCTAGTTTGGCGCCGTCGAATGCGGACACGAGACGGCCATAGTTGGCTTTGTCGTCGCAAATGAAGAAGACGATCTTGTCGTCAGCTTTGCGCTTTTCGAGCTTCGTCTTGAGTTTGTCGACGTAATCGTCCGGAGAAACTTCGTCGAAGTTGATCTTCAACTTGTTGTCCGCAGTGAGACGAACGACGAGTTGGTCCGGAGGAACCTCGGTGACCGTATCGATCTTCTCGGTGTCGGGCACGCGAACGTCGAGGCTTTTCTCGAGCAGCGGCGTGACGACCATGAAGATGATCAACATCACGAGGACGATGTCGATGAGGGGCGTGACGTTGATGTCGGAGTTCGGATTAGAGGCTGGCTTGACAGACAGTCTCCGCATCTTTTTGCTCATCTGTTTCCGCTCCGATCCGCCTACTGCTTCAAATGTTCCACGCCGAGCTGAACGCTTTTTGCGCCAGCTTTGCGGGTCATGTCCATGAGATTACGGACAGCGCCGACTTCGAGCGATTCATCGCCTTTCAAGAGGAGCCTTCGACCGGGTTTGGCCGTGAGTTCCTTGGAAAGGGCTGCAATGTAGGTGTCTTCGCTGAATTCCGTGCTCTCGATGTAGAGTTTTTTGTCCTTCGTGATCGAAAGAATGATCGGATCTTCGTCCGAACCGCCTTCTTCGATCGTTCTGGACTGCGGAAGCTTCACGTCTTTGCCCCGTTGGAGCATGGGCGTGATGACCATGAAGATGATCAAGAGAACGAGGACGACGTCGACCAATGGCGTGACGTTGATGTCGTTCTTGAAGCTACCCTTTTTGCCACCTGTTGCCATTCCCATGGGGAAACTTGCTCCGGGTTGGAATGCGTCCCAGGTTTGACCTCACGAACGAACTTTGGAGGTCAAACGATCGGACTATGCTGCGTCTTTCTCTTCCGACGAATCGCTGCTTCCGCCTGATGCCAGGTGACGAGCAACGACATCGAGGAATTCGTTGGACGATTCCGACATGTCGATGGCACGCGTATCGGACCAACCGGCGAGGTAGTTGTAGGCCATGACGGCGGGGATGGCGACGATCAGACCGAGAGCGGTGGTGAAGAGGGCTTCGGCGATACCTGCGGACACTGTTCCGAGACCGCCGGAGCCGCTCGCAGCCATCTTTTCGAAGGCGGTGATGATACCCATGACGGTACCGAGCAACCCGACGAATGGTGCTGTGGAGCCGACGGTAGCGAGCCAGCCGTAGCCGCGTTTCAG
>DAOMZH010001523.1:0-2126 GCA_035437985.1 Polyangium sp. (in: bacteria) | reverse complement strand
AGCCTCCGTCGCCAGTGACCGATTTCTCGAAGTGGCCATATTGGCGAATTTTGCGATCCATGGGATCGCAATGGTCGTGATGGCGCTCGTGCTCGCGCCCATGCTCCCCGGCGGCGGCGAACCCGATACGATCAAACGCGTGACGATGATTGCCGAGCAAACATGGCGATTTCGTATTGGTTGGCTTCCGTGGCAACTGTGCGCTGCCGTCGACCTTTTCTTTGCAATTGCCCTCGTTCGGGCCCGTTGGATTCCCAAAATCCCGGCGGTTTGTTCGCTTCTTTTGACCATGGCTGCAGTGGTGCCAGATCAATATGCCCAAGCCCTGTGGGTCACTCGCGGTATTACAATGGCCCAAGAAGCCGTGCGCGCACAGAAATTCGACACCTATCTCGCATTCGAGTCGGAAATCTTCGTCTGGACCGCGTCGTGGGGAGCGTTTTTCTATACCCTTTCAGCGCTCGGATGGACCGCGTGTTTCGCCAAAACGTCTGCGTGGAGTCGCCTCTTGACGTGGCTCAGCATTCCCACGTGGGCGACGATGTTGTTCGTGACGACCGCGCTGTTTTTTCCGCCAAACATGCGTCCACCGCCAGAATTGATTGCTGGGGGAAATGCCCTGGGTTTTATGTTGCTCCAGGTTTGGCTTGGATTGGTTGGTGAAGGAGTTTTGCGCCGCCGTCGCCCCATTGCGGAACATGGCCGCTTGGCCCTGTGGCGTTATCCCGAGAATGGGTTTGTCGGGCGCGTGCTCGACATCCTTGCCAATAGTCGCCTCATTGCGGCCTTTCTGGAACCTCTACCCGATCCCGCAATGCTCAGCGACATTCGCGACGTTGTTTACGTGAATTACTTGGTTCCAGCAGACAAACTTCTCCGTCTCGTTCCCGAAGGGCTCGAATTGCAACGCCTCGGCCCCGACGGTCGATATGCCCTCTTCACCTTTTTGACCTACAATCACGGTCATTTTGGTTTTCGTATTCTTGGCCCCTTACGCCGTTTGATGCCTTCGCCTTTGCAAACGAATTGGCGCATTCATGTCCTCGATCCACGAACGGAACATCGGGGCATTTATTTTTTGACAAACGCGATCACGAACGTCTTCCAAGCCCTCGGAGCGCGCCTCTTGGCCGAAGGCATGCCCATGCACGTCTTGCGAGGCGGTGAAGTGCGTCAGGACGAACAAGGTCGGATGCACGTGTTCATCGACCCAGGCGTGGGCAGCGGTCCCGATGCCCGCGCTACGTTATCGCCCAGCCAAGACATTCTTTTCGACGGCGACTGGAAAGAATGTTTCGCAAGTTTCCAGGATTTTTTGGCGTATTGCGTGCCGCAAGATCGCGCCCTCTCGACCCAACCCTGGGCCGACGAAGTCACCCGCCATGAAATTCATTTGGGAATACCGCTAGAGCTTTGTGAACCGCTCGTAGGCCCCGTAGAATCGAAAGCAGCAGCAGCAATCATTGGCGACGCGCAGCCAATTTGTTTCCGCGTACCTGGCGTTTTCTTTCGTTTCGAGGAAGAAGCGACGGATTCGTCAATCGCAGGGTAATCGAGGCTTTGGAGGGGATGGCGAGGCGCCGAACGCGAATTCAGCGCCCAATCGCAATGCTCACGCAACGACTTTGGTCACGGTATACGCCGTCATGTTGACGATCATTTCGACGGAAATGTCGCGCGGCAATACCGTCACCGGCTTGCGAATGCCGAGGAGTATCGGTCCAACAGCCAAGGCTCCGCCCAGAGCTGCCAAAACCTTGTACGCTGCATTTCCGGCCGCAAGTGACGGGAAAATCAGCACATTCGCCGCCCCCGTGAGTCGCGTGAACGGAAACAGTTCTTTGAGCGTGTCGGCATCGAGCGCGATATCGGCCTGAACTTCACCATCGACTTCGAGCTCCGGGCGACGCTGACGAATGATATCGACAGCGCGCGCCGATTTTTCCGATTCTGCGTGAGGCGCCGAACCGAAATTGGAGAATGAAATCAACGCAATGCGGGGCTGAATCTCGAAGGCCCGCGCGGCATCGGCCACTTGCATCGCCGTGTCCGCCAAAGTCTCCGCATCGGGATCGATATTCACCGTCGCATCCGCGAAAAACTTCACGTCGTCCTTGAGAATCATC
>DAOMZH010001522.1:0-2127 GCA_035437985.1 Polyangium sp. (in: bacteria) | reverse complement strand
CTCGATATCCAGCTGTCAAACACTGGTACGTCATGACTAACTCGTCTTTTCGCTCGGTTTGCGAACGTTGTCGACGGCCCACGGTCGTCTGTTATTGCGCGCATATTCCCACGTTGCCCACGCGTACGAAAATCGTCGTGCTGCAACATCCGCGCGAACGCCGCATTGGCATAAGCACAGCGCACATGGCGCATTTGGCGCTGCCCAATTCCATTCTTCGCGTCGCGTACGACTTTGCCCGCGACCCCGTTATCCAATCGATTCTGACGGAACCTTCGCCGTCATTTGTGGCCGTTCTCTTCCCCGGACCGAATGCGCGCGATATCGCGACGTTGGCGCCTGAACAACCCATGACCTTGATCGTGATGGATGGAACGTGGTCCCAAGCGCGTTCGCTGCTGAAAAATAATCCGGCATTGGCAGCTCTTCCGCGCGTGGCATTTACCCCGCGAAAACCTAGCGATTACCGCATTCGTCACCAGCCAGCAGAACTCTGCGTCTCGACGATCGAAGCCTTGGCCGAGGCTTTGTCGATTCTCGAGCCTCCGGGTTTGTCCTTCGACCGGCTGCTCGATCCTTTTCACGCAATGGTGCAGCAGCAGGAACGTTTCGCGACCGAAGTCAATGCCCGGCGTCATCATGCAGCCGCGACCACGCGCGCCAAAGAGAGACCGCCTCGTTTCGACGCCCGATTACGAGATTTGTGGCCTCGAATCGTTTGTGTACAAGGCGAAGCGAATGCTTGGCCCATTTCGGAGCCATCGCGCCCGCCGCCGGAAATCGTTCATTGGGCCGCGTATCGCCCAGCGACGGGCGAGACCTACGAGGCCATTGTTTCACCGCGCGAGCCCTTGGGGCCGGCTACGCCGCGCCACGTTGGTTTGTCCGCGGAGCAACTCATGGCCGGAGTCGATGTGAATACGTGGCAAACCTCCTGGCGGGCTTTCCAAAAAGACGACGACGTTTTTCTCACCTGGGGATTGTATTATGCTGGTTTGGCGCAGGAGAACGGCCTTTTCTTCGGCGACACGAACGCGCCCGACAATTCGAACGTCATTGACGTGCGCGCTGAGGCCAGTCGTTATTTGCAGACGCGCGTGGGGACGGTGGAGCATTGCCTCGAGCGCCTCGAAGGCACGCCGGTTGTTCTGGACATTGGCGGTCGGGCCGGTCGACGCCTTTCCGCTCTTGGCGGCGTGATGCGGGCACTTTGCGAACGGCGGCGAAATGGGTGAGCATTCGGCTTGAAACTGGGCAGCGACGTTGCGCACGGACAAACGACAAGTAAAGTTGCCTGTTTGCCCAAGCTCTGGTACCTGTGCGCAATGCGACCTCTTCGATATGCGATCAACGTCACCTTGGATGGGTGCTGCGATCATCGTGCTGGCTCTACGGACGAACATTTGCATCGTTACTGGGCCGAAAAACTCGCGCGGGCCGATTCTCTCCTGTTTGGCCGGGTAACCTACGAAATGATGGAGGCCGCGTGGCGGTTGCCACCAACAGGAGCGAAGGCCGATTGGATGGCCGATTGGATGGTACCGTTTGCCCGGACGATCGACGCAGCAAAGAAATACGTCGTGTCGAGCACCTTGGAGCGGGTCGATTGGAATGCGGAGCTCGTGCGCGGGGACTTGGGAAAAGCTGTTCAGCAGCTGAAGCAGGAGCCGGGTACGGGATTGTTCGTGGGAGGCGTGACGCTGCCGCTGGCGTTGGCGGACCTGGGATTGATTGACGAGTATGAGTTCGTGGTGCACCCCAGGCTTGCGGGCCATGGGCCCACGTTGTTCGCGGGGTTATCGAAGCATGTCCACTTGAAGCTCGTGGGCCGGTTCGAGTTCGCGTCGGGGGTGGTAGCAATGCGGTATGAGCCGATAAGGTAGTTTGACCGGAAACCCTGGAAACTTCGACGCGTCCAACTCACCGGACGCGTTATCAATTCGAATCCCCGGGGGTATGGGGGCAGAGCTACCTGCCCGTCTTTTTGCGAAGCAAAAAGACCTGGGGGGCAGGTAGCGCGCCCCCATCGTAAACAAAGCCTCGCGTAGCGCGCTTGTTAGCGCGCGTAGCGAGCGTCCAACTCACCGGACGCGCATTCAACTTGAACGCGTCCAACTCACCGGACGC
>DAOMZH010001521.1:0-2132 GCA_035437985.1 Polyangium sp. (in: bacteria) | reverse complement strand
GCGTGTGGCTCGATTACACCGAGCTCGAGACACTCGAGGAAGTGTTTCGGTAATGCGTTTGTTGCGGGCTAAGCCAGATTCGAACACTCGCTTCGCGCGCTAACAAGCGCGCTACGCGAGGCTTTGTTTTCGATGGGGGCTCGCCGTTGGGTCTCACAATCTCTTTGGCTGCGCCAAAGAGACTGACCCAACGGCTCTGCCCCCAAACCCCCGGGATTCAAACCGAAGGCTTGTACCAGAGGCGCTCAATCCAAACTCCGGAAGCGTTTTTCCAGCTCCCACGTCGTCCCCGTCCAAATGACGACGCCTCCAGCGAATACATCGACCCCCAACATTTCTTGATTTTCCTCAGCAGAAGCAATCGTTTCCGAATCACTTTGGCTCGGATTCCACCGCACTGCATCCTGACCACGCGCGACCATGACCCACGGCGACATCGGCGCAAATCGGGCCGTACGAATGGGCGATTTTTCGTCCGCCAGAAGCTCCGCCGTCTTTTCCCCGCTTTGCCAATGAGCTTTCTGTTGATTGGCTACGACAAACTGACTGCCGTCGCGCGAAAACCAGACCGTATGCGCACCAGACAAACCAAGCGACGCGACGAGTTTTCCGTCCTCGAAAAGATGCGTGTCCTTGACGGTCACAACGACGAGCTTTCGCCCGTCAGGCGACATCTCTGCATTTTGAACGTCATAACCAACGTCCGCAATCTGAATTGGTTCGGCGCCCGGATGCGCGATGGACCAAATATGCGAGCCGAGGAAATACACGACATTCTTGGCCGCTTTGGCGCACGAGAATCGAGTTGGATGACCATTGGGACGGGCGAGCACTCGAGGTTCGTCATTGCTCGTGAAAAGCGTGAGCATACTCTCGGTCACACCCGCCGCGAATTTGTATTCGAGCACGATGAGCCCTTCGGGACACGCTTCCATCCAAACTGCGTTTGCAACATTGAAGCGCGAAACTTCCTCGAGCGTACGAGTATCGATCCGGCTAATGCCGAACGAGCCGTTGTAATAACGTGCAGCGTAGAGCGTGTGCCCATCGAGCGAAAATCGAAATTGATCACGATGTATGCCGCTGAAAGAACCCATTCGGCCATCGCGACGCACGATGTTCAACGAATCCCCACCAGGCGTCGTAAAAGCAACCGCCTGGGCATTAGGAGCGACCTGAAATCGCCCCTGGGTCGGATATTGACCGAGGTAAATGGACTCGCGCGCCTGAAACAATTCGATATCGGACAAGCCCGTTCGGCGCAGCGTCAACGTTTCTCCGCGCACCCGGCGCGGCGGCGCCATGCCTCAGGCAAAACCTTCACGCGGTAAAGCAGCAAGAGGCGCAGCGGCAAAAGGCAGAGCGGCGAGGGCGCGGAGGAAGGAGCGGCGAATCACGGTCCTCATGGACGCACGAGGACCGAAAACGTTCAAAGTACTGCGAATTTTTTCGAAAAATCAGGCAGCGTCGGCCTGAACGATGCGTATCGTTTGTCACGGAACCGCTGGCTTGCATTCTCCAAGATTGGCCCAGCAGCTTCCGTTGACGCAAAAATTCGCGCATTCGCTGTCCATCGTGCACGCCTTCCGGGAACACTGCCCGGCGGCGCACATGAAATTACCGCTTCCGCAATCCGCGTCGATGGTGCACGCTGCAGCATCGCAATGGTGCGTCGCGGAACAGGCGAATCCTGGTCCGCAATCGGCATTCGTCGTACATCCAGCGCGACAATGCGGAGGCGTTTGCGCTCCGCCGTGCGGAACGATGCACAAGGCCGAATCACAGATTTCGTTCATATTGGGGCAATCGGAATCGGTGGTGCAAACAGGATCGAAAGACGTGTCTGGCATTCCGTTGCAAAGAGGGGCCAATGTATACGCTGAGCAGAAATTTGCCCCTCCGCAATCGGTTCCCGTGCGGCATCCCGGGGACCCCCCGGAGCCCCCCGCGCCCATTCCGGCAGAACCGCCAGTGCCGCCCATTCCTTGTCCCCCAGCGCCACCTTCGCCGCTCGAACTGGAATTCGACCCCGAAGAACTGCTCGATCCAGAGCTGCTCGTCGACGTCGTATCTCCGCCCGTAGACGAATCGCACGCTGCCGCCATCAAGCCCAGACCAAAAATCGTCAAGAG
>DAOMZH010001520.1:0-2133 GCA_035437985.1 Polyangium sp. (in: bacteria) | reverse complement strand
CGACACTCGTCCCGGAGAAACTGCACCGCCTCCGCCAACGACGTCAACGTCTCTTCCAACATCGCAGGTTTGTCCCGCAACGCCCGGCTCACCCCGTCCACATCGCGGTCATAGATATCGAATCCCAAGGCCACTTTGCACGTGTGCAGCACGACGTCGTCGTCCAAATCCCCAAACCCGAGCGGATCCAAATGCTCCTCTTTCCACGCCGCAATCCGCTCGTTCAAATCAAATGTTTCGCTCCACGTCAGCGCTGCAATCATGTGCACTTCAGCCATCGGCGTCCCTTGGCTGTTGATGCGCTGAAAGGTCTTTGTTATCGTATCGAGATCATTCGTCGCCACAGCCAGCACGGGTAGCTTGTAGGTGCTGAACGCCGTCACGATGATATCCACTCGGCGCACCAGTTCTTTTTCGTCCGTTCGGCCCCCAAAACTACGCTGAAATGGCAAAAGCAGCGAGAAATCCAGCACGCACCGCAGCGGCAGCCACATCGGATTCGGATCTTCGTCACGTGCCGCAAAAATAAAATCATCCGTCTCGAGGTCGAAATACGCAATGCGTTCGGGCAATGATTCGCCCTCGACTGGCACATGCAGCGCCCCGAATAACGTCGCCAAACGCTGATGACCATCGATAATGTACGTGCGAATCGGATGCGTATACGGCTTCAGCGCATAAGGCCCGAGCGCGTCAAAACAACGAACCTCGGTCAGGTTCGTCCGCCACACCATGATGCTCCCAATCGGCGTGCCCAAACGAATGCTGCGAAAAAGCTCCAGCTGCTGGTCCTCCGACCACACGAACGGCCGCTGAAATCGAGGCAGCTGCAGATGCCCATCGCGAATCTCCCGCACCAATTGATACAGAAATTGGATCTGCGGTTCACTCTGGTACGAGGGCGGGCGAACGGTCATAAATGCTCCAAGATCGATTCGACGATCCGCAATGCTTCGTCTTCTTGGTTGTCGTTACGCAACCAATTCGCCAGAATGCCCTTCTCGAAACGAGTCGCAATCTTTTTTCCAAAACCATCCTCGAGGGCCTGAAGCACAGGGGCCGGCACCTCTTTGTACAAATCGCCCACTTTTTGCATGTGCGTCTTGTCTTCGCGATCCTGGACGAACCCCTCTTTCATGTTGTAATGGTGGCGTTGTTCAGGCGAGAGTTTGGTAAATGCCTCGTACTTCGCTTCGCGCGTACGTTTTTCCGGTACCAGATGATCCCCGGCGCTCCAGGCGAGCAACGTCGGCAAAGGAAGATAGTTTTCAATAAAACGCCGCGTGAGGATATGCAGCGGCACATGACGCTGAGTGCATGCAACCTCCAGGTCTCGCACATCCGAACTGAGATGCTGCGGCAATTGAGTCGTCCCCTTCCGCCATGATTGTCGAGCGTCGCTATCGGAAAGGACCCAAAGGCGCGCGAGTTCTTCGGGCGTTCGGCGCGGGTCCTCGATCCATTTCTTGTTGTCGCTCCCGCCGCTCGTTTGCACGTCGAGGTGCCTTTTGGCGATACGATCCTCGAGGTTGAAGTCAGGATGCAATTGCGTGATCGCTTGGAGAAAACTGCGATCGTTGCGTGCGTTTTCGAGGAGGAGCACCAACGGTCGTTGGAGCAAACGCACGGCAATGTCCAGCGGGCATTTCAGGTCTGGCCACGAGGGAGCGGCCATCTCGGCCACCCGCAAGGTTCCACGTCGACGACGCGCTTGGAGCTTGCTTCCTCGCTCGATGGCGAATTTGCACAAGCGCTGCGTACGGAGACTCTCGCCTTCGAGCCACGCGACAAACTTCGGATCGTTGCGCGGTTCGACCTCGACAGTGTGCACGCCTTGCTTGCCAATCTGAAACAGGGCGAGCAGGTTGGCATGATTGGCATCGAGGTTTTGGGGCCGAAACAAATCAGCCTCGATGATGACCCTCATGTGCCGGCCTGGTCCCGTAAATCGAGGAGTTTGCGTGCCAATTCGAGGTCCTCGTTAAAGACGTTCTCGGGGAAACCACGCAGATAGCCCTCCGCATCGAACGTCGCTCGAAACACGTGGCTCGACCCGTCTTCGTCTTGCTTGACCCAATACACGAGGACGTCCTCGGGGGAGATCTCGCGCTTGACGATTTGGATTTGCACGCC
>DAOMZH010001519.1:0-2134 GCA_035437985.1 Polyangium sp. (in: bacteria) | reverse complement strand
AGTTCGCGATGTTGCGGCGGTTTTACGCTTGCTCGTCGATCGTCGCGATCGTTTGGCCTTAGCCACGGTGCTTCGAGGTCCTGCCGTGGGATTGTCCGACGCGGGATTGGCTTGGTTATCGATTCCAGGTTTGGGTTTGTCTCTGACGCTGGAACGTTCGGATGCCTTGCGTCTTTTGCCGGCTCATCCGGGATGGGCACATTTGGGACCGGCTGATCGCACGCGCCTCGAAGACTTCGTCCGGCGTTTTGTCGAATTGCGTCGAGCCGCCATGCGTTTGCATCCGGGCGAGGCCATTCGCGCCGCTGTTGCAGCTTTTGATTTGGATCGAGTTTTCGCCGCAATGCCGCGACCCGAAATGCGCATTGGCAACGTCGATCGTTTGCTGGGCGTGGCGCGGCGACGCGGAGGCACGCTTCCCGGATTCGTCCGTTGGCTCGACCGCCGTATGCGCGAAGACACCGACGATCGTGAAGATGCAGTGTTTGCCGAGGAAGAAGACGCTGTTCGACTTTTGACCATTCACGCGAGCAAGGGCCTGGACTTTCCCGTCGTGATCGTCGTCGACCTCGATGCGGGCATTTCTCCGCGACCTATGGGCGTGCAAATTGCGTCGATTGGTGGGGACAAACCCACGCTCGTTTTGCGGCATTCGTCATCGCGCCCCAACCCCATGTCGGATTCCGCTCTGGCGACGCTCGAAGCGGGCGATCTTCCAGCGCGCGAAACCATTCGTACGGCGGCATTACGCCTCGCCGATGCGACGAACAAGGCGCGGGAACTTTCTGAACGGCAACGCCTGACGTACGTCGCGTTTACGCGCCCAAAACGCATGTTGGCGCTCGTGGGCGTACACAAGGGCGAGGGGACGCGACGAACCAAAGGCGGTTCGGCATTCGAATCGCTCGAGGTGGGTTTGACCATTCCCCAAATCAAAGGTTCGATTACGACGCACCTTCGCGCATCGGATTTGTTGGCGCATCCGGATGCGCAACCCCGGGATGCGCGAAAAACCATGGCGGCTCTCACCGGTCCATACCCACATTGGCCCGAAGAACCTCCGACGCGCACGATTGCTATTGCCACGACGCCTCTATCGCTTTTTCAAGGTTGCCCACGCCGATTTCGATTGCGTCAGCTGCTCGGTTTTGACGAACCATTGAGTACGGGGTGGGTCGATTTACCTGGGGCGGCTCCGGCAGATGCTCCGGCTGTGGATACACCGGTGCTCGAACCGATCGATTTGGATCCTCGTATTCGAGGTTTGGCGGCGCATGGCGTGCTCGAACGTTGGCCGCGCGAAGCATTTGGAAAACCTACGGATACGGCCGATGTGGCGCGACGTTTGGCCTTGGCTGGATTACGGAGCGACATTCCGGAAGCATCACGTATTGCCGAAGGAATCGCGCGATTTTTGGATGGACCTTATGCGCGGCAAATTCGGGAGCAAGGCTTGCGACTCTTGCGCGAAGAACCGTTTGTCTTGACAATTGGTTTGTCGCCGGCCCCGGATGGTACACGGCGCGTGCTTGGGCTTCGTGGAGCTGTTGATTTCGTGGTGTTTCGTCCGGATGGAACGGTTGATGTCATCGACTACAAACTTTCGCGACCGCGATCGGATCTGGGCGTGTACGCCTTTCAGCTACATGCGTATGCGCTCAGTATGTTTCGTCGCGAGCCTGAACGGAGGATTCGGGCGGGGGTTTTGTTCTTGGCGGGTTCGTCCGCGGAGCCAATTTTTTTGGAGTCCGAAGGTCCGGACGGCACGATTTCGCATGCGGAGCACGACGCGTTTTCCAAGCATTTGTCCGAGCTTGGCGAGCGGTTTGCCGAATCGCGTTGGGCCGATCGTTTCGACGCCGTACCACTTGATCGTTGCCGCAAACTCCGGTGCGGGTTTGTCGGCGCGTGTTATGGCCCGGAAGCTTCGCTGTAAATGGCCACGTATCGGTTTGTCTCTCCGGGGGTATGGGGGCAGAGCCGTTGGGTCAGTCTCTTTGGCGCAGCCAAAGAGATTGTGAGACCCAACGGCGAGCCCCCATCACAAACAAAAAACTCGCGTAGCGCGCTTGTTAGCGCGCGAAGCGAGGGTTGAAATCCTCGGGCCAGGCCTCAGCAGCGCGCGAAGCGAGGG
>DAOMZH010001518.1:0-2142 GCA_035437985.1 Polyangium sp. (in: bacteria) | reverse complement strand
GTCGGTCAGCATCAGGTTGTGGCCATCTTTGTCCTGGATGAAGACGACCCCACCTCCATGCGCGAGTCCAAGTTCTTGCTGGACCTCCGGAGGAATTTGAACCAAGCCCTCGACAGTCACATACCCCCAAGGAGCCCGTTGCCCCATGACCGGATTTGGCACTTGTGGTTGGGTATACTCGAGCGCTCCCTGCACCGACGCTTTCTGAATCCGTGGCCCCGATTCTGTACGGGTAAGGATGTAGCTCGTGGCTGCGCCTCCGAATTGCCCCGAATGCGTATTAAAGAAGAGCTGCGGCCCACCTGGTTCTCGACCAATACGCATCAACAAATCATGCACCGTGCGCTGCGCGTTCCAGCGTAGATTTAGTTCCGGCTCTTCAATGGCCATGATGTCAGCCGGCGCCATGACGATTCGAGCGCAAAGCAAGGCTATCTGCTGAATACCTGAACCCATCAATCGCAAAGGTACGAGCGGTAGCCTGGGGCCTTTTTCCAGCGCCAACTCAGCCCGATCCGCATTCCGGTCAAATAACATGCGCCACGTTCCGGGACCAACCAGATCACGCAAGCACTCGAGCAAGTCTGCGAACCGCAGGTATGACTCCCGTCGCGTGTCATTGGCCGTGTGCGCAGCATGAAGGTCCAGTGCAAGCGCGCTCGGAAGCGGCTTGCGCGTCATCAGCGGTTCCGATTCGCCTCCCACGACCGTGCGATCGGAGCGCACGAGGGCGAAGCGAGGCGACGTCTCTTTGCCTTGCACCCGTGGGCCAAACCGATCGAGCAACCCATCGATTTGTGCGTCCGTGCTCTCCGCGGGCAACGTCGAAGAACCCAACAACATGACCAGAACATCTTCCTCCCACCGTTGCACACGCAAACGTACGGCGATTGAAGTGTCCGCATCGTCATCGAGCGTCACGTCGAAATCAATGGGCCCAGGCTGCTCGAAGTTGAACATTTCTGGCGCTGAAAAACCACGCTCGTCCCAATACGAGGACGAACGCAACGTCCAGCGTAATCGTCCTCCTTGAACTTCCGGGAGCTTGGCCGGATCGATGGTCTTGACGCGCCGCTCGTACCGTTCCCCCAAACTCGGCCCACCCTTCGTTTCTTCGCGCAACGCCTGCATCGCCACGAAGAAGAGCCCGATACTTTCCAGCAAGTTCGACTTGCCCACGTTGTTGTCCCCGTGGATCACGTTGAATGGCCCGAGATCGTCCAAACGAACGGGGCTCGTGAAATTCTTGTAACCTTGGACCTGGAACCGGCGGAGTTTCATGGTTG
Source organism: Polyangium sp. (in: bacteria) (assembly GCA_035437985.1). Taxonomy (GTDB): domain Bacteria; phylum Myxococcota_A; class Polyangia; order Polyangiales; family Polyangiaceae; genus Polyangium. The sequence continues at coordinate 856 of DAOMZH010001518.1, read as the reverse complement.
CTTTGCTCATTCTAGATGACGTCGCGCCAAACGGCCAAGTTGTTTGGAGTTGCTTCTAAAAACTCGTCGTCGGCCACAAATACACCAGCCCCACCGGGGACAAACGTTTCAAACTCACGTGATACAACGCCTCGAGCTGCCCAGGTTCGTCGCGAATCTCATCGTCGATCCGCGCCAGGCGTTTCTTCATTTCTTTGCGTTCGTTGTCGAGCTGATCGCGCTGAGCCTTGAAATTCGGGTCGTCAACCGGAAACAGCGGAAGTTGTTTATGCAATTGATCACCAATCTCGATGCGCTGCGCTTTCAGAATCTCGCGCAAGTCGTCCGCCTCTTTCGTACCGCGTCGACCGAGCTGCTGGGTTGCTTCGAGCGCGCGGTTGTCCGCTTCGTCCCGCACATGCTTGAACAATGCCGCAAAGTCCCCAGGCGCCGAGCGCGCGAGCCGTTGACGCAGACTTTCCGGGGCCGAAGGCAAATCAGCGACCCGCGAAAGCAAGTTTTCCAGGTCCGCCAAAGCAATCCGATCGCTTTCGGCGGACAAAGGCTGCAAATGATCGCCCTCGCCGCTTTCACGAAAATGCGCCGACACGGCGATCAATTCGTCGTGCAAACGCGCGGCACCCGGACCAAAAAGCGACAATCGGCCCAGGGCCAATACTCGGGGCACTCCATGGCGATCGTCGGGGACGAGCGTCACGCGAGATAGGTCCTGCGCGCCAAACCCTTGGGCCAAAAAGCGCGACAGAATGCGCTGCACGAACGGGTGTTCCAAGTGCAAATGCACGCGTTCGCCATCCATGCGGTCAAGGGCCTTGAAAACGACGGGTTGCGGAGGTTGCTTGCGCCATTCCCATTC
>DAOMZH010001517.1:0-2146 GCA_035437985.1 Polyangium sp. (in: bacteria) | reverse complement strand
GCGAAGCGATCACACCATCGGCATACGCGGCATACGGATCATTGGCGGGATCGAAAGCGCCGGGGATATCCGAGATGTCCGGGATTTCAGGCCAGGGGACGTCATTTCATGCAGCTCTGCAAGGATTTCCGATTGGTCGTGCGGAGCAAGGTGAGCTTATCGCAGCAGCAAAATCGAGTTATGCCTCGATGAAGGGGTTCGTGTACACGAACGTCCACGAATCGCTGTATTTTGCGGAATTGCGACGGTCAAGCCCGTTCTGCTTCGAGCCTTGCGCGGAGTTTTATGAGAAGATCGAGGTGATGCTGGTAAAACGTGGCGCCGTGTTTGTCGACTTCAGCAAGCAATCGTTCGAGTTCGGCAATCAGAGGCTCGAGTAATCCGAGGCCGATGTCGGTGTGTTGTTGTTCGGCGCAATAATAGGCGAAGGCCCAGGTTGCGTGGCATCGTCTTTCAATGCGGTAGAAGCCCAACGAAACCAGTTCGGTCCAGTATTGCCAACACGTTTCGAAGGCTTCATTCTTATCGATAGCGGCTCGAAGAATCATTTCGATGATGTGTCTTTGCACTTGCTGCACATTCTCCTTGATATCGCCGACACGTGGCAAGAATTCCGCCTCGACCGCGCGATACCCCTGGATCGCAGTGGCGAAATCACCACGAATGGCACCGATCGTAGCCAGCCGCAATGCATTGTCGAATTCGATGCCCACGTTATCGGGCCATTTGTCGTATCCGGCAACTTCGGCAAAATACTTCGCGCTCTCCTCGTCGGTCGCGATTTCTTCGATGTGGTCGAGTTCCCCTGTGGCCATTTCTATTTGCTCCCTACTCGCACGAGTGCCAGACGTTTTTTCCAATTCCGGGTACGCTGGTGGGCCAAGTTCCACCATTACCGACGCACGCCTCGAAACACCACAAACACAGAGTATGTCCGTGCACCGAACCACGGCGACTTGCGACAGAGGACATCAAGCAGTCGCTATACGGCTCTTGACACTTCTCTCTCGGACTCTTCTCCCGCGGAACCACAATGGTCGCTATCGCCGCAATGACCCCAACGCCCACCTCGATAAGCGTCTCCACCCCGACCGCCTCGACAACCATCCACAACACGAACGGGTTACTCGATTCCGACTCCGAACCGAGCGGCCCACGCTGCTCGCGCCTCATGCGTTCGCCCCCGGAGACTGGCCCAGACGAACGCATGGGCACCGTCATTTCCGCAATCGCCTGTCGCAAACACCCTTCCACCTCTGAGTCTTGCACCGTCGATTTGTGTAGCGCAATCTTCACCACGCGGCCCGCATCATTTGGCTCCACATCGAATCGCACCGCCGAAGATCTAGGCAAACGAGCTGCACCGTGCTCGATACAGCTTTTTAATTCCCGAGCGGTCACATCCGGAATCCCCGACCCTTGACCGACGGACGCAGATGCTTGCTCGGAAGGTCGTGATAGGACTTCGTAATTGTCCTGCGCCGCGCCACAACCAAGCGGCATGAACGCAAGCGTCAACCCCGCCGCCAGCATCCCAGAAAATACCGAACGAGATTTCATGAATTCCTCCGCAGTTGATAGAAAAGCATGTACGACCATCGAGGGCCAAGAACCTCGAGCGCGTTCCGACTATGTCCAGCCATTTCCTGCGCTTCCGTTGCCCCATACTCGACAAAATCGTCCACGAGCCCTGCGTATTGTGCAGCAAATGGCGCCGCATCGAGTTTGGATTGCTCGACGAGCGTCTGGATCTCGCCCATCGTTTGCTTATCAATGGCAACCTCGGTTTTTAACGGATCGATTTCAGTCGCTGCTTTTTCGACCAACGCTTGTTCGAGGACTTCTTTTGGATCGGTCGACTTTTCCCGCATGATCTCCGATTGAACGACCGACGCTTGAATGAAAAGATCCTGCTGCTTTCCATCCAAACTCGCCCGGTACGATTCGGCATAACCTTGCGTAATGCGCACGTAATCGAGCACCGTGCGGGCATCGTCGAGCCACGATTGCAACAAATTGGGATTGGCGACGAGCTCTCGCAATTCGAGGTTGTCCGGCCACTCGGCCCACATTTGAATGGGCTCGTTGCCTGCGGCTTTCGCGTTTTCCCATGCCCCATCGGGCACGTCGCTTGTCGATACGCAAT
>DAOMZH010001516.1:0-2148 GCA_035437985.1 Polyangium sp. (in: bacteria) | reverse complement strand
CAGTATTGCGATCCTGTCACTTTTTCCGCAGCGTATTGCTAAACCGACGGCTCATTCTCGTGAACTCCCAGCAACCGAGGTTGGAAAAGCATGACCGCGCAACCAGTCGGAAAACTTATCGTTGCCGTTGGGTTGCCGTGTTCGGGGAAATCGTCCGTGATGGGAGCACTCGGTTCGATGATCAACGCCCAGGTTTTTCTCGAGCCTGAAGAAAAGGAATGGGGCAAAGCCGTTCTCCAATGGGATCAAGCTTGTCATTTCACGGGGCTGATGTGGTTCCGCTCGGCGCGAGTTCCCCTCTTGCGCGAAGCCGATCGCGTCCGCGCGTCGGGTGGCGTTGCGCTCGTGGATTCATATTATGACAAACTCATTGCGCATTACCTTGCTCGTCCGGGAATGGAATGGTTGCTCTCCCCAAATGATCCTTATTTTGAATTGGCTATGGGCGTCGCGCGCACCGATTGGCGCATTCTCCCCGACGCCGATAGCATCGTTACCTTCGAGGTAGAACCAGCGGATTGGCGAGCGATGCTTGCGCGTCGCAATCGCGCACTCGATCGCGACGAAGCATTCTCGAAAAGTTACGAAACGCAGCGGTACTTCATCGAAGCAGCGATGCACCTCGCCGCCGAACGGAATATTCGAATCGTGCACTTCCGCCAAACCTTCGGGACGGTCGAAGATGCAGCCGAGCGCCTTCTTGCTTCACTTCGTGAAGCTGGGATTCTGCCATGAAATCGTTCGTTCGTGTTGTCATTCGCCGGGCTGACGGTCGATTCCTCGTGCTGCGCGAACCGGGGCGCCCATTTTGGAATTTCCCTGGCGGCAAGGTCGAGCCCGACGAAAAGCCTGCCGATGCCGCCGCGCGTGAATTGCGAGAAGAAACGTCAATCGACGCACCAGTGGCGTCCCTCGAGCTGATTGCGCACGGTGTATACGACGTGCTTGGCACGCCGTGGGAGGGGTTTTTCTTTTTCGCGCACGAGGCCCTAGGGGAATGCGTGCCCGAGCGAGCGGATCCCCCAGTCGAGTGGTCGTGGGTCAGAAGCTCCGAAATTGGGGCGCTTGCATCGCTGCCGGGGTTATTGACCGGAGTTGCGGAGAAGGTCGAGGCGGGCGGGATGGTGACGCGAATCAACTCTGTAGGGTGAATACGCGGAACAGATTACGCATATGATGAAGTGGGCAAGACCTACCTCCGAAGAGTGGGCAAGACCCACGTTAGCGACAACTGCCATCAATTCTCGCAAGTGCGATTACGGCCCTTTCTCGCCTACGCGCCAGTACATCGTTTTTGAAGGTCACCAGAGCGCTTGAATGGCGAGCGTGTGATCGGCTAGGCTGATCACCGATGTACACGATTGGACGCGCGGTAGCTAGGCTCATTGAGGTTCGGTTTTGGTCACCGATTCCTGACGACGAACTACTAACCTTTTTACTCGATTGTGACCTACTGCTCTCGCAAATGGCCATACATTACGTGCTTTTCATTAATCTTGAAGATGCGCGTGAAGTTCCGCCGGACATGCTCGAACTGTTTTCGGACATGATGCAATATGAAACGCGCATTGGGCGCATGGCTATCTTGCTCGGCCCGAGCCCAACCTTGGATTTACAAATGCAAGGTATCATTGGCGATTCGCAAGATCCCAATCGGAAGATTTTCCGTGATCCGCGCGAAGCCGAAGCGTTCATAAGTGAAGTTTTGACCTTGGCGGAGCGAATACAGCTGCACGACCCTACTGCCAAGCAGGTAATTCGGCGCGAATTCTTGCAGGAAAAAAAGGACGTACCTACCGACGTTGTGTATCGAGACGCGGGCGAGGATTATGCATTGGTCGTCGGAGTGAACGACTACCCGCAACTGCGCTCCTTGCGTGGAGCCATTGGGGATGCGCAAGCGTTTTCGGCTTGGCTCGTCGAGGCACAAGGAGGCGCATTACGCGCGGAGAATGTCCACACGATCATTTCGACGGTGGATCCACTTGGACCGATCGGTCCCGAGATCAATGATGCTCTGGAAGATATCTTGCAACGAGCCGATCGCTCTGGAGGACGCCGATTCTACTTCTACTTCAGTGGTCACGGGTGTGTGGGCGACCGAGCGAATGATTTGGCCTTGTGTTTGGCCAACTGGTCCAGCCTTCG
>DAOMZH010001515.1:0-2148 GCA_035437985.1 Polyangium sp. (in: bacteria) | reverse complement strand
ACGCGGTCGAGTTCGTCATACCGAAACCGTTCCGTCTTGTTTTGCGGCTGGAGTGTGTCCGTCCGGCTCTTCAAATTGAGCCGTTCATTCCAGTCGTAAGCCAAGTCTTGGATCTGCGCCCCGCCAAACGTCGTGGAAATGCTTTTCAGCGTTTGTTTCTTCTTGTCGTAGCTACGCGTCGTTTCCACACCATTGCCAAAACGCTCCTCTTGCATGCGCCCGGCATTGTCGACTTCTTGCAACGTCCAAAATGACTCATTCGTGTTTTTCTCGTGCACACCAATGACAAAACCGTGTTCGTCATACTCGTACATGACGCCAAATGGCAATTCGCCGAGCGGCTGCGGATAATCGACACTCTTGACCCGCCCGAGTTCGTCGTATCCCATTTTCGCGGCAAACGATTCCCCGACAACCGAGAGCATTTCCGATTCGAGCTGCCCTCGGTTCGTATAGGAATACGTTTTGATCGCGTCGGGACTCGTCACTTTGTGCAACCGTCCAATTCCGTGCAGGGCTGTATCCCACGCCCACGTCGTCGTCAAGATCTGCGCCCCAAGTTTGTCCTTGCGGCTTTTCGTCCGTCCCAATGCGTCGAGGTCAAACGTCACGATGCGCCCGAGCGCATCGGTTGACTCGATCAAGTCGCCGAATGCATTGTGTTTCAACACCGTCAGCCCGCGGTCAGGTTCTTCCAATTGGGTCACCCGGCCAAACGCATCGCGGGTCCACGTCGCCACGTCATAACCTGGATCCGTAATCGAGCGCAACGCGCCAAAAGGACCATACGCATAACGCGTCTTCCCTTTTGCTGCATCCGTCACCGTAATGGGTCGCCCGAGGACGTCGATTTCGGTCTTCGTGTGCTGGAGCAGCGGATCGGTCGAATCAATGACAAAACCGTCGTAGTTTGTCGTGGTCGTGGCATTCCAGGGCGTCGTGTGCCGCACCTCGCGCCCAATGGAATCGTATTCGAAGACGTCGTACACCAATTGATCGTCGGGGGTATCTGCTGCGGTCAAGACCGAACGTTTGGCTACTTTTCCGCTCAATCGATCGTACCCCAAAACCTGCATATGCCGCAGCGGTTTTTGGCCTTCTGGGGTCGCCCCATGCGAAAACATGCGAATGGGTCGCCCAAGGTTATCGAAAATCGTCTCGTCATCGGCGCCGCCGTTTGTCTTGGTGCGCTCGAACAAAGCGCGTCAATCTCGATGAAACGCACAAGCCCCTTGGGTTCCGGCGTTGTGCTGGCGCGAAATGGATGCGCTCATTGATTGCCGTTATCGGCTCAACGCCGTGGTTCTCTTTTTGGTATTACTGGCTGCGCTGTCGGGCTTCGTCTCGTGCAAGCCATGCTTCGGCGTCGGCCCCACCGGCACGAAGAGCGATGAGTCCTTCATGGCGAAATTTCATATGCGCTAGTTCATCTTCGCGAAACTTCCTCTGATTTGGTTCGAGTTCTGCCCTTTGCAGCCACGCCTCGAATTCAGCAATCATTGGTTCGAGGACGGCTATGCCAGCGTCATAGTGCTCATTGTCCAAGCAGTAACACGAGTGGTATGTGACCATTTCGCGTTTCTTTTCATCATCGGTAAATCCCAGGGTGAGTAGCTCATTCCAAGCTTCTTGAAACTGCTCGAATGGCACGGCATCCCGGTCTGCGCACCGGACGATCCATTCTGCGATGCGACGTTTGGTTTCCAGGACGCCGAATTCGTCGTGGCCCGCTCGAGCGATGAGTTCTGCCTCAATTTGTCGATACTCTTGGACTGCCGCCGCAAAGCCCGGCCATGGCCGTTTGGCAAAGACCAACCCAATACGCATCGCAGCTTCGCGATCTGCCGGGGTCCAATCTCGTCTTGTGATCATGTTTGTCCTCGCACTTTCTGCTGGCCACAATTTCCTAAAGACACGGTCCAATGTCAACGAATGGGGGCCACTTTCCTGTGCTTCTGCAAATACCCAAACACAATCCGCATCTCGAATCCTTTATGTGCTTCCCTTCATCCCGATACAGCGGGCCCGCAACACAAGCCTCATAACGATTGAGGCATTCATCCCACGCTCTATCTCTCTTCCGCCTCAACAATTCCGCCACATCTTTTGACGCCTTGTCTATTAATTCCACACTCACGGCAGTTAGAA
>DAOMZH010001514.1:0-2151 GCA_035437985.1 Polyangium sp. (in: bacteria) | reverse complement strand
CTAAGCAATCGCCGCACTCATGTCCACCTCTTCTTCGGTTGGCAAAGGTTCGGGTCGCGTCGTCGATGACCTCGGACGCCGCAAGTTTCTTTTCATAACGGGCAAAGGAGGCGTAGGAAAAACCACGTTTTCCGCGGCCCTCGCCGTTGCGCTCGCGCGTGAAGGTAAACGCGTCCTGGTCGCATTGTGCAATACGAAAGAGCGTTTGTCCGCGATCATGGGGACCAAGCCCATTGGCGACGATATCGTACCCGTGGCCGAACGTGTCTGGGCCGTGAATATTTCCCCCGAAAAAGCTCTATTCGAATATGGCGCTCTGGTGCTCAAGGTCCGGGCGGTGGCGCAAGCGGTATTCGAAAACAAATACACGAGTGCTTTTTTTCGAGCCGTTCCCGGGCTTTATGAATGGGCGATGTTGGGCAAAGCCTGGTATCACACGACCGAACTTCTCGAGAATGGCAAACCTCGTTTCGACGTCGTGCTCCTCGATGCGCCAGCGACTGGCCACGGCATCGATATGCTCCGCGTTCCTAAAATCATCCTCGACGTCGTCCCTCCAGGTGTTTTGCGGCGAGATGCCGAAGCGGCTTGGGAGATGTTTCGCGACCCGAAACAAAGCGGTGTGGTCGTCGTGACGTTGCCCGAAGAAATGCCCACCCAAGAAACCCTCGACCTCGTTGGCGCGATTGAACGGGATTTGTCTTTGCCCGTCCTGCGACTGGTCATCAATGGCGTTTTGCCGCCGTTGTTTTCCCCGGAAGAACGGGATCGTTTGGCCAAACAAATGGATTTGTTGACCATCGATGCGCCCGAACGCACGCAGAATATGCCCGAATGTGCGCTCGTTGCGGGCGCGCGTCGCGCCGTACGTGAACGAGTTCAAGCGGAAAGTTTGGCGCGGCTAGCCAATGAATCGAAACTGCCCCGCATCAATTTGCCGTATCTTTTCGACGAAGCATCGACCGTCGAAGGTACCCGAATGCTCGCCGCATTGCTCTAGCATTGCAACGTCACGGTTGACAGATTGCCGCGCCGCAAAAGTCGCTGATGCATTCACCGTCGGCCGTACACGGTTGCCCGTTTTTCAGCAAGCATTGCGCGCCAAAACCATTACAAGCTTTGGTTCCTTCACAAACGCCAGGATCTTCGGTCCCGGACGACAAACTCGAGCACTTGCCGAGTTTACCAGCCAGATTACAAGCTTTGCACGCTTGGTCACACGGCGAATCACAACAATACCCATCGACGCACGTACCCACCATGCAATCGGCTTGGGTCGCACACGTGGCTCCAGTACATGGCGCACATCTCGATCCGCCGCAATCTACGCCCGTTTCATCACCATTTCGATCGCCGTCGCTACAGGAAATGCAATCGTTGTTGTCACAGATGGCACCCGAACCATCGCAATCGCTGTCACTAACGCAATCGACGCATGAGCCCATTCCGTCGCATACTCTGGTGTTATTGTTGCACGGATAGCCCTCAGACCGATCGCTCGTGACACACATTCCGCTCACGCATGACACCGTCTTGCACGACGAACCACTCTCGTCACAATCGTTGTTCGAGTTGCAACTTTTATTCCCGCCGCCCGAACTCGAACTCGAACTCGCAGCCATTTCTCCAGTGCTGCCACTTCCGCCAGCACCAGCAGCTCCGCCCATCCCGTCGGGCGTCGTCGTGCTCAAGGCCAAACAACCAGTAGCATTGGCCAAACCCATACCCACAAGAATCAGACCGAACGGTATTGCACCGTGACGTATACTCATATCAACCTCCTAATCGCGCATCGACGATACAGCAGTGGTGCAGGAAGTGATACTTGCAGCGGACAAAAAACGAGCGCCTACTCGACGGTGGGGGGGGAACCGGAGCAGGCGCTCGTGAAGATGGTAAAGCAATGGATGGGCCAGCTTCTGAATCATGTGATTTCAGGAGCTTGTGGCAAGGGCGTGAAGAGTTGATTTCACGAATGAAAGGTGTCCGAGACGGTCCCTTTCACGTTCGTCTAGATGTCGGGCCTCGGGCCGTCAGTCCATTGCGCGGTGAATGAACGTCGCCATTTGCCCGCGTGTAACGACGTTCGAGGGGCAGTACAGCTTTTGCACTGCGTCACAACCACTCGTGATTCCTGCGGCTCCGAGGGCA
>DAOMZH010001513.1:0-2152 GCA_035437985.1 Polyangium sp. (in: bacteria) | reverse complement strand
GCGTTCTCGCACGTTACCACTACGTTCGATGCGGATGGCGCAGAAGTGAAAAAAGGCGTCTTCGACGCCGAGCCCGTGACGTTTTTCTTCCGGAACACTTGCGACGAGTTCGTCTTTGGTGCCGCTGGCGCGAAGTTTTCCCCCGACGAGAAACAGAAGCTTGTCACAAAGTACTTCGGCTTCGTACAAATCATGCGTCGTCAAAAAGAGCGTGCGCTCACGGGCCAAGTCGCGCAGCAGTTCCCCAATGAGGCGTTTGTTGTCGGGGTCGAGATGCGCCGTTGGTTCGTCGAGGAAAACTAAGTCCGGTTCGTGAACGACGGCCGTCGTGATGTAGAGCCGCGCCGCTTCGCCCCCGGACAAACGCGTGACGGGTGTGCGCGCGCGATGCGTGAGCCGGGCGCGCTCGAGGATTTTTTCGGCACCGTTGGCAACTCCGAAGATGACCGAAAAAAGCTCCGCGTACTCGCTCACGGTGATGCGTTCCAGGTGGGCTTCTTTTTGCATCACGACGCCGACGCGCGTGCGTGGATAGGGGCGGGTGGGCTTGCCGAAGAGGCGGTAGGCACCGCTGGTCGGGCTGGACAAACCCTCGAGAATGTCGAGCAACGTTGTTTTTCCAGCACCGTTGGGCCCCAAAACACCCACGATGCCGGGACCCGAGATCGTGAACGAAACATCATCGAGCGCCACGGTGTCCCCGAAGCGTTTCCCGATGCTTTCAACATGAATGATCTCGCGCGCCGGCGACGTCGCCATGATCTGGAGACTAACGGAAAAAGGCTGATTGAGGGGGCGCGTCGAACTGGTCTACACTCGAGGCCTCATGTCGAACACCGAGCGGCTACTTCACGAAACGACGAGCTTGTGCAAAGTATGCAAAGCGGCAGTGCCGGCGCGCGTCGTCGCTATCGACAATGGCGAAGTTTGGATGCGCAAACGTTGTGCGGCGCATGGTGAACAAGAGGCGCGACTCTCCACGGATGCGTCGTGGTACGAGCGTACGCGGGCGATCATGCCTGTCGATGCGCGTCCCGCGAAGGTGAAACACGAGATCGAACATGGTTGTCCGTTCGATTGCGGACCATGTGAAAGTCACACCCAAAAGGTGCGTTTGCCCGTCGTGACGATTACGAGCGCTTGCGACCTCGATTGCCCCATTTGCTACGTGCACAACAAGAACGATGACGCCTACCATATGAGTCCGGAGGAGTTTTCCCGGGTACTCGATCATTTGGTGAATGATCATGGTGGCGACCTCGATATCGTCAATCTCACAGGTGGCGAGCCGCTCGTTCATCCGCAGCTCTTCGAATTGATTGAAATGGCTCGTTCGCGTGGAATTCATCGCGTGAGTGTGTGTTCGAATGGCGTACGTTTGGCGCGCGATGAAAGCCTGGTGCGCCGTTTGGCGGATTTGGGGGCGCGTATTGCGCTTTCTTTCGACACCTTCGACAAACACGTCGATCGCGCGATGCAAGGAGCGACGCTCGTCGATTTGAAGCGTAAAGTATTGGAGCTTCTGGACAAACACCAGGTCGATACGACGTTGATTCCGGTGATGACCCGCGGCTATAACGATCATGAGATCGGCGCCATCATCAAAATGGGCCTCGAACTTTCCTGCGTACGCCATTTGGAGGTCCACACGATTACGTACACGGGGCAGGGCGGCGTGGCCTTCGATAGGTCCGGGCGCATTTCAATGCTCGAAGTATTGCACCGTATCGAAGAGACGACGGGCGGTCTTTTGCGGACCACCGATTTCGTTCCTTCGCCCAGCGCGCATCCACTCTGTTATCAAATTGCCTACATGTTGATGGACGACGAAGGCGGTCCGGCGGTTCCGTTCTTGCGCTTCATGGATCGGCAAACGATGTACGAGGTTTTACAGGACCACCTCTATTTGGAGCCAAATACGCGACTCGAAAGAGCGTTCCAAGATTCCATGGATATGCTTTGGGCGCGGGGAGAACCTGACGACGAGCGTATCTTGGGTATGCTCAATCGTCTCACCCGCAAAATGTTTCCGAGCGACAAACGTCTCACTCCGGCAGAAGCCTTGCGAATCAGCGAAAAGTCGGCGAAAGCAGTTTATGTGCATTCGCACATGGATGAGGAAACGTTTGACGTCGAGCGCATCTACCAATGT
>DAOMZH010001512.1:0-2153 GCA_035437985.1 Polyangium sp. (in: bacteria) | reverse complement strand
CTATTTTAATGGCCTTGCACCAATCTTTTCCCATGCCGTGGATGACCTGCAAACCTTTCGAATGATCACGAGTCAATTCTGTACAAATGGCAATTGCACGCAGCCGGAGATCGTGCGGGCGTTTGGCGTCCCACTGTCGACAGTGAAGCGTTATTGTGCTGTTTACCAAAAGCAAGGCCCCCGCGGATTCTATGCACAGCGCGCAGTTCGAGGTGCAGCCGTATTGACCGCGCCGGTATTGGAAAAAGCGCAACAATTTTTGGATGAAGGTCATTTGGTCGCCGACGTGGCAAAGCAGCTCGAAATCAAGCAGAATACGTTGGAAAAAGCGGTTCGCGCAAAACGATTGCACGCGCGAAAAAAAAGGCCCCGCGCCCATAAGCACAAAAAGATGGTCAACCGTTTTTCTTGGTCAATAAAGTGGTCGACCCCGGGCTCATTGATGTCCTACGCGAAGACATCATTCCGCGCCTAGGGCGTGATGTTCCAGGACAACCCACAGACGAGCAGTTGAATGCGGATCTGACGCTACATCGGTTTACCATCGTTTTCGATCGCGAAGGTCATAGCCCGGCTTTCATGCTCGAAGCGAAAAAACGACGCATTGCTTGCATCAACTATCACAAGCACCAAGACGCCGACTGGGCCGTCGAAGAATTCACCGAATACTCGATTTCCATCGGTAATGGCAATGAAATCACGACGCTCGTGCTCGCCGAGCGGGGCGTTTGTCTGAGCAATGGGCTGTGGGTACGTGAGATACGAAAACGCTCCGCAACGGGGCATCAAACGTCCATTCTGGCGACGGATTATCGTTCGGATTTGGTGCCCATTGCTGGGCGGATGTTCTCGAGGTGGACGCAGGAAAACTACTTCCGCTACATGCGGGAGTACTTCAGTTTGGACCGGCTTGCCGACTATCAGACCCAAGCACTCGATGAGACCATACGCCTCGTCAATCCGGCCTGGCGTAAACTGGATAACGAGGTGCGGAGCAAAGTCGGCACGCTTCAGCGCAAGCAGGCTCAATTCGGGGCGATACAATTGACCGGGGATATCGAACCGGAGCAGGTGCAACGTCATGAGAGGAATCGAGCCACGTTACAAGATGAAATCAATGGTCTAAAAGCCGATGTCGAGGGGCTCGAGAGCGCGCGCAAAGCAATGCCACGTCATATCAAGGCTGCTGAGCTTTCCGAGGAAGATCGATTTCGTGCCCTCAGCACGCGAACCAAGGACTTTGTCGATACGATTAAGATGATTGCATATCGCGCCGAAACTGCAATGGCGCACATCGTCAGGGAAAACGGCTCACGCAACGACGATGCTCGCTCGCTCCTGCGCCAAATCTACTCGACTGAAGCGGACCTCCTGCCCGATCCCGACGCCCGAACACTGACTGTCCGCCTGCACCACATGGCCAATCCATCCGCAGATTCCACCGTCCGTCGCTTGTGCGACGAACTCAATGCGACGATGACCGAGTTTCCGGGCACCGACTTGCGCATCGTCTACGAATTGGTATCGACGTACAATCCGCGGGGTCAGGGGGTCTGACCCTTGATCGCGATCAGCTCGCGCCGCCATCCGCGTGATCGCGATCACCTCAACTGTCCCTACCCCTCCAAAACTCGCAAGAAAGAATTCGCTTGCACGTTGGCACGAAACGTGCTTTCATGGGATTCGTCGTTAACTTCCAGGGTTGGCGACGAACAACGTTAGTAAGGAGGAGCGCTATGGGTAAAGGAAGCGGCGGAGGCAAGGGGAGCTCGGGCGGGGGCGTCAAGTCGGGCAACGGGCCCAGCCAGACGGGCAATCCGTCAGGCGGCGGTCGCGGAAACAACCCGCCCAAGAAGTGAGTCATTGCCCGCGGTGGATGGCATCGATCGAATTGTGCCGCCCCACCGCGGGCTTTCTTGCTCCGGAATACGCGATTACGAAACAGGCGAACTCGCTCAAAAGCCAAACATGTTGGCCCATTTCATTGCGAATGTGATACGGCAATGCCAGCGCCAATGAGTTACAAAGAATCACGCATTGTCGGAATCGATGGCTGCTCCGCATGATTTGCCGCATAAAGCATTTGGCTTTCGGAGAGGAAACGTGCCAATGGGAAGGTCTGGCAGGATGACGCGCAATGATGAGTCAGCGGC
>DAOMZH010001511.1:0-2154 GCA_035437985.1 Polyangium sp. (in: bacteria) | reverse complement strand
TTCACCACGAGCACGTACTCGTATTCGTCGACAAACCGCGTCAAAAGAGCGTCTGGTCGTGGGTGCACCGGCGCGAGGGTCGGGATCATCTCCGGACCCATTATTACTTCAAAGGGCAGCCGGGCGATTTGTTCATCGGCAAGCTTGGCGCGATGATGTTCGACATCGGTGATTTCGATGGCGAGGGCAACGTCTCCGTCATCGAGGTCGTCAAACGCGTCCGCACGGCGCTCGACATCGAAAAGGTCACGAAACGATTCTACGAGGACTTCCAAAAGCAACACGAGGAGTTTCTGGGGTTGGTCGAGGGAATCGAGGACGAACGCCAGCGCCGGTGGTACGTGTCGGTTCTTTTGAACCGGCTGATGTTCATTTACTTTTTGCAGAAAAAAGATTTTCTCGATGGCGGCAATGCCAACTATCTCCAAGAGCGGCTTTCATGGACCCAAGCGCAGTTCGGTCCCAATCGATACTTCAAGGACTTTCTCGAGCTTTTGTTTTTCCAGGGTTTTGCCAAACCTCCGGAACATCGTTCCGCGGAAGCGCGCGCCCGTCTCGGCAACATCAAATATTTGAATGGCGGGTTATTCCTAAAGCATCGCATCGAGCAGGAGCACGACGGCAAAATCAACATTCCGGACCGGGCGTTCGAGAACTTGTTTCATCTATTCGGACGTTATACATGGCATCTCGACGACACGCCGGGCGGAGACGACAGCGCCATCAATCCCGACGTGCTCGGGTACATCTTTGAAAAATACATCAACCAGAAGAGTTTTGGAGCGTATTACACGCGGCCGGAAATCACGGAATGGTTGTGCGAGCAGACCATTTTCCGGGCGTTGCTGGACAAAGTGAATTGGCCGGACGAGCTGGGATTTTTGCAGAATGGCGTAGCGGCGGTCAAATTCGAGGACCTCAATGAACTGCTGATGAAGCTCAATCCGGCTCTATGTCGTGATTTGCTGCACAGGGTATTGCCCAAGCTCACGGTGCTGGATCCGGCGTGTGGCTCGGGGGCCTTTTTGGTGGCAGCGCTGAAAACGCTTCTCGCGGTGTACAGCGCTGTCGTAGGGGTCGTGAAAACATCGAATGACGCGAGCCTCAAAGCCGACGTGCAACGATGGGAAAACGAGCACCGGAATCTCGGCTATTACCTGAAGAAAAGAATCATCACCGAAAACCTCCACGGCGTGGACATCATGGAGGAGGCCACGGAAATCGCGCGGTTGCGGCTGTTTTTGACGCTGGTGGCATCCGCGACGCATGAAGATGAATTGGAGCCGTTGCCCAATGTCGATTTCAACATCATGCCCGGCAATTCGTTGATTGGGCTCTTACGCGTGGACGAATCGGCGTACGATAAGAAGCGCCAACTGGGATTGTTTCCCGAGCCGACGTATCGGCAATTGGTGAACGAAAAGAATCAGTGGGTGGAGCAATATCGGCAAGAGCACGGGGATCTGCTCGCGCCATTGCGGGACAAAATCGAGGAACGCAAGGCAAAGGCCCGGGAACGCCTCAATGAAATGTTGCGGGATGATTTTCAAGCCTTGGAGATCAAAGTCGAAGAACCGACGTGGGATGACAAGAAAAACGACGTCGGCAAGAGCAAGAAGCGCACGCTGGGCGTGCAGGACGTGGCCAAGCTGCAGCCGTTTCACTGGGATTACGAGTTCGACGACATCATGCGGTTGCGGGGCGGGTTTGACGTGATTTTGGCGAATCCGCCGTGGGACTTGTTCAAGCCCAATTCCAAGGAATTTTTCTTGGAGCATTCCGACGTAATTAGCAGAAACAACATGCGCATCGAGGAGTTTGAAAAGGAACAGAAAAAACTCTTGAAGAAGCAAGATATTCGCAAAGCGTGGCTCGCGTACCTGGCCAGATTTCCACATGTCAACGACTTCTATCGATTAGCACCACAATATGCAAAGCAGACCTCTTTCGTGGATGGCAAACGCGTTGGCACCGATATCAACTTCTACAAGCTGTTCGTGGAGCAATCGTTCAACTTGTTACGCAATGGCGGACAGCTCGGAATCGTTGTACCGGGAAGCGTGTATTCCGATTTAGGTGCGAAGCGGTTGCGTGAGGCGTTATTCGACGAGAATACCTTGCACGCGCTTTTCGGTCTCTCCAATGAGCGCTATC
>DAOMZH010001510.1:0-2157 GCA_035437985.1 Polyangium sp. (in: bacteria) | reverse complement strand
TCGTTCGATGCTTGAACCGCAAACGTGCTGGTAGCATCGAGCAAAAGTGGCGGGCTTCAGCATTTCGAGCGATGTCGACCGACGATTTCGGGTGTGAGCAGATAAATCAACGGGCTGCTACGGCTGCACTCCCCACTTCTTGCAATCGTCGGCATTGCCCGTCCCCGTCGAGCCATAACCTTCTTTCAAGCCCGTTTTGTAATAGTAGCACACACCTGAGCTCGTGTACCAATAGAGTGCATCGGGCTCCGTGCGGTGCGGCTCGCCGAGCTGCTCGATCGTGTATTTCTTTCGCTGCTCGAGCGAAAACGAGTTGCCATTGAAGTTTTTCATGATCCCGTCGAACGTGGCCTTGAATTCGGCTTCGCTCCCGGGTTTTTTCTTTGCACCACATCCCAACATGACGAACGCCCCAATCAGCAGCATCATCCCCAATAAATTTCGCCTACGCATGTCGTTGTTCCTCTCCACCAGAACCGTCGCTCTGTCTACAGCCGCAATCGCGTCGAGCTGAGCACCTTGCGAGCCCCCCAGCGATGGCGATTCAAAGCGGACTTTCTCCGTTCCCCATCCAGGAGTCAAGCTGCAACAAAAGCCGCTCGCATCTTTTTGACGAACCGCAGGCGCTTCAGTCATTCATGGACGGCGCGAATGATGGCCTCAAATGGGGTTCCACAACGCAAGTGCACGCCACACCGTCACGAACGCCCACGCATAGAACACGATTGGAAACGAGTACTTACAGACGTTGTCGATTCGGTCCGCAATGGCTTCGCGTCCCGCCTGCTCCATTTTGAGGCAATACGACGACACGCAAAGGCTGGCGAAAATGAACCCGAGCGCCACCATGTGCATTTCATCGGCTACGGTCATGCTTCCGGCATCCGGAACGGCGGATGCCGCGACGAACCCGCTTGCAGCCACGGCGAAAAGCGCGCCCACTCCCATACCAAAACGTGCGTCGAGGTTACTCGACTTCACCGTGAAGGCCGCAAATGCCACCGCAACCGCCAATAAAACCGTCGATAACAGCTTGATTGCCGCGCCGTAATTCGTTCGTTTTATCGAAATGTTGATGAGGAAACGCGAGTATTCGCTCTTGTTGCCAGTCGGAATCGATGTGTCTCCATAATTCGACTCGTATCCTTTCTTCACGACTTCAGCGCTGAATGCATCAGGCGTCCATCCAGCCATATCAATCTCATTGCCCAATTTCGAATTGACCGTATACGGCTCGAAGACCAGATCGATCGCGGTGAAATTACTCTCCTCGACGTAGATTTGCATCTTGTGCGCGTCGAAGGGAAATCGTTCGAGGTCCCACGTCTTCGAGATGACTGCCGTCACCCGAACAATGGCATAGTTGATGTCGCCGATCTTCTTTTCGTCGATGCTGCTCTTGCTCTCGATTTTGCCATTCATCAACTCGAAAGTTTCGAGCGGTTTGTAGTTGGCCAAGGCTCCGCGCGATTCCCAGCGAAACCACAAGAAAAAATCGAGTGCGAATTTGTCTTCTTTGAAGTTCAGGTCTTGAATTTTGTTGATGTACGTAACGACGACCACTTTGTTGGGTTCGGCATGCGCGGGCATGCACCATAGAATCAGGCCCAAACAAGCTAGGATTGCCAAGCACCAACGAAACCATGACCGCATTGCCGTTCTCCGTCTTCAACTACTGTACAAAGCAAGAATCGCTAAATTGGGGATCGGTTGTCTACAGCATCGTCACTCAGATCGAGTTTGGAAGTTGCGCCTTCGGGCAAGTGGCGATAGGCTGCCGCGCGTCATGGGCAAGGGCAAGAAGGGCGCGAAATCGCCGAAGAAAGACGAGCTGCCGCGGCGTTTTGGCCGGCAAGACCGGCAAGAAGCGGAGAGCAAGGCCGATTTTCTGAAGCGCCTGGCCAAGCTTGGGTGGAATGCTTTGGAGCCCGCGAAGGATTTGGGCGAGGATTATCTCGTTCAGATTTACGACGATGGCGTCTCGTCGGGATTGTCGTTTTACGTGCAGCTCAAGAGCATTCGAGACGCCGAAAAACACAAGGGCAAGCGGGCGCCGAATGAATTGCGGTATTCGCTCGAGGTGAAGGACATCGAGCATTGGGAGGCGCAATCGCCGCCCGTGGTGCTCGTGGTGTGGGATTTGGACAAACAGGTGGG
>DAOMZH010001509.1:0-2160 GCA_035437985.1 Polyangium sp. (in: bacteria) | reverse complement strand
GCTGATCGACTCCCATAGCTTCGGTTCCCTCCGTAGGCGCTCGCTGCTACATCTCTAACTGCTCTCCGCTTGCTCTTCTCGTTCATTTGCCGAACACGATCGTGTGTTGCCGAGACTGGCCGGAGACAGTCGTGAGGAGACGATGCGAACGTACGGCACAATGTCGCGCGCGGGCTTCGTTGCGGTCTTTGCTTTGGTGAACGTTTTGGCCAGCCATGAAGCGGATGCGGGCTGGCCACCACCACCTGAGGCGACGCCTATGGATGTCGCCAATCCTGCCTATTGGCCCAACGATCCTGACTACGGTTTTTCAGACCAAACGGATGGTCAGTGGACGCATTACGGATTCTTGCCTGCCGCGGCAAGTGGTGTCGAACGTCGACCGAGTGAAACGACGACGGGCATGAGTGTCGATTTGGCGTGGCGCGTCTCCATCGGAGATCCTCGCGTGATCATCGCCGTGACGGGCGGCGGAGCTCTTTGGGACGAACCCGATCTCTTGGACAAGGTGTTCATCAACCAAGGAGAACTTTCAGCGCATAAACCACTTCACGCGGATCAGTCGGCATGTGGAGGTTCTGGAAGTCTCGCCGGCTTCGACTGCAACGGCGATGGGAGCTTCACGATCTCGGACTATGCGGAGTCGCTAAACGTTGCGGCTGACGATCACAATGCCAACGGGGTCATTGACGCGGGTGATTTGATCTTGGCGTTTTCGGATGGGATCGACGACGACGGCAATGGCTACGTCGACGACATCTCCGGCTGGGATTTTTTCAAAGACGACAACGATGCCTTGGATGACACGCGCGATGGTCACGCAACACGCGATGCGGCGGTAGCTGCAGCGGCAACGAACAACGGGATCGCTGGTGCGGGGGTTTGTCCGCTCTGTCGAGTGTTGCCGTTACGCGTGGGTGATGGAGTGATCGCGGACGCGCAGGACTTTGCGCAAGCGCTGGTGTACGCGGCGGACAACGGGGCAAACGTTGTGCAATCAGCGCTCGAAACGACAAACATGACGCGTTTCGCCGAGGCCGCGATCGCTTATGCCTACGCCAAAGACGTGCTCGTCGTGACGGCGACTTCGCACGTGGGATCGCGGCGTCACGATTTACCGGCCACGACAAACTACACGCTTGCGGCGCATGCTCTCGGGTTTGACGGACCAAGCGTCGCACTGTCCCATTCGTTCATTGCGGCAAACCCTTGTGCGCAGTTTGGCAGTCACAACTTCTTGTCGGTCTCGAGTGCCCGATGCGATACGGGCGTCGCTGGTGCGCTCGCTGGTGTTGCGGGATTGATGGTCTCGACTGCGTTTGCCCAAGGCCCAACGGCCAACCTCACCGCTGGCGAGATGCAGGCGTTGCTCATCGGCACCGTGGACGATGTCGATGTCCCCGAGTCTCGCATGCCTGGTTCCGGGTATCTCTTCTCGCAACCTGGTTTCGACGAACGTTTTGGATACGGACGAATCAACGCAACACGGGCGCTCGAAGCGATTGTCACGCAGCACATTCCCCCTACGGTAACCATCACGTCTCCGCGCTGGTTTGACGTTTTGGACACGGACAAACTCGACGCGCCTGTGGAAATTCGTGGCTCGATCGCTGCCCGACGAGCAAATGCTTACGACTACGTGGTTGATTGGGCGGCAGGGGTCGAGCCACATGCACGAGACTTCGACGGTCACGTCGTGGCGCAACAAGAAAACATCGATCCCACGACGGTGGTTGGAGATGCGGACGCGCTTGCGTTGCTCGACGTGCGTCACGTGAGCGCTTTGATCGATAACGATCCTCAAACAGGACCCATGCAGCCCCATCACTCGATCACGGTGCGGGTGCGAGCGACGGGACATTACGGTGGCGAGGTTGGAGATGTTTCGAGTGAAACCCGACGCACCTATTACCTGCACAGCGATCCGGATCTCCTCCCGGGTTTTCCGGTCTACCTTGGAGACAGCATCGAATCGAGTCCGAAGATGGCCGACATCGATGGCAACGGCATCCGCGATCTCGTTGTTCTTTCGAGTGGCGGGAGCGTGTTTGTCTTCACGTTGACCGAGGTTGGTCCGGTTGCGCTGCCGGGTTTCCCCTTCCAAACCAACTTCGTCGACGGCCTCGGAGTCCAAAGTTCGTCGGACGTTCCCAACTATCT
>DAOMZH010001508.1:0-2162 GCA_035437985.1 Polyangium sp. (in: bacteria) | reverse complement strand
CTTTTTCCGCGAAGCAATGAACGTGCGGTCACCATCAAGGATGCCAGCACATCGTACACGGTGCCCGAAGGGTACGACGTCGATGACAGTCCACCCATGCCCTCCAATCAGCTCCTCAATCATGTCAAGATCGAGGAATCGTGGGACCGCTTCAGCAAACAGCTCCGTCTCGACACCACGGCTGCAGCGGGCAACGGTGTGGTCAGCATCAGCTCCAGCGCCAGCCTGGCCAATGAAATGCGCTCCGAGCAAGAAGCATATTATGCAATCCGGGGTTCTTTCATTCCGCTGTGGAGCGTTTATCTCGCGGATACGACCAACTATCTGCCTGAAATCGACGAGGCGGAAATCCCCGCTCCGTTCAAGTTTGGCCATCGCCGCGCCTACGAAGCCTTTTTCCAACGATACGGCAGTCATTATGTCAAGCGGGCTTGGATTGGCGGCAAAGCCTTGTTGTTTTTCACCGTGCTCAAGTCCAGCCAGCTCTCCAAACAAGAGATCCAAGCAGGCATCAAAGCCAGTTACACGGCTGTTTCCGGTGAATCCAGCTCGAAATTCGCGGCTGAGCGTGAAAAACTACTCAATAGCTCGCAATGCTCCGTTTCGCGCAAAGGCGCCGACGAACTCAAACTCGCCGCCCTCAGTTCACTCGACGAGGCCCATTACAATGAATGGCTCGCCACGATTCGCGATAATCCCCAAACCATCGAGCTCGATGTTGCGGGCATCTGGACGCTGCTGAAAGATCCGGCAAAAGCTGAAGCGCTCGCCGAAGCGTACAAGGCGATCCATGTCTTCTCCGGTTTGACGTCGGCGTTTACCGTGGACAACACCGTGTATTGCGTCCGGGGAAGGAAATATTTCTCTTACCAGATGGAGCAGGGCGAGAGCGAAAAACCTCGATTGCTGGTGGAGCGTTGGATTGATCTCGAGGCGTGTGGTCTCGAGCGAATCGATGCCGCGTTTTCGGGGGCGCATTTGGTGTTTCAATCGGGCGAGGATCTCCGGCGGAAAGTGCACATCTTTTATCGGGACAACTACGCACGGATCGATATGGACACCGACCGCCTCGATTATGGGCCGGTTCCGTTTGCCGAGGCATGGCCTGGGGTGCCATTCTCGCGTATCGATACCGCCTTGGCCTTGGGCCGCAACACGGTCTATTT
The DNA here is from genome assembly GCA_035437985.1 of Polyangium sp. (in: bacteria). Classification (GTDB taxonomy): domain Bacteria; phylum Myxococcota_A; class Polyangia; order Polyangiales; family Polyangiaceae; genus Polyangium. The sequence goes on along the minus strand of DAOMZH010001508.1, from coordinate 996 downwards.
TTTCAGCGGAAGCCAATACGTCCGTTTCGATACCGAGAAAAACAAGGTCGATGAAGGTTACCCGCAATTGTTCAGCAAGCGATGGAAAGGGGTGACCTTTGATCGCTTGGACGCCGCGCTTTATTGGGCCAATGGCAAAGTCTACTTCTTTCGGGACGACCAATACATTCGATACGACACGGTCACGTTCCGAGCCGACCCGGGATATCCCAAGGCCATTCAGGGAGATTACGTGGAGGATTGGAAGTTTTTCGATTGATACGCAACCAGCAATCTTGCGGCCCCGACGTCGATGCGAACGAGCGAGAACGAGACCATGGAAGAGACTACGCAGCAATCTACGAGCAAGCTTGACAAGGCCAATCGGCTCATCCGGTATCATGCCCTTGGTGCGGGCGCAATCGTACTCGTTCCCATGCCCTGGGTCGACTTCGCCGGATTGACAGGGGTCCAGGTCAATCTCGTTTGGAATTTGGCCAAGCTTTATGGGCTGCCGTTTTCGGACGAATTGGCCAGATCGCTCATCAGCGCGCTTTTGGGGTCGACTCTCTCCGGCGCAATTGCCTTCGGCGCTGTGGCAACCGTACCTTTTCCGCACGTCAAGCTCGTTGTCGGACCCGTTGTCAGCGCGGCAGTTACCTACGCGGTGGGGAAAGTGTTCGTGCAGCACTTCGAGGCAGGGGGAACGTTTTTGACGTTCGAGCCGGACAAAGTCCGCGAGCATTTTGCCCAAGAATTTCGCAAAAGCGTCAGCAAAACCCAACCCGTCAGCCAACCCGAGGATTTCGAGATCGACTACGGGGGCATCATGCCTTGATGTCGGTCGCGGCGGGTAAAGGCGATTGCGGAATTGTTGGCGCAAGTCCCTTGCCCGTTCCGTTCGTTCGTGTAAAACCTCGTGAATGGCCCGGACAAAACCGACCAAAAAAAACGTTCGTCCGCGCGAACGCGGGGGCTCACATGAAGGCTTGTTTCATAGGGCATTTTCCGTGCCCA
>DAOMZH010001507.1:0-2162 GCA_035437985.1 Polyangium sp. (in: bacteria) | reverse complement strand
GCGCTCGCGTGCGTATCCCAATGCCTTGCTGAGGAGTTCCGCGATCGCGGCATCCTGAGATTGTTTGGACCGCGAATTGTCCCCGCATGTGCCAAAGACGCATGCCGCCCGGGATCGATCGAATTACAGCATCGATCGTTCGTTGGCCGAACTGGGAATCGATGAAAACGGATTGAAGCAGCGACTCGAGGCGTATCGAAAGTGGTGCAAATCGGACGCAAAATGACGTTGCGGAAAACGATTGTTTCTGATTTTCACGAGATCGAATCGTGCGTAAACGGCTTGGTCAAGAAGATTGGAGCTGGCGCGCGCGAATGCGAGGGGTTTGGACGGTGGGCAGCCGCCGCATCAAAGCTTGACGCAGTACCCGAGCTCCCGATACCGTCAACATCGGGAGGTCTTTTCCAATGGCAACCTTGCACCAACTCTTCGCGCGGGTTTGGCTTGTCCTACTCTTGCTCGTGGGCGTATGCGTGGGTTCGTGCACATGTGGGCCCGTGGGTCAAGCGCCAGCACAGCGTGGGATTCTTGCTTGCCGATCGCCGCAGACAATCACGACATTGGGCATTTCGTCGCCAACGAAAATCGTTCCGGGGGCCATAACTACGTCGTTCAGCGGGACGTCTTCGGGAGATGCCGCATTGAGGATTCCGCTCGATATGCCGCCAGGTCGAGCGGGATTCGCGCCGGAGCTGGCCATTTCGTATTCGAGTTCCGGCGCGGAAAGCGCTTTGGGAATGGGCTTTGCCTTGTCGGGCGCTTCATCGATTGGTCGCTGCTCCAAACAAATGGCGCTCGATGGCGAAATCGCCAATGTCCAATTCACGGAGGACGACGCCCTTTGCCTTGATGGAAAACGACTGATTGCCATTTCGACGCAAGGCGACCAAATCGAGTACCGCACGTTTCCCGATTCGCAAACGAAGATCATTGGCAATTTTGCAGACCCAGCGAATTCATCCTTCGAAGTGTTTCTGCCCAATGGTCACCGCATTCTTTTTGGGTCGACCGATGCTGGCCGCGTGATGTCCAATGAGCAGGTGCCCAGCCAATGGCTCGCTGAAGAATCGCGTGATGCCCGCGGAAATGTCATTCATTACGATTGGTGCTTGGCCAATGACGAAAGTGGATACACGGCTGAATATGCGTTGACCTCGATTCGATATGGGGATGCGATCGTGGTGTTTGATTACGACATACGCGAGGACGTGCAAACGACGTATTGGCGCGGGATGCAAATGCAAGAGTCGCTGCAGCTCGCCACAATCGAGATGCAGGTGGACAACACGTTGGTGCGTCGTTACGAATTCGCCTACGAACAAAGCGAAACGACGAAACGGACGTTGTTGCAATCGGTGCAAGCATGTGCAGGCACCGAGTGTTTTGCGCCGACGCGATTTCATTATGGGAAAAGCGAGACGGGATTCGAGGACATCACGACCGAGATCGACGCTCCCTTCTCGGACAAAGCGAGCCCGATGTTTTTCGATGTGGATGGCGACGGTTTGTCGGACTATGTCGTGGGAGATTCGACGCCTGCATCGACCGCCGGGCATCCCATGACGGAATGGCGTATCGCCAAGAATATGGGTGGTGCGTTCGCGCCGGAAAAAGTGGCGCTTTTGCAAGATTGGTCCTTCGTGCAAAATCCCGAAGAGCAAGACGATCCGGCAAAGCTGCAACCCGAACTTGGAACGGCGCTTGATTTTACGGGCGGAACGACAAAGGGCATTTTCTTGCACGACGTTGTGGGATCTCAGGCCAATCACGCTATTCTTTTGCCGCAATCCGATTCGAGTCTTCAGCGACTGGATACCCACTTGCCGCGTCCATTTCCGGTAGGTCCGTCGCCAAAAGGATTGCGGAGTTCTGGCGCGTCCATCCACCTCGTGGATGTTTCAGCTGACACCATGTCGGACTTGATTGAATGCACGAATCTCGGCGATATGCCCACATGGAAACTTCATGGTTTGCAGCCTGGAGGGTTTGCGCCTGATGGCGAAATCATTAACGTGTTGAACGGCTATCCTTGCGTTATGGAGTTTCATCCGGTCGACCACGATGGTAATGGCATCACCGATATCGTCGCCCCGGGAATGATTCGCGCCAATGGTATACCCACGCAACCGACCTCGAAGTACAGCGTATTTTCCCGAAAGACG
>DAOMZH010001506.1:0-2164 GCA_035437985.1 Polyangium sp. (in: bacteria) | reverse complement strand
GCTGACGGAGTTGAGCTTCAACGATCATCACAAGGACAGGGCCATGAAAGAATTTTTCCAGTGGCTTTCGACTGACAATAACAACGAAGAGCTGATACAGATGGAGGCTGTCGAAGTGGACATTACTACGAGAATGGACTCATCGATCTTGTCGTCGTATTTCGGGCGCCCGAGCGTCACGTCGGCGAGCGCCTTGAAACGTTGGATCCTCATGCCCAGAATGTGTCCCATGCGCCAACTGAACCAGATCACTCGGTTGCCGTCAAGTTTGCACCGATTGGCTGCACACATCACTCCCCGTCGGCAGTAACGTCTGCGCCTCACGAGAACACCTCACTCCTCATCAGCAGTAACCTCCCCACCTCACGCGGACACCCCGATCCAGACCTGAATCGACCCCTCTGCCTCAGAAGAACACCCCGAGCCACACCGGGATCGACCCCTCCGCTTCACGCGAATACCCCGATCCAGACCTGGATCGACCCCTCCGCCTCAGAAGAACACCCCGAACCACATCGGGATCGAGCTCTACCCCGCTAAAAATCAGCCACTTCTCGCTTCGTATTCAATCACACCCGATCTACGTAGTGAGATAAACTAACCACGACCGTAAGGAACGTGGCCACGTTTCATGTTTAACCCATTCGCTTGTGGTACTTGCCTCGACAGCACTTCAACGGCCCACGTAAGTACACAATTCTAAACGTGCTTTGCCCGCTCATCCCGCAAGCGGCAGCTCTTTTCGCTCGAGCACCACCGGCATTCCCTCGGACGTCGAAACCGTAATGCTCCGCCGCACTTCACGGACCTTGCCAAACCTTGGCAAACGCAATACCGTGCGCGCCAAAATCGTCGCCAACACCATTTTCATTTCATACAGCGCAAACGCCATTCCAATGCAGCGGCGTATGCCCCCGCCAAACGGAAGCCATTCATTGGGTCCATACTTGCGCCGCAAGAATCGATCGGGATCGAATCGCGTGGGATCGGGATACAAATCTGCCCGCCGCTGCACGAGATAAATCGATGCCAGCACCGGCGTCCCGACTTCCAAGTCATATCCGCCAATCTGCGCAGGCTTCTGCAACACGCGTCCCACCATGGGCACGACAGGCTGCAAACGCAACGTTTCCCGCACGACCGCGTCGAGCAAGGGCGCGCGAGCAATACGCTCCGGAGAAAGGTTTGGCAAGGCGCCTTCATTCTCGAGATCCGCCTGCAAACGACTCACCAGACTCGGTGAATCCAGCACCCATCGCAAGGCCCACGCGAGCCCCGTCGCCGTCGTTTCATGCCCCGCAACGAGCAATGTAACCAGCTCGTCGCGTAATTCATTGTCAGGCATCGGGTGCCCGTCTTCATCTCGGGCTTCGAGCATCAGCGACAAGATATCGTCCTTCTTCTCCTTCGACGCCCGACGACGACGGATCAAATCGTAAATCATCACATCCGTTTCGTCACGAAGGCGGACGAATTTGCCCCAGGGACTCAGACGCCCAAGGTCCTTCTGAAACCGGGGAAATAGAAGCAACGGATTGGCCCCGATATCGAGAATCTTCGCCACTTTATCGTGCATCCAAGCCATCTGCTCGCCTTCTTCGAGCCCGAAAATGACCCGCAGAATGATATCGAGCGCAATGCGTTGCAAATGCGGATGAATTGCAAACTTGCCCGAATCCGGCCAGCGCCGAATGGCCTGCTCGGTCAAATGCACCATTCGTTCGCCGTACGAGGCCATTCGTTCGCCGTGCAGCGGCGGCAATAAAAGCTTTCGCTGGCGCAGATGCTCGGCCCCGTCCAGGAGCAACAACGAATATCGCCCAAGAATAGGACCGAGGACCGCATTGATTTTGCCAGCATGCGCGTCATCTGGCCCGAGCGAGAAGATTTCCTTCACCGCATCCGGATGGTAAAACACCGCGGCTCCCCCGATGCCCCGCGTCTCGAGGCCGGGAAGACGCCAGGTAAACGCGTCCCGATAGTGCCGAGCCAAAGCGTCGAGCATCGGAAACGGTCGATAGAGCCACGGTAAAACCACGACCATGGGCGGAAGGAACGTCGGGCCGGGAGGCATCGTCATGGGAAACCCTCGAATCAGGCGAGACGCTTGATATTGCCGAGCACGCGGTAAAACCCGCCGCCCGAAACTTCCCGCACCTCGTCA
>DAOMZH010001505.1:0-2165 GCA_035437985.1 Polyangium sp. (in: bacteria) | reverse complement strand
CTGGAGTTTGGCGCAGGCACCTGCCTCGCGAAGAAGCCGCTTGCGTAGCTCCTTCGTCAGCTCTTCTTCGAGCTGCGGCAAGATCACTTTCACCGCGAACTTCTGCTGAGTTTCGGTATGGTACGCCGACCAAACGGCCCCCATGCCGCCCTTCCCCAGCAGCTGATCGAGCTTGTACTTGCCGCCCAGCGTCTCGCCCGTTCTCATTTCGCCCGCTCTCATGGTGGTCATCATGGTGGCACACAGATGACGCCCCTCGCAAGCAATATGTTTGTCCATGAGGTTTTCCCGCGAAATCGATGGACAAACGTTCGTCCTGTCCGATGTTTGTCATCCCGAGCGCCAGCTCACCCGTTTCACTTCCCAAACCACCTTGCGCGCCAAACTCGAAACACGGCACGCGCGATCCCGCGCCCGCGCGGCTGAACCGATATTTGAAGGGTGTCAAGAAACTTATCGCGCAAAGCACCGCCTGCGGACATCACGCAAATGCGCGAATCGCGCAAAACCATTTTCACTCGAAACGAACACGAGCACGCATGCGCGAATCACGCAAGACCAACCAAGGTGCGGTTAACGCTTATGGGCGTGACGCGCCGTCAATCATCATCGTCGGGCGCGACGGTCTTTTGTTTTTGCGGCACGACCTGCAATTGCTGCCCGCGCATCCACCGCATGACTTGTTGATCCAATCCCGGTGAACGATCGACATCGTCGATATCCCATTGCTTCGTCAGCTCTTGCTCGGCTTTCGTCGATTTGACGCCGCATGCTGCAGGCCACGCGCGCGGCAAATAATCGAATGGCGTGTAGTCCGGAGTCGAGGTGAACATGTCATAAGGCAACGCTGCATTTTCGACTTGAATGTTCGGGTAGGGCAAACCGAGCACGTGGGCAATGATCTTGTGCATTGAAGAAACGTCCGTATGCGTTTTGCTCACATAACCACGACGAACCCACGGTGAAATCACGACAAACACCGTGCGATGCGCGTCCACGTGATCGCCACCTTGCGCCGGATCGTCTTCGGTAATCATGATGAGCGATCGTTTCCAGAGCGGACTCTTCGATATCGCCGAAATCACCAGGCCCGTTGCTTCATCATTCACCGCGCACATCGTTTCCGGATCTGGATTGGTCGGCGACAAACCAATCGTGTGATCATTTGGCAGCGTCATGTAGACGACCTGCCCAATATCGCAACGCACCCGCACCCGTGACGCCGTATAACATGCCTTTTCGATATCCGGATACGTGATGTTTTGAATGAATCCCCCCGGATACTTCAAATCATTCGGTGGATGCCCATCCACGTAAATCGTCGGAATTCCAACGCCCTCGCCAAGAATGTCATACGTAATGCCCGCGGTTCCGAGCCAATCGAACATCGAGCCTTCTTCGGGCCGTCCGACATCCACCACGCCCCCATTTTGCACATCCCCAGGTCGAGCACTCCGACCATATCCCGCCATGGCCCACGTGCGTTCATTGTATTCATTGCTGCGGCCATAAGCCGTCCACACGTGCCCCAAACTCGAGATCTCCGCGCCCGTATAAAAATTATCCGAAAACGTGAAGGTTCGCGCCAATGTACGGAGGTTTTGCCAGACCTTGTCCATATCGGCCGTCGCCGCCTTCAGAGTCAGCTCGGGTTTGCCCTTGGCATTCGCCATATCGCCAAAGACTGAATCGTACGTCTTGTTTTCCCGGACAATCACGAAGACATGATCAATCACCGGCGATGGTCCATCCGTGTTCGTCGGCGGAATCGGAAAGTCCATCACCCCCGCGGGACAGTCGACCTTCGGATATCCGGGCAATTCTCCAACCTGATTATTCGCCCGCACATCATCGGCCCCGGCCTCGAGCTCGGTCATCGACGGCTTTGGAAACACTTGAATGCCCCCATGCAGCCCCAAATAAGCATCGCCGTCCGAACCCATTTCGATCGAATACGGAATGTCCGAGGGTCCTTTCCCTTCCCCGCGCAAACTCGACACGGCCACCGTACCGTCCGGTAAAACTGCAAGGCCGCTCGGCCACCATTGCGTCGGCAAATACCCCTCGGGCGTGAACGACGGAGGCGACTGCGTCATATCCACCGCATAAGCCGCAATCGCGCCAATCGCCGCCAATCCCACGTAAAGCCTCCCCGCTGGTTTGTC
>DAOMZH010001504.1:0-2170 GCA_035437985.1 Polyangium sp. (in: bacteria) | reverse complement strand
GAAACAACCAATTCCTTGCATGCTGTTCGGAAAAAGCTGATTCGGGCTTTCGCGATTGATGAAAACGTTTCCGCGGAGGGTCACGTTTTGCACTTCGCCGGTCCCGACGCCTCCTGCGCCCACTGACCAGCTTTGAAACCCGTCGTCGTGATTGGCGTCCTCAGGATCGGCCACGTACACATTCTTGATGACGTTGTATTCGAAAACATCGCCATTTCCTAAGCCTCGCAATCCATCGGCAGAAAACCCGTCAATCGTGTTCTGCGCAATGAACGCGTCCTCGCCCGTGACCGAAATCCCAAATCGCACGTTTCGAATGCGATTCTTTTGAATCGTCACCCGCGCGCCATCGACCGAAATGGCGCTCGCAGCCACGTTGACCCAATCCATTGCGGTCCATTTCGAGGAATCATCGACGCTGAACAAATCGCAATTCTCCACGACGATGTCCCGGCTAGGTCCGTGATATCCGTGATTATCGATATCGACCATCGTTCCTCCGGTGTACATAGGCGCGTGGGAGGGACTGAGTGACAAACCTCGCACGGTCCAATGCTCTGCGGCGCTGAGGGTGAGGTGTCCGAGCTTTGGCGTGTGTCCATTTTCGGCCGCGATGGTAATTGTTTTTTCGTTGTAAGCGCCCTGAATCACGACGTCTCCATGAAAGCCGCTGCGGAGCCAGATGGTATCCCCAGCTTTGATTGGAGCCCCAGCATTGACGACTTTCAGCATTGCGCCGTCCTGGTAAGGCAGCACAGCCCAATGACGAGTTTCGATCAAATTGGCTTCGACCACTTCTTGCAATGTTCGCCACGGTTTTGCCGCGCTCCCATCGCCGGAGGGATCTCCATTTTGCGGATCGACGTAGAAGTCAGCAGCCTGAGCGGCAGCCGCCGCGAAAAGACCGCATGAGAATGTTAGTATGGCCGTGAATTTGCGCATTAGACAAATATATCACGTTTCGCCAACGAAAGATAGAGTATCCCGAGCCTGTCCTCGTGCGCGCTAGCTTTTTTCCGAGGGGTGCCAGCGACGCATCAAACGATTTCCCACGAGGTTCGTTCCGCCAAACAACGTCAAACCCAAAACGCACGCACAAAAAACGTAGGCAAACAGAAGGTCCGTGCGCAAAAGGCGATAAGATTCCAAGATCCGAATGCCCAGCCCCGCTGCCCCTTCCGAAAATCCAGCCACGAATTCGCCAACGATCGCCCCAATGACGGCCAATCCACCAGCCACTCGTAATCCCGTCACGATACTCGGCGTTGCATGCGGCAAACTCAAGAGGAACAACGTTTGAATCGGGCTCGCGCTGTGCAATCGAAATAAGTCGCGAAGTGCAGGATCCACCGACCGCAGCCCCGTCAATGTATTGGCCATGATCGGAAATACGCTCACGATGAAGGCCGCGACGCTCACCGCCCGTTGTCCCGGGCCAAACCAAATAACCAAAAGCGGGGCAATGGCCACGATGGGCACTGTCTGTAAAAACACGGCATATGGATAAAACGCGCGTTCCAAGAGCCGCGACATTCCGAGGAACACCGCGATTGAAATACCCAGAATCGTGGAGAGAGAAAAACCAATCAGCGCAGATTGGGCCGTCGTCCACGAGGCATTCAAGAGCGATTCGACATTCTCGAGTGCTGCTGTCCAAATTGCACTTGGCGGCGGCAATAGATAGGCCGGTATCGACCGTATGCGCACGATGATTTCCCATGACCCGAGCACGGCCACGAGCGACGCGATGGGAGGCAAAATGGTCTCGGCCCAGCGGCTTTTCACGCGCCCCCCGATTTCGAAAGAGCCTCGTAAAGTGGTCCGAGGGTCTTGGCAAAACGTGATTCGGACCGTAAAGAGGCGTGACGATCGCGCGGCAAATCAATGGGCGTATCCAAGACGATCCGCGCCGGACGAGGCGAAAGCACCACACAACGCTCCGCCAAATACGCTGCTTCCGAATTGGAATGCGTCACAAAAATCACCGTCATTCCGTGCTCCAACCATAAACTGCGCAGTTGATCGTCGAGCTTCTGTCGGGTGAGTTCATCGAGGGCCGCGAAAGGTTCGTCGAGCAAAAGAATTTTGGGCTCGGTCACGAGCGCTCGCGCGAGCGATACGCGCATTTTCATGCCGCCCGACAATTCCGCAGGCACGCGGTCTGCCGCAT
>DAOMZH010001503.1:0-2174 GCA_035437985.1 Polyangium sp. (in: bacteria) | reverse complement strand
GTCCAGCGCTAGCTGGTCCGGGTCCAGGGACGGATAGTCCCTGGTCGGGTCTGGGCGGAAGCCCAGCGAAACGTGATGAGCACGCTCTGACGTGGCGCCCGGGGTAAACCCCCATTTTTCTCTTCCCAACGCGCTTGGGTTTGGATTATCGTGCCGAACCCATGTACGTTCCCGTCGACATTCGCCGCGCATTGTCCTCCCTTGCCGTTCAAGTTGCCACACGCCCGGACCTCGAAGAAACGGCGTACGTGCGATTTCGAGCCAACGCGGACAAAGCTGCGCTCGAGAAACCTTTGCCTGATGAAATGCGCGTCGCGGCGGCGCTTTTGGCGCGCGAACTTCCGCCCCTCACGAAATCGCTCGATGCGTGCACCGAACTGGCCACTTTGTTCGACGAACCCGCGGGCGAAGTATTGCTTGCGTGGTGTGCGGCGAGCACGTGGCGCCGAGATGCGCAAATTGCCCCGATTCTTTATGGTGGTTTGGAATCGCCCGTTGCTGCGCGAATTCCGGCCGTTGCGCGGGCTCGCGTCGTCGAAGGGCCCTTGTACGACGCGCTCGCGTGTGCGCCGCTTTTGGGGACGAACGACGAATTGGTACGTCCAATCAATGCAGAAGCTCGGGCGCGCCTCGAAATTCTCATTTGGGAAGCGGGTGCGAGTGCGCTCGAAGTGCCCATGCTCGGTCAGTGGTTATGGAGCACGCCCGATGTTTTCGATGCCATGATACATCGTCCCGCCCATGGCGCATTACGAGGTCGCGTGCTCGCGGCGCGATGTCTCGAAATCAGTGTTCGAGGAATGCCGCCTGATACGCATCCGGATCTGGTCGGACGAACCTTGCAAATTCTTCAGCCATTGCTTTTACATCCCGAGCCTCTCGTGTGGGTGCACGCGGCGCGGGCGCTCGGGCGGCTCACCGGCGTGATGGAACCGCTCGAAGGTACATTGCTCGATTGGGTTTTTGGTCATTCACAAATTCTGCGGCAGCGCGCGACGACGGCGTTTGCGTCGTTGCCGGCGGCTCGATTGGCATTTTTATCCAGTCAATTGCAGGCGATATTGGATTCACCGGCCGAAGAAGACTGGGTTCTGGCCGCGGTTGCCGCCGCGACGCCTTATTTGTATTTCGAGCGGAAGAAAATGTGGGATCGTTTGGCGCACCGGATCCTCGATGGAGACGGCGGGGCCATTGCTGCGCGGGCGTTGGCGCGGGGTTTGGCGACGCTTTTACGTCGCGGCACGGCAATGCCCGAAGTTGAAGAAACCTTGCGAACATTGCGCGAAAGAGCACGGTTTGTTCAGACAGACTCCATGGAGGAATGCCGTCGTTGGATTGAAGTGACGGCAATGAGCGACCTTGTGGATCGAGCAGAACGAGACCCACTCGATCTCGAATTGGGTTTGGAAAACCTGATGCGTTTGGCGGCCCAATACGATGACGAAGAAGCCGATGCCCGGGCAGCTCGATTCGCGACCGCTTTATTGCCCACATTTTTGGAAGCGCGACGTATTGCGTTGGGTACGGGTGGACTCCGCCCACGAGCCGCTGCGCTCAATGCCCTCGAGGGAAATGCGCGGGCCTTTGCATTGCGTTTATGGCGGCCATTGTTATCGACGCGCCCCGCGGGCGACCCCGTGGAAGAACCGGATCTCGAAGATACTTGGAAAACAGTCGCGCGAGCGCCCGCCGAAATTCTCGATATCGTTCGTGAGCGGCGAGCCAACGAAGGGGCTTCAATGGCGGCCGATGTGCCGCTGGAGGTCTTGGCAATTCGTCTTGGTGGATATGCGCTCGATGCGTGCGGCGAAGACGGGGATCTCGGGCCAGGGCGTGGACGCACCGCGCATGATACGTGTTTGTGGTTGCGCAAGCTGTCGGGTTTGGCGGACGGCTCGCGGGAAATGCCGCCCGGTTTGAAAAGTGCATTGAGTTCGCTTTTTTGGCGTATTGTCGATACGACGCGGGGCACGGCGCTTGGGGAAGTGGACGATATCAAATGGCTCGGGCCATTTGCGGCGTGGTGGGCGCTCGTCATTGATCGCCCGGCGATGTTGTTGCAATTGACGACGGCCTTGCCGATGATGGCCGAATCGGCCTTGAAGCATTGTTGTGAACATGCGGAAGCCTTACGCACGGCGGTGAATTCGGCCGAAGAAGATCCGGGTTGGGCA
>DAOMZH010001502.1:0-2176 GCA_035437985.1 Polyangium sp. (in: bacteria) | reverse complement strand
TCATGCTTCTTTAGTATCAGCAGAACGCCTTCGAGGGAACCGAACGAATCGCGCAAAGTCCGTGCTTGGTCGTCGAACGCGGCGTGTCACCAAGCATGCGCGTCTGCTCTGCTTTCCCTGAGCATTCACCATGGTCAAAAGGGCTACCGGTCGCCTCGATATCGTCACGTGGATGGGCCTGCGTCGACGCAGCTGCACGCATGAAGGCACGTACCCGCGCACTGCTGGGAATGGATTGGCGCGTCAAACGTATCTCGCATCGTGCGCTACGAAATTAGTTTTTCCGGAATATACTCAGCGAAATGATCCAATGCCCGAATGACGGATCATCACCCGAACACATCATCGCTCTTTTGGGCGCCGAAAATGTTTTCCGTCCATTTGTCGAGCTGCACCACGTCATTACACGCGTGAATGCGATCTCGTTCCGCTATGGTCAGTTGCATGCCAGCGCGTTCGAAGAGCCGAAAGAGCGTGTCCCGTTTTCCTTCGAGAAGCCCCGACTTGTGCCCTTCGATCAATCCCGCTTCACGTCCCTCGGCTCGTTTGGTTTCACCATAATCTCGAGCTTGCTGGATCTCATCCATGACCTTGCGATAAGCTTCCATCTCGAGCGTCGAAAAGGTCGCTTCATTGGCGAGTTCTACGGCCGCGCGAAAAGGTCCTTTGGGCAATTCGGAGGGAATTTCGGTCAGTCCCGGACCATGCACGAAGAGCCAGGCCCACAATTCTGCGCCATTTGTGGGTTTTCCCGGTGGCAATTTGGGCAATTCCAAAAATGCATATTGAACTTGCAAAAGCCCGTGATTGCCCGAAGCTCGCTCCGTCATGTTCCAGCGACTCAACATGGGTATTCGCGGCGCATTGGCGGCATCTTGCTCGGCGTCCGGCCATAACACGAAATCGCAAATCGATATGGCAATCACATCGTTCAGCTTCGTATAAGAATCGCCCGCCCTGAGCTGATCCGCATATGCCTTGCAGGCATTGTAAACGACGCGATTGACAAACCCGGCCATGTGCAGGAGTTGCATTTCGACGACAAAGGTCGTGCCCGCGCGATCGCGACATCGCACGTCGAGGATCGACAACTTCGCCCCAGCCACAAGCGGAAGCTGCTCGCTCGGTAGATATTCGATCAACTCGATGGTTCTTTCATCTTGACGATCGAGTAAATCGTTGAGCAGACCGCACAAAATATCCGGGTGCTTGGCGAAAATGCGCCGGAAGACGAAGTCGTTCTTCAGATCCGCAAACACCATGGGTGTTACTTTGTCAGAAAATGGTTCGAAAGACAAGATGCTCGCACGCAGGCCTTTTCTAAAAAAGGGCGCTTTACAGCCCATGCTGCTCGTCCGCAGAAATCGTGGGGATTTCCAAGAAAAACGGCACTAGCACCTTTCTCGATATGGGGATACGTTCGAGCGCCTCGCCTGCATGCGCCACGCGTCTTCGAAACTAGTGCTCATCGCTTTCGTTGGTTCGATGCTTTGGCCGCATCTCGCACACGCCGACGAATCGACTCCTCTCGTCGTGACCGTGCGTGGCTCGTCCGCGCCAGCCTTCGTTTCGCGCACATCTACGGACGATCGCGCACGCGAAGCCATCGATGCAGCGTCGATGCTCGCCGAACTGCCGAGTGTCCACGTGCGTCGGCTCGGGGCAGACGGAGCCCAAGCCGCGCTTTCGATTCGAGGTTCAGCATCGTCTCAAGTTGGTGTGCTGCTCAATGGTATTCCTTTGACGAGCGGCGCGGATCCGACGTTCGACATTGGGGCCTTGCCTCTATGGCCTGGAGCCTCTTTTCGGGTTTATCGTGGGTTTGCCCCGGCCTCCTTGGGAACGACTGGATATCTTGGGGGAATTGTCGTCATCGACCCCCCGACGGCCCTTGCTGGCTCGCGCACGGACGCGCAACTCCTTGCCGGTTCTTTCGGAACGCTCAAAGCTCGAGCTGGCGATGCTCGAACCATTGGCCCATTTAAAATTGGTATTGGTGTTTTTGGCTCGCGTACGGACGGCAATTTTCCTTATGACGTAACAAACCCCCGCACGGGAAAACTGGTGACGCAAATTCGCAAGAATGCGGAGGCCATGAGTGCCGGAGCCATTGGTCGAGCAGCTTGGGAACGTTCGTGGGGAACGCTTGGGGCTACATTTCTCGCTGATACGCGAC
>DAOMZH010001501.1:0-2177 GCA_035437985.1 Polyangium sp. (in: bacteria) | reverse complement strand
GGCTTGGTCGTGAGCAGGATGAGGTCATTGCTGTCACCCGCGAACGTGAAACGATTCGGCGGCTTCGTCGAGACGCACGAAACTCACGCCTCGCTCGAGCAAGGTGTCGACGACGGCCGATAACGCGTCGAGCCTTCGGGACAAGGGGACGCGGAGTTCGGATTGGTACGCGGCGAGGTGTTCGAGGCCATCGGAAGCCGCGAGAAAATCGATTCCGTGAAGCTCGAGGTTCACGAGCGGTTCGTCGGCGCATGCATGCGCGAGGACACGCGATGCGGTTGGTCCGGCCAAGCCAATGGTTGTTCCAATGACTGGCAAACGCAAACGCGGCGTGACTTGAATGGGAAGCTCCACCAAGCGACGTGAGCCGGGGACAAACCACGGTGTGCCCGGTCGATAAGGACGTGAAGGTGCAGCAACGACGCGGGGCGTATCGACGACCGAAGCGCTGGTGCGCCCGAAAACACGCATGCCCGCGAGGATCATTACTTTGGCGCCGTAATAAAGTGGGCAGGGAAAAACGGAGGAGTCGAAACGAAACGCGAGTTCCTCAAGGACATCGAGGACGAGGTCGTTGATGGTGTAGCCAGGCGCTCGAAAGCCGGAGGGCGTTCGTCCTGTCGCCTTGGTTATCGCGTCCTGGGCTTGGGCGATGTCTTGGAGCAGCTCGGCACGAGACCAACGCGAGAGGTCGTAACGATGCGCGTAGGAGTGGTTCTCGACGGCATGTCCGCGCTCGGACAAACCGCGCAAAATGATGCCGTTTTGAGGGCGTTCGAGGTCTGAGCCAATTGCGAAAAGGGTGGATCTCAAACCATGGGCCGAGCAGAAATCGTCGATGCGGCGAAGAGCCACGTCGTAAACGGCATGCATGGCCGACGCGTTTGTCGCGAGCGGCGGGAGACCATGTATCGCGTGGTAGTGAGAGATGCCGTCTAGGTCGACGGAGAGGGAAGCGAGGCGACGAGGCACGGGACGAGTCTAAAGAAAGGTCACGTGCCTCGGAGGGGGATCAGCTGGCGGCCATCTTGGCAACTTCGTCAGCGAAGTTGTCTTGCTTCTTCTCGACGCCTTCGCCGCGCTCGTAACGAACGAAGCGGAGGATTTCGACCGTGCCACCAGCCGCTTTTTCAGCAGCTTGGCGTAGTTTGTCGATAGTTTGTCCAGGCACAACGACTGACTCTTGCTCGGTCAAGGTGACCTCGGAGAACCACTTGTTGTACTTGCCCTCGATGATCTTGGGCCACGCGCTCTCGGGCTTGGGCTTGGGATCTTCGCGAAGCTGACCCTCGAAGATTCCCTTTTGCTTGGCCTTGAGGTCCTCGTCGATTTGGTCGCGCACGAGGGCGATGGGGTTCATCGCGGCGATTTGCATCGCGGTGTCGTCGATGAACTTGATGACCTCTTCATGGTTGCGGGTCGCTTCGCTGTCGGTCTTGACGACGAGGACGACGCCGATTTTGCCGCCGAGGTGGACGTAGGCATGAGCTGCGCCGTGCGCGCCTTCGGGAACTTCGACGCGATCCCAACGACGAATGGCGACTTTCTCACCGATGGTTGCAGTGAGCTCGGTGGCGATGTCGTTCACGGTCTTGCCGCGAAGCGGGAGCGTGCCGATGTCGGCGCCGAGTGTAGCGGTCTTGGCGACGTCGAGGACCTCGCCGACGAAGTCACGGAACTTGTCGTTTCGGGCGGCGAAGTCCGTCTGGATGTTGACTTCGACGAGCGTGGCCGAGCGCAGATCCGACGAGACGGCGGCGCGAACTTCGCCTTCGGTGGCGATGGCGCCGGCGCGTTTGGCGCTCTTGGCGAGACCCTTCTTGAGAATGATCTCGACGGCCTTTTCCATATTGCCCTCAGCTTCGACGAGGGCGTTTTTGCAATCGCTCATGCCCGCCGAGGTTCGCTCGCGGAGTTCCTTGATTGCCTGCGCATTGATGCCGGACATGGCTCGTATTCCTCCAGAATTGTGAATCGCTGTTTTACCGAGAAAAACCTGAACGAGAAGGGACGATGGCCGAGTTTTACGGCGCGAACGTCCCTCGATGCATGGGAGTCGATCGAGCTGGCCTTTGGGTGATGTGTCGTTGGCCGGCTCGGATGTGGCTATCAGCCTGGCTCGCTACTTCCGCCGCCGCCGCCACCGCCGCCACGGCGCCCACCGCCACGACGACCAC
>DAOMZH010001500.1:0-2178 GCA_035437985.1 Polyangium sp. (in: bacteria) | reverse complement strand
CGGATGTGAAGCTCGAAGCTTGCGAAACCCTGGACGCGATTCGTGCCGACGATCAAAAATGCGTCCGAATGCTCTTGCGCATTGCAATGGGCGACGAGCCCGCCGAGGTTGCTCGCGAGATTGGCCGGCACGAAAACACGGTTCGGTCGGCTGTGAATCGAGGACGCAACAAGGTGAGGCAGAAGCATCGGAGCGGGCGGCACTGAAATCGATCTCCCCGTAAATTCGACGAGCGACATGCGTCCTGCATGTCACCAGCCGCTCGCGGTAGCGGACGCTCGAATTCGCTTGACACGCCAACAGCACAGGCCACGACTCACGCCCGAGAGGCGGCCAAATTATCACGGAACCGTGATGTTTCCCGTGACAATTCGGAGGTACATTTCCGAATGAATTCATGGCGATAAATATCACGGCCAATAATATTGGACGAATTATTTTCCCGTGACAATTCGCCGTCAAGGGGTTCTGCGACAGCCCGGCACAGCGATGCGTGGCAACGTCGGAGCCGTCGAGCCTGTCGGGTACGAGTTCGGTCACGTGTCCTTCACTCTTCAATCTTGAGCGCAATCCCGACGTCTGATGCCTCACGCCCAAATCGCAATGGGCAAACCATAATCGTCACGCATGGGCGGATCAGGAAACGGACGCGCGATGCCGTCCACGAGGCGCTTGGCAATGATGAGGCCTGCGAGCGCATCGAGCATGTCGTCAACAGCGGCGCCTCGCGGACATTTGGCCGAGACGACGGCTTCCGAAAAGCCAGCCGACATGAGCAGCTTACGGCGTTCGTGGAGTCCCACCGAATAGGGGGTGCCATTTATCTTTTTCGGTGTCTCGAGCGGTTTGTCCCCATTCATTCGGCAGAATGCAAGCTCGGGATGAACCTCGTACACGATATTCACGAGGTTCGGGTTGTCGCGTAGCAGGCCGTCGAGTTCTCGGATTTTTGGGAATATCGCAAACGATTGCTTGGATATTTTCCGTGGTGGATCTGAATGCTCCAGGGCTTCTATGCAAGCGGTTTCGTAATCGCGTGCATAGACCGCGCGGCGTGCAGGGACTGAAAACACCGACGACCGTCGTGCGCCAAGAAGAGGACGGACGGCTCGTTCTGCGCCTCGTCCCCCGGGGCCAGCGCGTTCGGGAAGCCCAATGGGCATGTCGACGGCAATACGCGCGAATGGTCCAGATTCGACGATATCGCTGAAACGTGCGAATACGCGGACGTGTGCATCGGCGAGGTTGTTCGTGGGCGCAGTGGCGGCAATCCATCCGGCGGGGCAGCCGTCGATGCCGACAATACGAGGTTTTGCAATGGTCATGGTCGGTTGCTCCGTCTTCTCACATCAACGACGACGAATGCCCACGCAGGTTCCACGCGACTTTCCGGCTTCGAAAAGTCTGTCGCAATGGTCATTGCCCGCTCCAATTCGTCCACGAGGCAATATCGATTCACCGCAGTGTTCTTCGCGACGCCATTACACGACAACGGCGAGCACTCGAAGAACCCACCCTGAGTGTACCCTACGATATCGAATCCGAGATGTTCGTCGAAGTGGTCGTCGAGTGCCGGCGGTGCTGTTTCCGAATTGCTCCACGGATTCCAATCAAGCGCACGACCATCGTGAAAAACCATCGGCAATGCATGGTATGCAAAAATCGTGTATTCGCACGGGTTGTTTTGAGCAATGATTCCCTTTGCGAGTGCCTCGGTATCGTACAGTCCAAGGTGGTTGTGCTCCCAGAGGTCAATGCGATCGGGTGGGGCAGGGGAGATGCATTCGCTGACGCTCGCGACAAACTCTACGTTCGCGCACGCGAGCCAATCTGGGCGCGTGGCGAGTTTCTTGGCGAGGTAGCCGAGGAAAATGAGGGACGGGGGCACGGGTGCATGCTACCACTGACGCGAGCGGATCCATACGTACCGGGACGTATACGCACCGAGAAATTTGTGTTGCGGCTCCGAGCGAGTTGTGACTAATCTGTGCGCGGGGCGTTGCCATGGACAAGATCGTCGACAAAATAGCAGCTTTGGGTGTGCCTGGACTCGTACTTGTCGTTGCGATGGCAGCGACGGGCTGGGCAGGTGCCGCAGCAATTACAGCCGCTCTCGCAGCACTGGGTGGACCTCTGGGATTGCTCGGTGGCATCGCCGTCTTGGTTGTTCTCGGCCTG
>DAOMZH010001499.1:0-2178 GCA_035437985.1 Polyangium sp. (in: bacteria) | reverse complement strand
CGCTTGTCGATCCATTGTCGACGACGCTCATGCGGTCGAGCATCACGGTGGCGTGTTGGCTCGACACGCTCGGGTGTTGAATGACGAGCGATGCACGCGAAGGATCGCGACCGATGATGTGTTGTCCGGGAGGTGCGGCGACCGTACCTGTCGTCATGATCGACATCACGATCGACGGATGGCTAAGCGGAACAGGAGCGTTTCCCACGACAAACTGTGTGCGGAAGTCGAAAGCAACTTCTTCACCAGGCGAGATGGGTCGGCCATTGGCCGATGCGGGTCCAGAGCCACCAATGAAGACGAGCCGACCACCGCCTTGATGGACGATGCGTGCATGCTCGGGAAGAACGGAGCCATCTGGGATCACGACATCGCATGAAGGAGCGCTGCCGATGGTGACGATCTGCTTGCCAAAACCGGGAACCATGCGGGTTACCTTTCAACACGAACAGTCAGAGGGAGCAACAAGCACGGCGAGCTGAAAAAGAGCGACGTCATCGCAGCACTACGGCCCAAATGAGAAGCAGGAGCAATACGGCGATCACTGCCGACATCGCGATGACGACATACATGATTCCGGCCTGAGAAGGACGACCAGCGTGCCGACCGGAAACGGGAATCAATGATTGGTGCACTTGTGGTTGCGGCTGCGTCGTCGGAGGCTCGGGCGTTTGCACCTGCGTTGGATGAATCGGTGCATGACCCGACGAAGGCGGCGGTAGCGGCAATTGGGCAGCCATGGGTGCAGGACGCATGGCATGCGCATCGGAAACCGTCGCGAAAGGTGCAGCAGGACGATCAACCGCCGTCGGACCAACGGGAGCCCACGCTGCAGGCGCAGTGACGGGATTTGCAGGTTGGTTTGCCGAGACCAACGTCGTCGCGATCGGCGGCGGAGGCATACCCACTTTCGTTTGCGGAAGGGGACTCGCCACGTTCATCGGCACTGTTTCATGCAGCGGGACGGGGCGTGGGGCGACGGGTGGAGCAGCCATCGCCGGCCCTTCCGGAATCGTTTGAGATGCACGCATCGGCGCGTCGATGATGCGCACCATCTGCACCGTGATGTTGTCGTGACCTCCTCGATCGTTCGCGAGCTCGACCAACTGCCGACTCGCCTGGACAAACGTGCCTTTCGACATGGTTTGTCGAACAGAACGAAGTATGTCGGGAGCAAGAACCAAGTCGGTGAGGCCGTCGCTCGACTGCAGAAACATGTCGCCCGCAAATAGCTCCATCGGTTCCGGACGAACCTCGACGTCGACTTCAGGCGCCATTCCGAGAGCTCGCGTGATCTTGTTCGCCTCGGGATGACCAATCGCTTCGGCTTCGGAGATCATGCCCGAGTCGATCATGCTCTGCACGACCGAGTGATCGCGCGTGAGAGGGTAGATCTGTCCAGCGCGTATGCAGTACGCGCGACTGTCACCCACGTGCGCGACATCGAGACCGCGATCGCCGAAGAGCAACGCCACGACGGTCGAACCTGGGCGTCCACGATTTTCCACAGGACCTCCCAGGTGGAACACGCGACGCCCTGCTTCTTCGAGCGCTGCTTTCATTGCCGCGCTCGGGGTTGTTCCGGGCGGAACTTGTTCGATCCACTCGAAGATGGTGGCGATCGCCGTGCGACTCGCTTCACGACCGCCGTAATGTCCGCCCATTCCGTCGCAGAGCACGACGAGATGACCAAAGCGTGTTTCGCGATAGCCGCAGGAATCTTCGTTGACTTGCTTGGCAGGATCACGCCCCGGATCAGTCGCTTCGGCGTATTCGATGCGCACGCGTGTTCCGGGGACGTGAGGGTTTTGCATGGGCGCGAGGGAGGAGTTGGAAAACGGCGAGCCGAGACGCTCTCAGCCTACTCCAATCGCACGGTGAACTCGATGGGCCCGAAACGAAGAACTGCACCTGGTGGAACAACTGTCCAAACCAGCGGGGGAATACGGTTTTGGTTGATGTTCGTGCCGTTGTTCGAGTTCTCGTCCCGTACGAACACCTGGCCGTTTTCGAACTTGATCACCGCGTGGTTTCCACTCACACGCGGTTCGTTGATGACGATTTGGCAGGACGAACCATCACGACCCACGCGCATTTCTTGGTTCGGCATGAACGTGAACACGCCAATCGAACTCGAGAGAACTGCACGATTGGCCGGTCCACCCATGCCTGGCGGTG
>DAOMZH010001498.1:0-2178 GCA_035437985.1 Polyangium sp. (in: bacteria) | reverse complement strand
CGATTTCCTGGTGATGAAAATGGGGACAATACGCGTAGCGGGCCAAGACCCAAACGTTCACTTGGAGCGCGTATCGTTTTACGTGACGGACGACTTTTGGCCTGGCTCGGGCGTACGGAAAAGCATCTTTTGACGTTTGTCCAAGCGAAAGGAGCGGCAGCGGACGCCGAGAAACACGAGATTGCTGCGGCGTTGGCGCGGCTCGTCGATGAAGGACGCACGCGGGTCGTGGTGATTGCAACCATTGACGGGGTGTCCGTGGCGCGTTCTCCGTTTGCGGAGGCATTGCGAGCGATAGGGTTTGTCGAAACGGTCCATGGTTATGCCAAACGTCAGGCGCTCGAACCGGCCTTGCCGGCGCGTTTGTCCGGACCGCGAGATGGCTGGGCGCGACCCTGGGACGCGGCGCGTGATGTTCCACAAGTTTCGGCCGTCGACGCGCCGATGGACGATGATTTCGACGATGACGAAATCGATTGAGCGATTTCGAGTTCGCCACTTGAACGCTGGCTCGAAAAACGGTTCGAGAAGTAGGTTCGAGCGTCAAACGGACTTGCGAAACTTCGTTCGATCTGCAAAGAATCTTGCCCGACTGGCGGACCAATCATGAACAGTGATCTTTTGACGATTGAAACGCATCCGTTGCTCGATGCACGGGTTTTTTTGGCCAAGTTCTCGGAGACCTTGGGACAAACCACGACGCCGGCGCGAATTCGTGATGGTTTGTCCCTCTCGGCTCCCGCGCCGTTGACCTCCGACGACGCGGTGCGTGGGCATATTCGGGATTTGTTGCGCCACGGAGGCTACAAGCCGACCGGTCGGGGCAAACCCTCGTCGGAATATTTGCTCCGGGCAGTGGGCGAAGGAGCGCTCGGGGCCATCAACATTGGCGTCGATGCCTGCAATGTCGTGTCATTGCATAGCGGATTGCCGATTAGTATCATCGACCTCGAACGGGCCCAAAAGCCGCTGCGGATTGGCATTGCGCCTGTCGGCACGAAATATATTTTCAATGCTTCGGGACAGGAGATCGATGTCGGCGGATTGGTCTGTCTTTTCGATGCAGATGGACCGTGTGCCAATGCCGTCAAGGATTCGCAACGTACGAAAACGCATGCGGGGACGCGCGAGACGTTGATCGTCGTGTGGGGGAGTGTGGCGCTCGGAGATCGAGCCGAACGCGCTGCGGCCTGGTATCGAGAATTGCTGGAGGAAGCTGAGGCCCAAACGCAGGTGTTGCGTTAACGGGCTGTCAAGGGGCCGGTACGTCTTTCGCGGGAACCCAGAATCCGTTGGTTTCGCTGGGCAATACATAGGCCTTGGTGGGCAAAACGTTCGTCCAGCCGGCCAACGTTTCGAATACGTAGAATTCAGCGCCCGCTTCGACGGCACCAATCGGGTATTCAGCTTCGGTGCGTCGGAATCGAATCGGGATGTCTTTCGGCGCACGGGCAATGCGCGGCGGTGTCTCCAATACGAGCTGCGCGCCGGCAACCGTGGTTTCGGGAGGAATGTATTGATCCAGCATTTCTCCCTTGGGCAAAGCACTCAAGTCATTGCGGCGAATCCAGCCATCGATCGCGACGTCTGCGCGGAGTTTGCCATGTACGAACACCGGAGTCGTTTCGGTGCTCCAGAAAAGCTTGACGTCTGCAGCGCTCATTTTCAGCGTGAAGATGGGGCTTCCGCCGGGGCTATCGAAAATATCGATATTCGTTGCTCGGGCTAGGAATCCGCGACCATCTCCAGGAACGGGCAATGGCGTCGGCGTTCCGCGTTGCAAGGCAATTGAATCGCAAGGCGTCGTTGCTTTGACGATTTGACCATTCGTCCCCAAGATGCCCATTTCGACATTGACCACACCTTGCGCCGCGCCGGTCATTTTGAGTTTTTGCGCGCTCGCAATCCATATCGAATTGGCCACGATGGGAATGTCTCGGCTACTGTAGATGGGAATTACCGAGGTATCGACATAACCATCGATTCGCACGCTCGGTTCATTGGCGTGCGTGGAGAGTTTCGAGCGCTGCGTGGCGGGATCCGGAGGAATGTCGCTAATCGACATTGGGGCAAATCCGCCCGTGAATGTGGCAATCAATCGCCCGCCGGTCGGAGCATCATAGATTGCCGTGCCTTTGGGCATTGGCGAGGTTCCACGAATGACACACCCTGGTCCAG
>DAOMZH010001497.1:0-2180 GCA_035437985.1 Polyangium sp. (in: bacteria) | reverse complement strand
GGCGTGAACGTGAACAGGCGAAAGCTTTTGCGGTTCAGCGGGCGCAAATTCGCAAATATACAATCGTCGCTTTCGTTTCAGTCGGCGTTGCCGCGGGAGCTGCCGTCTTGGGGCTTTTTGCGCGTACGCAACAAGTCAAAGCGGAACAGGCGGGTCGCGCGGCACAACGGGCCCAGAAAAAAGCCGAAACGGCCGAAGAAGTGGCCAAGAAAAAAGCCGTCGAAGCCTCCGATGCACGACTGCTTGCGGGGTTTCGAGAACTCAAGAATGCTGGGCAACTCGGTTGGGGCACCAAGTTATTGGCCGAGGTGCAGGAACCTCGAGAAGCGCGGGGATGGTTGCCTCTCGCGAGCGAGGCGCTCGGATCGAGCGCGCTCGAAGTGACCTTGCGCGGGCACGAGAAAGCGTTGCGAGCCGCGACGTGGAGTCCCGATGCCCAACGCGTGCTCACGGTGTCCCTGGATGGCACGGCGCGTATTTGGTCCGCCAATGGCGTTGGGGGACCCGTCGTCGTATCTGGGCATGACAAACCCATTACGGCGGCTCGATGGAGCCCCGATGGCGTTTTTATCGTCACCGGTTCAGAAGATGGAACCGTGCGGATCGCGAAAACAGATGGCTCTGACAAACCCGTCGTCATCGATGACCATATCGGGCCAATTCTTTCAGTCGCGTTCGATGCGGCAGGAAAACGTATTTTGATTGTGCCTTCCGGGAACGAGGCTTTTACTTGTTTGGCTGATGGGAGCGGAAACGTTTCACTCGCGGGACATACAGCGCCAATCACAAGTGCCGCCTTTTTTCCCGATGGAAAACACATCGTCACGACGTCGGCGGACATGACGGCGCGCGTCTCTACCATAGATTCGCCGGTTCGTTCCGTGGTTTTTCGTGGTCATACAGATGAAGTGCTTTTTGCAGCTCCGAGCCCGGATGGTACGAGGTTTGTCACGGTATCACGAGATACCACGGCGCGCATTTGGAACACGGCGGGCAAGGGAGCGCCGATTGTGCTCGCGGGGCACGAGCGCAGCGTCATTCATGCGGCATGGAGCGCCGACGGAAGTCATATTGCGACGGCATCGGCGGATGGTAGCGTTCGTTTATGGCCTTCCGATGGCAAAGGCGAGAGCGTGGTATTGTCCGGACACACGGCCGCGGTGGAATACGTCGCATGGAGGCCCGATGGTCGATATGTAGCGACGGCATCGCGGGATCAAACGGCTCGGATATGGCCTGTCGAAGGAGGTTCCGCGTTTGTCTTGACCGGACACGAAGCGCCCATTGCGTCGGTTGCTTGGAGTCCCGATGGATCGCGTTTGGTCACGGCCGGCGCCGAAGACAATGGCCGTTCAGCCGATCCGACGGCGAGAATCTGGCATCCCGAACGGTTGGAATCACTTTCGCGCGAAAGGCGCGGGTTTTACCATAACGCATTCGTCGGTGCGGGTGGCGAGTTGGTCGTCGCGGCCTACGATGATTCTTCGACGCGTCTTTTTCGCATCGATGGGACGGGCGAATCTACAGTTTGGAAAGGCCATTCGGCGTGGGTCACGAGTGCGGCAATGAGTCCCGATGGTTCCAAAATCATATCCACGTCCGTCGATAAGACCGCGAGAATCGTTCGACGCGATGGCGCAGGCGAAACCGTGGTTCTTTCTGGCGCCGAGGCGGCCGTGCGTTGGGCATCGTGGAGCCCCGACGGAGAGCGCGTCGTGACGACGTCCGACGACAAACGCATTCGTATCCATCGCGCGGATGGCACAGGTGATGTAAATACTTTGTCGGGACACACCGATTCAGTCGTGTATGCAACATGGAGCCCCGACGGGAAACGTATTGTGAGCACGTCGCTCGATCACACGGCGCGAATATGGAATGCCGACGGTCACGGTGAACCATTGCAACTCGAGGGGCATGAAGCGCCGGTTAACGCTGCTTCGTGGAGCGTCGATGGAAAACGCATCGTGACGGCATCCGAGGACGGATACGCGCAAGTGTTCGACGCGGAACGGGGCAAGGTCATGGCTCAATTGGGGCACGGCAGCCCGGTCATGTGCGCGGCGTGGAGTCCTGATGGCAAACGCATTGCGACGTCCACGCAAAAAGGCGGGCTTTATTTGTGGGATGCGGAGGGCACAGGAGAACCTGTCGTCATCGAGACATCAGTGCCGATTTTG
>DAOMZH010001496.1:0-2180 GCA_035437985.1 Polyangium sp. (in: bacteria) | reverse complement strand
GGCGTCAATCTCGACGCTACGGGTGATCCTCCGACGGCTGGGCAGCTCGTCGAGACCGGCCGCATGGCGCTCGGCGCAGCAAACTATGACGCCCGCGTTGGCGAAGCAATCGTTTGGACAGCGGCTGGAGCCGCGAAGCTCTTCGATGTTTTCGTGCAAGCGGCACCCGAAATCATCGCGAAATTGCCCAATGTGGCGCAATGCCAAATCGATGGTGTCGGCCCCGCGATGTTCGACGCGAAAAACCAATGCAATGACGACGCTCTCGCTTGCATCACGGGCCGTCCTGCTACCCCGGCCAAAGTTGCCGTGTGCAGTGAAATCGTGACGAAGGCATCGAACGTGGAAATCGGTAAGCGTATCGCTGTGGCTACGGCTATGGCTGCCGCCCATTCCTGCGAATAAGGAGAAACCATGGTTGACGATAAGCTGAAGAATTTGCAAGGAACGGCTCGGCGGAATTTCTTGCGCTGGACCGCTGCAGCAGGCGCGGTTCTCACGCTCGATCGGGCCAAGGTGCTCGATGTCATTGCCGATACGGCCGGTACGGGAATGGCCGATGCGGCCTCGTGCGTCACGACGAACCGCTCGGTGCACCTCGTAGCCGGTAATGGTGGTTTCGCGTGGTTCCAACTCCTTTGGCCCCACGTAGAAATCGCCAAGTCGAGCAATGAGAATTTCGCTTTTCATGGTTATGGAAAGGCGCTCGATGCGACGGACACGGATCGGCCGTTTGTTCATGCGCCCGAGGCGCCATGGCAGGGCCTCGACAAACGTCGTCGTATCTCGGCGTTCATGGCCGGAAAAAACGAAACGCACACGGACACGCCCACGACGGCCTCGACACTCGGCGGAGGTGTCGCCATGCTGGCCACGGTTGCGGCATTGCAGAGCTCATTGCCTTCGATTTTGCCCGTCATCGGCATTGGCCCGTTCAGCTTTGGCACTGCCGCGGGGGCGCCACAAGTGGCCACGGTGAGCAATGCCGACGGAATGGTGGAGCTTTTTAATAGCGCAGCATCGAAGCAAACTCTGGCGCTCCCGAAAGATGCAGCTCTTTTCGAGGCCTATTACAAGGCATTTCTTGGCCTCTCTGCTGCCGCAGGTCGACCGACCTGGGCGCGTTCTTTACGCACGGGCAAGGCCAGCGCAAGCCTTCTCGGCAAAAACCTCGCTTCGCAACTGGCCCCGACGAGTGCTGACATGGACCGTTATGGTATTGGTGCAGGCACACCGACCAAAATCGTGGATATCGCCAAAGCCTTGATTACGACGGCTCGCGCGTTCCAGCTCCAGCTCACGCAAAGTGTCGTAGTGTCCGCATTACGCGACGATCCGCATGGCGCTTTCAAGGACATGACGACCCTCGAAAGCACTGTCACGCAATTGGGCAAGGTGCTCGATGAATTCATGAATGATCTCATCGCGCTCGACGATCCCGTCTGCGCTGGTCGATCGATTGCAGATAGCGTGATTATGACCGTGCACGGAGATACGCCGAAAAATCCGCGCGACCGCAGCGGCTGGCCGGACGGTACGCCGAATAATTCGAATTGGCTTTACGTCATGGGCAATGGCCATCTCAAGACGGGCTGGTTCGGTGGCGTTCGCGAAGACGGAACCACCGATGGTTTCGATCCGACGACGGGGCAAATCGTACCGAACCAGCAAAGCAATGTCACGAGCGCCGCAGCAGGCGCCGCTGTGGCTTATGCCGTCACGAAAGGCGACATGCGTCGCGTGCAAGACTTCTACCGGGGTCCGAGCATTGCGGGGATCGTGAATCAATCCGCTCCCTAACCCGGCAAAGCCGGAACCAAAGTGGGGCTTTGCCCCACGCCCCACGAGGGGCTCCGCGCCCCTCGACCGCGCAAGGGGCGGAGGCCCCTTGACCCTTGCATTGCGTCGCTTCCGCGACGCAACAAATTTTCTGCCCGAGTTGGTATCAACTTTGTCGCTTAGAGACTAACCCGAAGCCGTGCTCATGGTGACCCATACCGTTATCTGCGCTTGGCACCCAACACGCGTTTGCCCACCGAGCCGAAGAAGTTGAAAAATGGAACCATTTCGGTGTGCAGTCCGGCGGCGTACCCGAGCCGTTTGTGCGCACGGAAACACGTAATCCAGGCGATCACATGACCACCCCAATCCAAAATCCGTTGTTCAAGGCTGCGTCGATG
>DAOMZH010001495.1:0-2182 GCA_035437985.1 Polyangium sp. (in: bacteria) | reverse complement strand
GACAACGGCCCCGGCGAAAGTCACCATTACCGTCGCGGTCAATCCTCCAACCGCCACGTTGGAGCTCGATGGACAAACCGTCAAGAGTCCCCTCGAGCTTCCGTATGAAGACACGGACCACACCTTGCTCGTACGTGCGGATGGGTTTACATCGAAAACGAAAACAATTCGCCCAACTGCCAATTCATACCTGGATATTTCGCTCGACTCCGCTGCCTCCCCCGAAGCTGCACCCTCTGCAGTTCCACCGCTCGAACGAACCTCGCGTAATGCATCAACGCGTCCCGCGCCTGCACATGCTCCCGACCCAACGCCCGACCCCACACAAAATCGCAAGAAACTCAAAGGCCCGATGACAAATTCGTTGTGAATGGTCGGACTCGAGTCGTGAAGGTCAGCTCTTGGCGTCCGCCCCCAACATCACACGCAAGAGTTTCGTGACGCCTGGTTTGTCGAGCAATTCCAATTCGTGCGGTTCGGCATGACAATTCACGATCCGCACACACGCAGGACAACCCGCTGAATCCTTGCATCGTCTTGGGCACCGCTCGACGATCGCCAAGGAAAAACCGACCATAACGCGCAAAACATCGAGCGTCATCGCTTCCGAAAAACCCACGCCACCTGGATGCGCATCCACAAACGCCAAACCTGGTTGGCCCGACAGACCTACATTGCTCGTCCGTACAACCAGCAAATCTTCTTCTTGGTGCGCGACGAAGGCGGCCAGAGTCACGCGGAACAAGTGCGTCAGGGCGTGCAACGCAGCCGGACTCGGACTTCCAAATCCGTCATTGGGAAAACCCAAAAGCGTCGCCTTTGTCGCATATTTTTGAACAATGGGCTCGGCATACAAGGTCGCATCCCGCTCACGACCGTCCGGACCAAAACGACGAACCCCGAGCACGGTTTCTTCGACCTCGACAAGCCGCCGCTCGAAGTAAAAGCCCGCGCCGCCTACCGTTCGTAAGGGCTCCGCTCGACGTTCGACCGCTACCGAATTCCCTGCTTTTGCGGTCACTCGGCGTTCGATAGGCGTTACGCTCACCCTCCGCATGGGACTCGTGATGAGCCATCTTTCTTCGCGTTCGCAGGCCACACGCCCCTGCTCGAGACCATCTTGTTCTTCAAGTGGTTTGACCACAAAGCGTCCGCCGCGCCAAACGAATATCCGCCCGGGATATGCAGCCGAAAGCATGCGCGCTTTTTCAATGCCGAAGAGCACTTCGCCCGTATGCCGATCCACCACTTCGGCGGGCTCGCCCGCAATATCGAAACGTAATGCCCTGGGAGGTTCACCCACCGATAACGAATACGATGGCACCTCTTGGCGGACGCCCCGCGCGGCATCGAGGACGATATGCTTCTCTTCGCGGAGGCTCGTCACGACCGGCCCGTCATTCTTTCGGAGAGCCTCCAATTCTGCGTGCACGATTGGACGCGAGAAGTCACTCACGAGTTCGTCCATGGTCCACGAACTTTCGCCGAGCGCCGCGCGAAGGTGCGTTTGTTGAATTGCATCCGCGAGCGGGTCGACGACAATGGTTTGTCCCTGTGCTAGATCTGGATGATCATACGGCGGACGTTCATGCGCCAACAATCCCGAGAATGGGTCTGGATCGGGTTGCCAAAGAATCAATATTTTGCGCTCGACTTCTTGGGCCTGAATACCGTCGGCGCTCAGTTGCCCCTGAATCACCGCGGGAGCTTCGGGATTGTTACCCTCTGCGGCCGGTTTTTCTTCCTTCTTGACCTCGGGCATTTTCGGCAATATGGCTTTGCCCACGCGTTCTCCCGCGCCAAGTGCCGCCATGCGCGCTTCCGGCACGGTTGCCGCTCGAAAACCGATATGGGCCAGCAGGGACGGGCTCTTCGCATAACGATCCGCCCGCAATCGCGCAATGACGACCTCCGCCCCCGCAAGTGCCGTGGATGTTTCTTCCTTTTTGCCCGCAAAAGATCGCCCGCGCGTCGCTACGCCACGCCCGAGGCTCCATTCATTGGCGCGTGCCACATCAGCCAATGATAATACGTCCTCGTACCCAAAAAGTTCCGCGGCAAACCCATGCGCCAAAGCTTCCCCAAGAATCCGCACTGCCGGATGATAATCGCGCCCAGGTCGTGCTCCCGGGGGCAAACAATATCCAACGACGGGAGAGCGCGGAGCTGCAGAAACTTCGGG
>DAOMZH010001494.1:0-2183 GCA_035437985.1 Polyangium sp. (in: bacteria) | reverse complement strand
GCATTCCGACCTTGCGGCGGGCGCTCGAGGACAACCTCTACTACGTGGTGGGTAAATTTCCGGAAATTGCCAATAAGCGCGATTTGTACACGATGCTCGCGTACACGGTGCGCGACCGCCTTTTGCAGCGCTGGCTGAATGTTCGATAATTTCCTGACGGGCACGGAAAAACACTTGGCAAGCGTGCGGGATAATCCTCGTCTCACGGTGGTTCGCGGGGATATTCGGGAGCCGGAATTGCTCACACGGGTGATTGCGGGGCATGATATCGTGTACCATTTCGCGTCGAATGCGGACATTGCACAAGCGGTCGTGAATCCGGACATCGATTTCGACAACGGAACGCTGCTTTGTCGCAATGTGCTCGAAGCGATGCGTAAAACGGGCGTGCGACGTATTCGGTTCACGTCGGGCAGTGGCGTTTATGGCGATATTCCGCCGACGCCGATTCCGGAAGACTGGCCGACGATGATTCCCGTTTCCACGTACGGCGCGGGAAAACTGGCCGCGGAAGCGCTCATCAGTGCATATTGTTTCATGTTCGATTTCGAGGGGACGGTGTTTCGGTTTGCGAATGTTGTTGGACCGCGCCAAACCCATGGCGTAGGTTACGATTTTGTGCGAAAGCTGCGGGCCAATCCGCAAAAGCTACTCATCTTGGGTGATGGTTCGCAAAGCAAACCGTATATTCATGTATTCGATGTGCTCGATGCGTTCGCTCTTTTGGAACGTGAGCGGCGAGCTCCGTACGAATACTTCAATGTGGGCACGACGGATCACATCACGGTGCGGGAGATAGCCGATATCGTGGTCCGGGAATTGGGTTTGTCTGGGGTGAACTACGAATACACGGGTGGAGCGCGCGGATGGAAAGGCGACGTGCCCGTATATCGACTCGATACGTCGAAAATTCGCGCGCGGGGCTGGGCGAGCAAGTACACGTCCGAAGGAGCGGTCACGGACGCGATTCGGGCGATGATTGGCGAGACCGCGCGGGAGGAAAAAACATGACGCGCAAGCTTTCTTTCGCATTTTTTCGATGAGTGTTTTTCTCGGTTGCCAGGCCGAGGTCATTACTTCCGGACCTGGTTCGTCGTCCTCGACCACGAGTTCGAGTGGTTTAGGAGGAAACGGGGGAACCGTCAGCATTTCACCGCCCCCGGAATGCGTGAGCGATACGGATTGTACCGTACCTGGCGATCGTTGTCGGCTTCATGCCCGCACCACAACACTCCACAAGGGCCGTGTCAACGCCAGTCGGTTTTACGGGCTCAACCCCAGCCGTTTAGTCCTGACAACCTTTTTGGCCGTCGGGGCACCGACCCATGCTCTTGTACCATTCCGCTCGCGTGGGGCAATCTGCCCCCATACGAGTCGCGTTCAAACACATCATATAGTACGGATCGAGCCCACCTTCCTCCTCGTCGTCCGCTTGCTGGGGTGGTGGTGTTTGTCGCTCCGTACCGGCACACGCCACGCTCGTGACGGCCGGCGCCAATAAAAATGCGAACGGTAAAACGGCGTCTTGGACGTACCTGGCGATCGTTGTCGGCTTCATGCCCGCACCAGAACACTCCACCGGAGCCGTGTCAACGCCATTCGGTTTTACGGGCTCAACCTCTTGACGAGCAAGCGGACTCATTGGCCGCATGTTTGCGGTGATTGCCAGAGTACGTGGCGCCAAACGCAACGCGATCGGGACGTCCGGACGAACCACCGTTCCCACTGCATTTGCGGGAACCAACACCCCACAGGCCGCCGTAACGGCCATGGCGCACGCGGATTGCGTAGCTTGGGGGACCAGTTGCGCCGCACTCCGGACTACATGGGAACCGAGAGCCCTAAGTTTTGTCGCGTAAAACAACCCCAGCGTCGCCAGCATTGCTTCGATCGCCTCGCGCAGAATCTGCAAGGCCCGGTGGTAGCGCGAGCCCACCGTCGACTGCGGGAGTTTTTTCTCGTCGGCGATTTCCTTGAGGGTTTTTCCTTCGAAGTGCACTGCGTTCACCAATGCCAGCTGTTCTGGATTCAACAGCGGGAGAGCGCGTTGCAACAATTGCCGCGCAGCTACGGCGTCCTCATGCCCCGGTGTCGTCTTCAACGCGCCGAGTTCTTCCTCCGAATGACCCTCGCCCAACAGCCGCTGATGTTTGGATTTCCGGTTGCTCAGCGCGGCGAATTCC
>DAOMZH010001493.1:0-2187 GCA_035437985.1 Polyangium sp. (in: bacteria) | reverse complement strand
CAACGAGCGGATACCTGTGCGTGTGGGAGACCGGTGCGACGGACAAACCAGCCGTTGTGTGGGAGTCTAAGCTTACACCTGGCGATAGGGTGCCCGCGGTGGTTCCTGGCGACAAGCTCGTATCCGCCGCATGGCATCCAGATGGTCAACGCATCAGCCTTGCCTATCGTGGCGCGATTCTATTTTGGTATCTCGACGGTACAACAAGCCCGCATGGCAACAGGCGTCGCGACGAGATCGCTTCTGCTGCATGGAGACCCACGGGCGACAGCTTGCTCCAAAGCTACGCTGGCGGCAAAGCAGAGATCAGCGGCTGGTCAGGTGGCGGCGAAGACCTGACGATCGAAAGAACCGCAGGATTTGCGGCATGGAGTCCCGACGGCACCCGGGTCTTGACAGGCTCTCAGGACGACCATGGCGCCCGAATCTATATCGTGGACACTGGACTCCTTCGCACGTCTCTTGAAAACGTCGTGTACCCATCCCACCGTTGATTGTGGGTCGACAACCGAGAAGTCGCCTCAATCCACAGAATCGTGTGTTGTGAGCTTTCGACAGCACGTGATGTCGGCGATGGTCGTTGTCATGGAAACTGGACAGTTCTTGTAGTGTTAGCCGGAACGAAGCCCACCCAGGGAAGACCAGTCGACCCGGCCAAAGTCACCGTGTGGGGCTCGCTAGATGCCACCAGCAACGTCTGCTGCACCAGTCTGATGGGGACTCCATCGACGATGACAATGTCCTGTGCGTTCGGAGAGTCAATGATGAGAGTTCCTGGGTTCGTCAGCGGATCCAACTTGATAGGAAGAGGCTTAGCCCCCGGAGCGCTAAGGTTACACTGCTGGACCAACGCCTTGGGATTGTTGTCGTGGTCGTAGAGCAGCGCGACGCAATGTTGGCCCGTTTTCGGCATATTCACCTTCGTCAAGATCGGGGGTATCGGGGAGAGTGGGCCATTTACTTGTCGAACATTCACACATTTCCGAGTCGTGTCGCACTGGAATGGATTGATCACGCGCCCACCATCGATGATGATCTCCGATGAATACTTGAGCGGGTTACCGACGGGTTGTTGGATTACGATAAAGTCGCCCACCATCGCCCTCGATAATGAGAATAACGGGTTTGCCTCCACGATCTGTTTGGCTGGGATAGGCAGAGCGTCGTACCAATCGACCGCGTCGATATGCCTTCCTTGGCCTGCATAACACAACGCCGCGTTCATTGTCGCCGCGATCATGCCATTCTGGTTCCCCGCGCGTTTCTGTTGGCGCCAATCCGCGACGTGCACCGCACACGGGTCACTCACCTGCGCCGCCGCCTCCGTGACGAGGCCCTCCCCGCCCCCCCGTAAAACCATATACGCACCCACGCCGACAAACATCGCCACAACCCCGGCCACCTTCAGCTTCGTCTTCATGTCGAGCCCTCCTCCACAGTTCGTCACTGCGAACCGCTTTCGGTGTAGCCCGAATCATCCCCAATCGTGACTCACGTTTGTCTCAAAATCACCACGTGTTTGTCTCGTATTCCACAAAGGTTCGTCGTGGATACTCCACTCGCGCAATCGCCCATCACGCCGCTGCGCTGGGGATTGTCGCGGCAATCTGCTGCCGAGCGAGTTCGACAATGCGACAAACCCCAAGCTTGCATTTCCGATGCAGCGTTGGTCGGCTCATCTTCGCCGTCGTCATAGCGTCCTCGACCGTGGGGCTCTTTCCCGACGCCAGCGGCCGATACCGTGCCAACAGCGCCTTTTCGATCTCCTCCCCGTCACGCATGCCCCGCGTTGCCTCAATCGCGCCCTCGAGCCACTCCTGCAACCGCATCCCTCGCAGCTCCGTCGGAACGTGCGGAAAAAGCAGTAAACCGAGTGGCGACTTGCCCAGCCAAAACCTATCCCCCAGATTCTTCAGCGCCCCAACGACCAGGCAATGAACTTCGTCTTCACGTCGTACCGCAAGTTTGTCATTGACAACGTCTTCAGTTGCCACGTCCGTCGTCTCGTTCACCGACAAACCCCACACCCGACCCACCACGTCGAGCAACACGACCCCCACATCCGCCCAATCTCCAAGACACGGAACCAACCGCTGATCCCCAACTTTCACGGCGGATTCGTCATGCACTTCATATCCCAGCAAGTCCAACGAACGACGCCACGGTGTCGCCACCGCCTCGTTTAGC
>DAOMZH010001492.1:0-2192 GCA_035437985.1 Polyangium sp. (in: bacteria) | reverse complement strand
TGACGGATGAAGAGTGGGGAGCCCAAATAGGAGCCGGAAATGTGCCTGCGCGGCCCTCCTGGACGTCATCGTTTCAGCCGCAGCTTCAACCTGCGGCCAAAAGCCGACACATCCGGGGGAACAAGCGATGACGTGGCGACGCAATACCGCTCAGATGCGGACATGCGCATGGCGTAATTTCATTTTCGCTGCTGTCCTCGGGTATTCGTTTTTTTCGGCAAACTTCCTTCATGCACAAGCGCCAGCCAGCGCAACCCAAGGCTCAAACAAGGCGCTCATCGACGAAGCGGAACGTCTCGAAAAGGAAATGGCAACATTATGGAAGCGCGGCAATTTCCGGGCCAGGCTCCCCTTGGCCGAACGAGTTGTCGAACTTCGTAAAAAGGCCTTTGGACCCGATCATGTTTATGTGGGCAATGCGTTGAACAACCTGGCCAACGTTCACATGGCATTGGGCGATTACGGGCGCGCCGAAGAACTCTTTCAGAATGCCTTGACCATTCAAGCCAAGAGGTTCGGCCCGCACGACCGAACCTGCGCCAACACGCACAACAACCTGGGTGCACTTTATCGCGAATTGGGGGATTTCGCCTTAGCTGAGCCGAGGATTCTCGAATCGCTGCAGATCTATCATGAAGCCCCCGTCGACCCTTGGATCGCTGCACCGCTCGAAGAGTTAGGGCTACTGCACATCGCCAAAGGTGAGTACCTGAAGGCATTTCAGGCCTTACGCGAAGCCTTGACTTTGTATATGCATGCCTCCGGGATTGAGGAATTCGCAGACTATCTTCCTTATCTCTATACAACGCCACGTGTTGCTTACGTCC
Source organism: Polyangium sp. (in: bacteria) (assembly GCA_035437985.1). Classification (GTDB taxonomy): domain Bacteria; phylum Myxococcota_A; class Polyangia; order Polyangiales; family Polyangiaceae; genus Polyangium. The sequence goes on along the minus strand of DAOMZH010001492.1, from coordinate 1,365 downwards.
CGACGGCGGATTTGACGATTTTTGGAATTGGCGCGGAACATGTGGCCAATGCATTGGATGGTTTGGCACTTCTATTTCGGCATACCGGCAATTACGCAATGGCAGAACGAGTGTTCATGGATGCAATGAAAGTCCGGGCCAATGGCCTCGCCCCCGAGCATCCATTGGATCTCAATTCGCTGACCGGATTGGGTCTCGTGTACCGTGATAGTGGGGATTATGTTCGTGCGGAGTTAGTGCTGAAACACGCCCTCGAGCTCAGTGACGAAAAACTCGGTCCCGAGCATCCGGACGCGGGGAAAATTCTAAATTCGTTGGGTTCGGTTTACCAAGACAAAGGCGATGTTGCTCGTGCAGAGCCCATTTTCGATCGAGCCTTGGCGATTCAGGAAAAAGTGCTTGGACCGAACCACGGTATCGTCGCCAATACGCTGCTGAACCTCGCTGGAGTGTATCGCGCCCTGGGACAGGCTACACGCGCTGAGCCTTTGGAAACGCGGGCATTGGCGATTCAAGAACAAGTGCTAGGGAAAAACCATCCCGATATGGCGCAAACACTCATTCGGATCAGCTTACAAGCCGAAGCCAAGGGGGACGACCACGAAGCCAAACGACTTTTGAAACGCGCCCATAAGATTGCAGAGAAGACCCTTGGCGACGACCACCCCGTTGTCGCGGAAGTTCTCGTGCGCCTCGGATTGCTCCATTTGCGCAGAGGCGAATATGCAATTGCAGAGCCGTTGATTCAAACGGCAATGGTGCTTCAGGATCGAGCGCTCGGCGATCACCATCCAGCGATTGCCGAAACGCTCGATGGCCTGGCGCTCATCAATTTGGTTCAAAACCGCATTCCGGAGGCCATCGAGGCTGCTGGGCGCGCAGCCGAAATTCGGGACGGAAATGTCGCAGCCGCGATTTCCACCGGCTCCGAGGAACAAAAACGCCTCTATATGCAAGCATTGGCCAAGGATACTGCGGTCAATCTTTCGCTGCACGTGCAGTATGCTCCGAAAAACCCCGATGCTTTACGACTTGCACTGAGATCCTTGCTTCGCCGCAAGGGCCGGGTGCTCGATGCAATGGCCGATGGTCTCGCGACGTTACGTCGCTCGGTCGATGTCGAGGATCACGCGGTGCTCGATGAACTCACGAGGATCTACGCGGAACTCGCCGCCCGCGCTTCACGCGGTCCGGGCGTGACGCCCGTCAACGAATATCGTGTAGAATTGGTCAAATTGGAAAAAGCCAAAGAAGCGCTCGAAAGCCAAATCGGGCTGCACAGTATGGCATTTCGCGAAAGGCAAAAACTCGCTGACCTTGCGGAGGTACGAGCGAGTATTCCCCGCCAAGCCGCCCTCGTCGAAT
>DAOMZH010001491.1:0-2196 GCA_035437985.1 Polyangium sp. (in: bacteria) | reverse complement strand
CGAAGGCTCCTTCGATATTCGAGATGTCCGGGATTTCGGGCCAGGGGACGTCGTTTTGTATGTGGTTGTGGGGATTTGCGTTTCTGCGTTATCGCTTCGAGCCGGCATTCGGAAGGGATCCGAGGCCTGCGATTGGCAAAGTTCAAGCCCGTTCCGCTTCGAGTCTTGCACGGGCTCTTTGCAGAGATTCGATCGTATAATCGTAATACTCAGCGGCTAGTTTCGTAGTCGCGGGTTCGGCGCGTAAGCGTTCGAGTTCGGCGATGAGTGGATCAAGGTTCGCGAGGCCAAGGTCCGTTTGCCCATGCTGGCGGCAACAAGCTACAAACACCCCGGTTATAAGGGCTTTGCGCTCGACACCATAAAAACCCAACTGCACCACTTCATTCCAGTATCGCTGACAGGTTTCGAAGGGTTCATCCAGGTACCATGCCGCCTCAAAAATCATTTCGGCAATGATCCTTCGTACCTGTTGGGCATTTTCTTCGATGTCCCCGACGCGTACCAAGTATTCACTTTCGAGGGCACTAAACTCGGCGAGAACAGAAGCGAAGTTGCCTCTGCCATCTTTACGGTCCTTGAGGTACTTCGCCGAGAGGACACCACGCGCATGATCGAACGCAATGGCGACCTCTTCGGGCCACTTGTCGTACCCCATTAACTTGCCGATGACGTCGCTGTCGTTTTCAGATTCATCATTCGCCGTATCTGTCATGTTTCTCTCCATCAGGCACAACGTGTGAACAATCGATCCACCTCTCACAAGGCCTTGTGGTTTGCTTACTAGCGGCACGATTTAAAGCCGCTCGTGGTGACCACCCCAAGTGGCCATGCACCGCCCATATCCACGCAAAGTTTGCGGCATGTTTCACACAGCGACGTTCCCCATTTATCGACTTGACGGCGACCAAGTGGTGTATTCTGGCACGCCTCATACTTATCGAGACACTCCTCCCTCGGATCCTTCTTTAAGACGAGCGTTCCTACTGCCGCAATGATCCCCACGCCCACCTCGATGATTGTCTCCACCCCAACTGCTTCGACAACCATCCACAACACGAACGGGTTATTCGAATCTGACTCCGAACCAATCGGCCCACGCTGCTCGCGTGTCATCCGTTCGCCCCCGGAGACTGGCCCAGACGAACGCATCCTGACCGCATGTTCTGGCACGGTCATCTCCGCAATCGCTTGCCGCACACAAGCCTCCACCTCTGCATCTTGCAATGTCGATTGACGAAGCGCGAATTGCACCACTTTGCCTGCATCATTGGGCTCCACATCGAATCGCACCGCTGAAGATTTTGGCAAACGCGCTGCACCGTTCTCGATACAGCTTTTTAATTCCCGAGCGGTCACATCCGGAATCCCCGACCCTTGACCGACGGACGCAGATGCTTGCTCGGAAGGTCGTGATAGGACTTCGTAATTGTCCTGCGCCGCGCCACAGCCAACTGGCATGAACGCAAGCGTCAGCCCCGCCGCTGCTACGCCGGAAAATATGGTTCGAGTTTTCACGCGTCCCTCCATAGCCGATGCAATAACAGACACGGCAATCGGTGACCAAGAATCTTGCGCCAATTTCGATTATGTTCAGCCATTTCCTCCGCCTCGGTTGCCCGATACTCGACAAAATCGTCCACAAGCGTCGCATACTGCGCAGCAAATGGCGCCCCATCGATTCGGGATTGCTCGACGAGCGTCTGGATCTCGCCCATCGTTTGCTTATCAATGGCAATCTCGGTTTTTAGCGGATCGATTTCAGTCGCTGCTTTTTCGACCAACGCTTGTTCGAGGACTTCTTTTGGATCGGTCGACTTTTCCCGCATGATCTCCGATTGAACGACCGACGCTTGAATGAAAAGATCCTGCTGCTTTCCATCCAAACTCGCCCGGTACGATTCGGCATTTCCTTGCGTAATGCGCACGTAATCGAGCGCCGTGCGGGCGTCGTCGAGCCACACCTGCAACACAAAGCATCCCCCTACCGTGACAAATGCGGCGGTCAACCGTCGATTTCTTGTCATAATGGTTTTCCCCTCTTCGGAGCGACGAACCCGGACTCTAGTCGCTAGGTGGCCGCGCACGCAACCCGCATTTTACGCGGTCGGATAGCTTATGTCCGAAGGGGGGTGCACGGGCATAAGCGCTAACTTAGTTCCCGGCGAAAAACGCCAAAACTGCGCAAAAACGAGC
>DAOMZH010001490.1:0-2198 GCA_035437985.1 Polyangium sp. (in: bacteria) | reverse complement strand
CCATTCGGGTTCATCGCGACGACGCGGGCGCCGCAAGCTATCCAAGGTGCGATCCCAGCTCGGCGGCAATGACGGAATGGAGAAGGCTCGTTGCCCTTCGATTTTATGTTCCAAGGGCGTGAGCGGCGCAGCGTTGGCGATTTCCAGGCCGACGTCCACCGCATCGCGGAGCAAATCTTCACGAAAGTCGAGCACTTTGCGGGAATCTTCGAGAATGCGCCGGGCTTGGTCGATTTCGCGGGTTAATGCTTTGGCATCACTGCGTTGGGTTTCGAGTTCGCGCTTTGTGGTTTGCGCGTGCTCGGGCAGTTTTTCCGCGTCGTCCAAGTCTTTGGCCGTGGATTTGTTTATGCCCCGCGCGAGCGTTTTTTCGATTCGCTCCATGACCACTTCGCCCAAACTTCCAAGCTCGGATTGAATCGTGTCGACTTTGTGGACGAGTTTTTCGAGCACGGCGTCTTCGGGGCGCGCGGGATAGACGAAATAATGGCAGCGGACCCGCGGAGCCGGCTGAAGTGTGCGGTCGATACGCCCATTGCGTTGCTCCATGCGGGCGGGATTCCAGGGTATGTCGAGATGGAACAGGTCGGCGCAATGGTTTTGCAAGTTCAAACCTTCGCGCGCGGCGTCGGTGGCGATGAGAATACGAACGGGGTGTTGGTTCGGGTCGCCATTAAAAACGCGTTGTATTTCCTCGCGAGATTCGTCACCCATGCCGCCGTGAAAGACGGCAATTCGCTCGTCACCGCGGGGTGTATTTTCCAAGGCTGCGCCAATGGCCCTTTGCCAATACCGCATGGTATCGCCATATTCGGTAAACAGAATGACGCGCCGGTCGTTCCATGTGCCGGCGCATAACTCGGCGCGAATCCATTGCAGCAGCCATTCCACTTTGGCATCCGGCCGATGCCGATGCCGGCGGGCGAGATCCCGCATCTTGTCGAGCAATTCCCGCGCGCGACCTTGGGGCGAGAGAAGCTGCGTGGAGGCCGAAGCGATTTCCGCGGCGTCTTCGGCGTCGCGTTGTTCGTCGTCAATGCCATGCGGAGCGTCGTCGTCATCGGCTGGACGAACGAACAATTCGGCTTGTGTCGAAACGTCGCCCAGTTTGTACATTTGGGGCTTCGGGTCGCTTTCAGCGCCCTGCGCCCCAAACCCCACGCGCGTAGCGTGGGCCTCGAGGGTGCGAAAAAAAGCTTCGACGCTGGAGAGCAATCGTTTTTGCAGATTGATGAAAACGAGTTGGGCTCGGCCGCGTTTGGGTTTGGTCAGATCGGTGTATTCGGTGAGGAGCCGGGATAATTCGACTTCGGGGCAATCCGTAGCGGGCAGCTCGATGCGCACGACGTCGCGAATGGGGAAATTGCTTTTGCCGAGGGTTTGTAAATCGCGTTTGAGGCGACGAACCATGATGGCCGAGAGGGCTTTGGAGCCGGCGGTAATGGGAACACCGGGGGTGAAGCGTTGGGGATCGAGCATGGCCATGAGGGCGCTGAAGCTATTGGAATGGCCGTTGTGCGGGGTGGCGGAGAGGAAGAGACGATTCTCGAAACGGGGGCCGATTTCGTCGCGCATCATGTAGGTGATATGCGAATCGATGGCATAGAGGTTTGCCGAGGCTGGGGCGGCGGTGTGAGCTTCATCCAGGACGAGCAGGCTTTTTTTGAGGCGCGGACCCAAATGGGCAAGCAGCGGTTCGCGATATTCGGGGCGCCGGAGGATTTGGTAGGAAACGATGAAACGATTGTGGGTGCTCCAGGCATTGACGCCAAAGCCGCGTTCGCGCCGGCGCAGAGCGACGAGGTCGCGGTCCATGATTTCGAAATGTTGTCCGAAGCGTTTCTCCATTTCGCTGCGCCATTGGAGGCAGAGCGACGCGGGACACACGACGAGGACGAACGCGACGCGTTGCCGGAGCTGCAATTCTTGCATGATGAGCCCGGCTTCGATGGTTTTTCCGAGGCCGACGTCATCGGCGATGAACAGGTTTGCCCGGGGTAATTCGAGGGCTTTTTTGAGGGGCGTGAGTTGATGGTCGAGCAGCTTGATTCCGGCGCGAAATGGCGATTGAAAACGATCCGCGCGCGTGGCGGTGACGCTGCTCCATTTGAGGGCGTGAAAATAGGCGGCGAAACGCCGTACCGGATCGAGCGAGGTGACGGGGCCCAATCCTTCGGCTTCGGGCAACAAGACTTTTG
>DAOMZH010001489.1:0-2199 GCA_035437985.1 Polyangium sp. (in: bacteria) | reverse complement strand
AAGTTAGCGCTTATGGGGATATGGGGGCTGCGAGGGTCGTGCACGAGGCGGTGGGAAGATTGATGAGGTAGTAATGTAAGATCGATAGCCTACTAGGTCAGAGTTTCTGAGCGTCCAGCAAAGAAATCGCAGGCATGAATGGGGACGCTGGTTGAGCAAAAGGCTTATCGTGTGGCTATCGATCGGCTCGGTGGGGGCGTGGAAGCGAACTCGCTGCGCAGTTGCGTACCAAGACGCAAAAACAGAATGAGCGCAAGCGCACCAGCCAAACCCGACGTAATACACACGCCCGGGACGATTGTACTGGGATCGGTACCGAACAATGGGGCAAGGGTCGGCGGCAACAGGGGCCCGAGTCCTAGCCCCAAAGTCGAGACGAGCAGGGACATCAATGCAGTGCCCACGCCTCGTGTCGCGCTCGAGAGGCGATTTTGCAGAATGATGATGGCAATGGTTTCGGCGGCAATCGTTGCAAACCCACCAGCATTGAAGGCTCCAAAAAAGAATACTCGATGATGCGTCGTGAGGGCGACGGCGACGACCACGAGCAGCAAAGAAGCAAGCGCTCCGAGAAGAGGCAATGCGTGGGCGCGTCCGCGGGCAATCAATCGGTCGCCAAGCGCGCCGGCGCAGAGCGTCGCCGTAATCGTCGCCAGTAGCGCGAGACTACCGACGAGCGTACCTGCCTCGGCCGCCCCAAGATTGAAGCGACGCATGGCCATCGCCGGTCCCCACGAATAAAGTGCGTAATCCGCCACGGCGACAAGCGACGGAGTAAGGTACAGCAGCGCGAGCACAGGGGCATCGGCACGCAGCGCGTCACGTACGACGGGCCAGCGTGTCGAGGTTTTTGCGGTCTCCCAGCGACCGCGCTCGGGCTCGGGCAAAAATGCAATGAAACCCGCGAGCAGCACGTTCGGCAACGTCACCGCAACGATGACGGCGCGCCATGGCGCGAGAGTACCAAGCAATGGCCAGTTTCTCCAGGCCCCCGAACTCGCGATATCGAGCAGCGCTCCACCGAGAATATAGCCGGCGCTGCTGCCAAGCATTACCCCTGCAGTGACGACACTCAACGCCCGGCCGCGATGATGGGGAGGAAGCAAATCACCAATGAGCGAATATCCCAGCGGGACGATGGCGGCTTCGCCAAGCCCGACGAATACGCGGGCAACTGCAAACATGCCGAACGTCGTGGCGAATGCACAACCAAACGACCCGAGTGACCACAAGATGAGCGCACCGAGGAGAATGGGTTTTCGCGGGAATACATCCGCAGCGCGCCCGCAAGGCAATGCGGCGATAACCGTGGCCAGCGCGAATGCCGGTCCGATCAACAACCCGAATTGCGCGTCCGTGAGCCCGAGATCACCCTGCACGGGAGCAACCAGCACGTTCAGCACGAAGCGGTCGGTAAACGAGGCCATTGCCGTGAGCGCAAGGGCGATGACGAGGCGCCAAGCGCGAAAAAGCTCCGGGCGGGTGATATCCGCCGCCGAAACACGAGCGATCTCGGGTTGCGAAAGGGCTGAGCTGGAATCTGTGGCGGAGTCTTGCATGGGTGGAAGGACCTCGGAATTCGTCAATGGTGCGGCGCAATCTCACGACGCGGGCAGAGGATGTTCCCAATCCAGATAGGCGTGCTTGGCCGTTTCGATGCGTACACCAGATTCACCACGCTCGTAATGGATGACGCACAAGTATTCATGCGTAACTCCATCCTTTTCGGCAATGCGGAGGAGCTCCGCGCGCTGTTCGGGAGAAGCCAAACTGCCGACGGCAAACCATTGCGCCATATGGGCGAACGTAATGGGAACCGGGTTGACGATGATCGTGGTTTGTCCGGGTAAATACTTTTTGACCGAATCGACCAGCAAGGAGGGGCCATGGGCATCTCCTGGTGCGGCGGTGACGATTTGTGCGTGTCCACGTTCCGTCAAATGTCGATCCAACCCTTTGAAGATGTTCTCCAAAAAGTCCAGTCCATAAACGCCGGCGTCCGAATGGTAGAAGTTGTGCATGCCCGGCGGCGTCGGTTCGAAGGGAGGATTCGACATGATGTAATCGAATTGTCGATCGACGACGGGTTTGAAGATGTCTTGCCGATCTCCATCGATAATGACGATCCGATCTTCGACGCCGTTGACCATGATGTTGAACCCGGCATAATTCTTGGCTCGCGGGTTGATCTCCAAAGCG
>DAOMZH010001488.1:0-2200 GCA_035437985.1 Polyangium sp. (in: bacteria) | reverse complement strand
AATTCGCAGGAGAAGCCATTTCTCGCAAAACACCCATGACGATAGTCCGGAACGGCAGTGGAGGACTTCGCTATCAATAGCAGCGGGTTTTAACCCGCTGCGGGGCGGCGGGTGATGTGATGGTCACCTATTTGCGGGGCACTGTACTTAGATTGCGGGATTCGCTGACCAACTCAATCGCATTCCCGCCCTTCGAGAATGCCTCCAGTGGCAGAAATAGCGAGAACTCGGTCGACACCTGCATGGATAGCAACGAATGGCGCCATCCACGACGAACGATGAGCGATTCGCACAGGTTCGTCCGGGCTTTTTTGCATCCAAATCGTGCCTGAGCTGCCCATCCACACATGCCCGTCAGCGTCGATTGCAACGGCCGACAAGTCAGGTTGCCCGGTTACGATGACCTCAACAACCTTTTCACCTTCGAAACGCGCCGCCACGCCATCGGTTCCCACAACCATGCCAAAAGCTCCATCGCTTGATGCAGCAGACGCCAAATACGCACGACAAGGAGGCACCTTGGCCTTTCGCACTTCCCATTGCAGCGGTTCGTAAATCGCAACGAAGCCATCACCGTCGACGGAGCGTCCCGTAACCAGCCATCGCAAATCATCCAGGCGAGACAATGACGTCACCGATGCGGCACGATCAATTTTCACTGGCTTCATGAATCTTGCGGCAGCACGAGTATGCAATGTGGGCGGGTCATTGCCAGAAATGCCGACAAATACAATGATATCGTCGATGTCGCCGCTAGCCATGACGAACCGTACGTTCGAATCTCGGCCCTGAATGAGCATCGGCGCGCCGTCGCGCGAACATACAGCAACCTGGGCCCGCGTTCCCCCCACAAGCCACGTGCCCGCATCCGTGCGTAATACGAATTGGATCTCTGCATTCGACCTGAAGCCGGGAACTACGACAGGCCGGACATTGATACCATCCCAAAAGGCAAGGCCGACCGAAGTCACCATCATGCAATGCTCTCCTCCGTCCCATGCAGCAGAACGAATGACGCAATTCTCATCTGGCCGACGCCGCACTGTCCACGCATGACGTGCAGCATGCAATTCTCCCGCCCGTTGCTTATTGCCGCGATAACCGCGTACAGCGGGTGATCCGGGACGGTTCGACGTTGCCTCGGATCGTAATGCCGGGACAATCATCTGCGCCAGCAACGACGCGCTGGACGTGCGTCGGCCAGACTCATACGCCGTTGCATTCTTCAAGGCAAAATCGATGGCCGCACATGAAAGTGCCCGCTTTTTGAGATCCGGGTGTATCCAGCGAGAATTCGCAATATGTTTTCGCGCCGGCTCCTTGACGAGTTCTACTGCGTCCGAGTTCGACGCGACATCAAAGTAGTTTTCGCCGGTAAGTAGGTGGAAACAAACCGCCGCCAAACCAAATACATCACTCGCGGTCGACAATTCGCGCAACAACAACTGCTCTGGAGATGCATATCCAAGCGTGCCAACTTGAACCGCTCCGAATGTCGCCTTCATCCCGACGGGTCTCGCAATGCCAAAATCTGCAATTTTATGGATTTCGTCGTTCCCCTGCCCCGAACAAAGAACATTGCTCGGTTTCATGTCCCTATGAATGATACCCACTTCGTGAATGACCACGAGCCCCTCGGCCAAACATTCCACCGCTTGCGCTGCCCGTTCGGGATCGAAAGCATAGCCTGTTCGAGTTATGGTTCGCTGAATTCTTTCTTCGAGTGTCGTGCCTTCGCTACCACCATGAACATATTCAATGGCGACCCATGGCAAACGTACCGAACTCATGAAATAATCAATTCGTAGATTACCGCTATCGATGTATCGGACGACAAACGGTGTGGTCGGTACACGATCGTTTAATCGACCAAGCGCTACGGCTTCCTTGGCAACGGTAAGCAATGCCGCCTGCCCCTCTCGAATCGCCAATTCAGGGCTCAATATCTTGAGCACGATCGGAGTTTCACCCTCGGGCGCAAGGCGCACCGCAAACAACGCTACGGACATTCCGCCGCCGCCGAGAAACCGCTCCACCCTGTAGAACACACCAGGCAGGATCTGGGATGGAATCTGCTCGCCGATGATCTCCTGCCAAAACGCGGCAATTTCATGATTGGACACGGCTCTAGTCTACACGATTGGCCATAACATGGCGATAAAAACGACACGATCTGCATAGGCTTGTGCTCCCACAGAAC
>DAOMZH010001487.1:0-2201 GCA_035437985.1 Polyangium sp. (in: bacteria) | reverse complement strand
TTTCACTGGAGCGCACGCCGCGCGCGCGGGGCTCGTTGATGCGGCGCGCGGAGGGACGCTATTTCTCGATGAAATCGGCGAAATGCCCCTCGACATGCAACCAAAACTCTTACGCATGCTCGAAAATCGTACGGTTCGTCCCGTTGGATCCAATGAAACGCATGGCGTCGACGTGCGAATCGTAGCCGCAACCCATCGAGATCTGCCAGCTCGCGCTGCAGCGGGCGACTTCCGCGCTGATCTCTATTATCGACTCGCCGTCGCGGAAGTCCGCATTCCGGCATTACGCGATCGCCGCGAAGACATTCCCATGCTCGTCGAACGGCTGCTCGCCGCACGCAATCCGCCGGCTACCATTGCGGATTTGCCGCCCAATACGTTACCCATGCTCATGGCCCACAATTGGCCTGGAAATGTTCGGGAATTGCGCAATATGCTCACGAGGATCATGTTATTCCAAGCCAGCGACCTGCTCGAGCCTCTCCCCGACCAGGATGTCCCCAAAACGGCAGAAACCACGGACCCACGAACCTCGCAGGTACGTACGGACATTCCGTACCACGCGGCCAAAGACGCCATACTCGAGGATTTCGAGCGTCGTTATGCTACGGCGCTCCTGCAGACGCATGGAGGCAATGTGTCGTCGGCCGCACGCGCAATGGGCGTATCGCGCCAATTCTTGCACAAACTGATTAGCCAGTATGGCCTGAAAACTGCCGCGGGATCGACGTGAAGGTCACCCTTGGCTGAATGTCGACCGACGATTTCGGGTGCGAGCAGATAAGTCAACGAGCTGTCAATGCACGAGCACCGCATTCGTCGGGTACTCATTGATGACGAGCTCGTCCACCAAGGCCCCGGTTACAGTATCGAGCGTGTAGAGCTTGTTTTCGTTCGCGGCATTCGTGCCAATGACATAGGCGCGATCGTTCGTGAGATTGACGTCGGCCACGGTCGACCAGTACTGCAAATCGCCAACGGTCCCGATTTCCGTCGCCGCTCCCGACGTCGTATCGATCCGGAGCATTTGTTCGGACGAACCATTCCAGTGATACGCAATCAGACTTCCCGCGCTGTTCATCGCGAAACCCAGGATATTATCGAGCGCAGTACCATTCAGGGTAAAACCCACGGATCGAACCAGCGCCCCGGACGTCGCGTTCATGACATACAGCTTCGATTCGTTGCTCGCCGTGATGCCGGCAACGTAGATTTCATCAGCCATTGGCGAATATGCCGTTTCGGTTTGCCAATATTGCAAATCGCCCACGGTGCCCATTTCGGTGACGACCCCGGTCATCGTGTCGAGGGCATAGATTTTTTCGGAATTACTCGCTGCGTCCCAAGCAAATCCCACGAGCTTTCCCGATTGCGTGAGCACGAGCCCGGCGATGGCGAAATCGATACCCGTCAGCGGCGGATCGGACAAGAGCATACCGGTCCTGGAGTGGAGCGAATACACCTTTTGGACATTTGCCGCGTTAAACGCGACGATATGCAACACGTCCTGTTGATGGTCGACTGCCAGCGTATTGAACGTCCACGATTGCATGTCCCCCACGGTACCCACCACATGTTGGTGCCCGCTATGCACATTGATCCAAGCATATTCTTCCGCAGTACCATTCCACGAAAACGCTGCCAGCGATCCCACGCGCACGGGCACTTCTCCGCGTAAACTCGTCGACGAACTGGAATTTGCGGCGCCGGACGTCTCATTTGTCGGGACAACCTGGAGCGTTCCGCCTTGACGTTGGTCGAAGGTCAAAAGGTCACCAATCCGCACGTCGGCTTCGCCGCTGTTCGAAATATTGCCGGAAAGGACGGTTGCATCGCCATTTTTGGGCACGAACACGATGTCGACGTTGGTCTGTGCATCGCCGCCAGACCATTTCACGGGCTGGTTCGTACTATTGATCAGCGCCTCGCCCGCAAAAGGACGGAGTATCTCGATAGCTTCCGCTTCCGTGCCGGTGTTCGCGCCACCTCCACCACAACCGAGCAAGAGGGACAAACCCGCCATGCCCATGAACATAAGCCCCAATCGTCGTTTCATATTCGTATTCCCTTCTCAATTGCCCAAACCGTCTTCCCCCAACATCATTTCAGAAAAATGACGCGGTGACAATCGGGAAATGCAGGAGCGATCGATGACTAGGCGATTGGGTGGACAGTTCGTCGTGATGACCGCGCTGCTTCTC
>DAOMZH010001486.1:0-2208 GCA_035437985.1 Polyangium sp. (in: bacteria) | reverse complement strand
GGCCGCGGACCAACCGCGCAAAGAATGCAATCGACTCGCACACGCACCGCGCACGTCTCGAGGCGCACGCGCACGAGCGCAGTTACCCCTTCATCCTGCCGCATTTTCTCAATGACATACGCAACGTCGTCGATTTCGGTATCGAGGTTCAGCAGTTCGAACGGCTCCCCACGCAGCGCACGTGCAATGCGCGCCAGAGTATCGACGCGAATCATCGATTGCCCCGTCTCGATTGCATGGAGCCCTGAAATCGAGCTTTCCGCGGCAATGGCCAACGTATGCAACGTCCAGCCCAGTTCGAGCCGCAAGAACCGAATACGCGCGCCGACCTGTTGCACGAGCTTACACGAAACGTGTCGTCTCGCCATCAAAGCACCTCCAGACATGAGCCAAGACAAACCCTTCACGTGCACGAGCGAACGCCCCGAGAAAACCGTATGCCATGGGCCTACGCTTCGAAGACAGAACCACTCGGTCTTGCCAAGACGCTCGTTCCTACGCGCGACACTGTGCGCGCACGCATCCGCTAGCGTGCACAATGGTTACGCTATGACGAACACGATCGCCATTGCTCAGCGTCAATTGCCGACGTACGAGCCCGCCTCTGTCAACGCGTGCTTTTTCACGAGCGCCGCGTCTTCCGCGCTCAGGACAGGTCGACGACGACGCTCGGTTTTTCCGAGGTTTGGCGAGGGCTTTTCGGGCAAACGCTCCTCCGTCACGGGTGCGCTTGGACGAACCTCGACGAAAGACGGCACAAACTTGGCCATTTTCTCAGCGTGCAGCGGTTCGATGCGCCACCCCTGACCGGGTAGTAAAAAGAGCGTGACGGCAAGAACTCCCGTAGGAAAAATCTGCCACGGCCACGCGTTTGTCTTGACCTTCGGTCGAATGCTCGACGAAGGCGGAGTACCAAAACGGAATTCTTCCTCGACGTCCACCATCGCCCGAAACACTGCCTGGTCGAAGGGATCGAGCGTGAAATCCACACCCATGAGCCCCGCGCCACGAGTGTGACGTTTGTCTCTCCCCATGAGTTTGTCGAGTTCCGCTTGCAATTTTTTTTCGGCTACGATCTCCCGCTTGCGAATGGTTTCTTCGCTCTTGCCCATTTCGTTCCCAATCTCTTTGCAGGTTCGTTCTTCGAGTTTTCGCGCAATGAGCAACCTACGCGTGGGTTCGTCCAGCCGATACAATGCCTCGAACCACAACATTCGCGCCGCAATCCAGGCTTCTGCGTCGCGCGAATCGGCCAATTCCAGCTCGTCCACGATCACCATTCGCGCGGCTCGACGACGAAATCGTTGCGCAATTTTCGCGGCGATTTTCCACAATTCCTTCCGCGCCTCGTCTCGCGACGCCGGAAGGGTCGGCAGACGTTGCCAAGCTTCGACCAGGGCCTCCTGCACCGCGTCCTCAGCATCCGCGGGGCGCACGCCGAGCCTGTAACGCATCCAAACCAGGAGCGACGCCATAAAGGCATTCAGGAGCGCCGCGAATGACCATCCCGATCCGCCGGGCGAGGTGGCAGGGACGACTTCCGACGAAACTCGACGTTTGGCTTGCGCGCGGTTCACACCCTATAGTCAGGCAGAACGAAAAAAACCAAAAGCAAATCGCCATCGCCCGAAAATAGGTGGGACATTTCGGCACACACGCACACGTGACACGAGCCTTGAGACAATCACGTAGCAGCCGGCCGACGAGCCGCTCAAAAACCGAACGACGAGCCACTCAAGACCTTCGGAAAATCACGTGGCTTTTCCGAAAAAACACGGAGTTTGTCCGTGCGTACAAACACGTGTCAACCGACTCCAAAATCATCAATTTTTGCAATTCAAACCACCGTGAAACAAAATGCGAGCAAGTCCTTCGGCTCTTGATCTTCGAAAAGTGGATCGATTCTTCGGCAACACTGGATCCTTGCCCCCTATGTTGGAAGCACTAACGCGCAGCGCAATGGGCGAACTCAGCCGAAAACTCGGTTTTACCACGGACGCTCGTTCGAATTGACGCGGCAGTTTTGTTTGCACGCATCCCGTGAAACAAAATGCGACTGTACCTCAGCTCGCCGTGAAACAAAATGCGAGCACGACCTTCGTCGCTTGATCTTCGAAAAGTGGATCGATTCTTCGGCAACAGTGGCTCCTTGACCCCTACGTTGAAAGCACTAACGCGCAGCGCAATGGGCGAACTCAGCCAAAAACT
>DAOMZH010001485.1:0-2208 GCA_035437985.1 Polyangium sp. (in: bacteria) | reverse complement strand
GTTCATCACGACGGCGAACTCGCTCGGCGGCATCCCCGCGCCGCTCCGCGACCGCATGGAGATCATTCAGCTCAGTGGGTACACGGAGTTCGAGAAGCTCAACATCGCCCTCAAGTATCTGGTTCCGCGGCAGCGCAAAGAGTGTGGGCTCGAGGATGTGCCGCTCGACTTCACCGAAGGCGCGGTGCGCACGATCATCCATCATTACACGAAGGAGAGCGGCGTTCGTTCACTCGAACGCGAGATCTCGAGCGTGTGTCGCAAGGTCGCGCGCAAGGTGGTTGCCGAGGGGAAAGACAAACCCATCGAGGTGACGGCGAAAACGATTCCGGGGTTCTTGGGGGTCCCGAAGTTCCGTTTGGGCAAACGCGCCGACAAGGACGAAATCGGCCTCGTGAACGGTTTGTCCGTGACGAGTGTCGGTGGTGATCTCCTGGGTGCCGAAGCGATCGTCGTGGCGGGCAAAGGCAAACTCGTGGTCACGGGCCTCGTGGAAAAGGGCATGGAGGAGAGCGCGCAAGCGGCGATGAGCTACGTGCGTTCGCACCTCGAGCGCCTGGGTTTGACGCAGGACGCCTATCAAAAGGTCGATGTGCACGTGCATTTCCCCGAGTTCGTCAAGAAAGACGGGCCGAGTGCCGGCGTCACGATGGTGACGGCGGTGTGCAGCGCGCTGATGAAAGTGCCGGTACGACAGGACTTGGCGATGACCGGAGAGATCACGTTACGCGGCCGCGTGCTCGGAATTGGCGGCGTGAAAGAGAAGCTACTTGCGGCCCATCGCAGCGGCATCTCGACGGTCGTGATGCCGAAAGAGAATCGCAAGGATCTGCGTGACGTTCCGCGTCGCGTGTTGCGATCGCTGCGCATCGTCCTCGTCGAACATGTCGACGATGTGTTGCGAGAAGCGCTCGTCGTCGAGAACAACGATTCGGTGTTCGGTGTTTCGCACGCACCGCTCGAGTACCGCGACGGAAAGCTCGTCACGCCAGCTACGGCACCTGCAGTTACGCCCGCATTGCAAGCCACCACGGCGCAACAACCAGGCGCTTGATCCCGTCACACGTTTGTCACCATCTGCATCTGGCGATCCATGAGTCGGCGCGCTAGTCGCTCGCCGCGATGATTCGACAAGCTCTTCTCTCGGTCTACGACAAGACAGGTCTTCTGCCTTTCGCGCGCATGCTCGTGCAGCGTGGGGTCAAGTTGTTGTCCACGGGCGGCACGTTGCGAGCGCTCATGGATGCGGGCATCGATGTGACGAGCATCGAGAGCTACACGGGTTCGCCCGAGGTGATGGGTGGGCGTGTAAAGACGCTTCATCCGCGCGTGCATGGGGGCATCCTGATGCGTGGGGAAGTCGATGCATCGGACCTCGAACGACTCGGAGGCGCGCCGATCGACATCGTCGTCGTCAATCTTTATCCGTTTGTCGCGACAGCCAGTCGTCCGGACGCACTCTTGGCGGAGGTCATCGAACAGATCGACATTGGTGGTCCGTCGATGCTTCGAGCGGCCGCGAAAAACCACACGCGCGTGGCGGTCGTTTGTGATCCAAGCGATTACGAGAGTCTGGCCTCCGAGTTTGGAGCGACGGGGGAGATCTCGGCGGCCACGCGGCGCAAGCTTGCCGCCAAGGCATTTGCCCACACCGCGGCGTATGACGGAGCTGTTGCGGCGTATCTGTCGTCGTTGGGTGAGCCGCTTGAAACCGAGGCGTCGCAGCCTCCTGTACGTGACGCGTATCCGCAGTACCTGACGCTCGCGTACGAGCGCGCGTACGGGTTGCGTTACGGGGAAAACCCGCATCAATCGGGAGCGTTTTACCGGGAACGCGATGTCGTTCCAGGCGCACTTGGGTTTGCCCATTCGTTGGGCGCTGGCGGCAAGGAGCTTTCGTTCAACAACTTGGTCGATGTCGACGCAGCGCTCGAATGCGTGCGGGAGTTCGAGCATCCGGCGGCGGTCGTCGTGAAGCACGCGAATCCGGCGGGCGTGGCGGTCTCGGACGAACTGGCGACCGCATACCGTTTGGCGCGAGATGCAGATGCAACGAGTGCGTTTGGTGGGATTGTCGCGCTGAACCGCGACGTGGACAAACGCACGGCGGAAATCATGATCGAGACGTTTCTCGAGTGTGTCGTGGCGCCTTCGTTCAGTGACGATGCGCTGACGGTGTTGCGCACCAAGAAAAACCTGCGTGTGCTG
>DAOMZH010001484.1:0-2208 GCA_035437985.1 Polyangium sp. (in: bacteria) | reverse complement strand
TGGGTCCGCCCCCTGAACCTCCCATGCCGCTGCCGCCAGTGCCGCCGGAGCCACCACCCGCGCCTCCCGTGCCACCATCGCCCGAACTCGACGAACTCGAACCAGGTCCGACAGTTTCGCCCCCAGCACCACTGCTCGACCCGCTAGGCGTAGTCGTCGTCGTGTCGCGACAACCAATCATGGACGCGGAAAGACCAAGCACGAGCGCCGCGCCCGCACTGAACATACACCACTGCTTTACGATAAACATCGGCGAACCTCCTGATCCTTTGCTCATGCCTGAAAAGTAAGACGGAAGGAGCCTATCACGTCCGTCAAGCGCTTTCCGTGACGGTTTGGCGGAAACGTTCAGGTCCGTAACATTGCGGGGATTAGTTACGCGGCGCGTCACGGACGTAGATGATGGGCGCATGAAAATGACGCGCGCGAGTTTTGGATGGGTTGGGAATAAAATCGGAAAAGTGGGGTTTTGGGCGCGCGAGTCGACGTCGAGACGTTGACACGGATCATGCGGCCGCTAGGATGCGCGCCGTTCGCCCGGGAAAACGTTCGCAAAACCGGGCCGAGCGCGCCGCCGTGCGGCTTTTGCGGAAAACACGTTTTACCCATTGTTCAGCGAACAAAGGGGGGCGCGAAAACAGCGCCCCATCGTTCAAGGAGGTCGGATTGTCTACCGACGTGATGATCGAGGCCAATGGACTCACCAAACGGTACGGAGCGTTTCGCGCCCTGGATAAGGTGAGTTTCGAAGTCCACCGGGGCGAGGTGGTGGGCTTTCTCGGCCCGAACGGCGCCGGCAAGTCCACGACGATGCGCATCCTCACCTGCTTCATCTCGGCCACGGGCGGGATGGCGAAGGTGCATGGACACGACGTATTCGACGAACCGCTCGAGGTTCGGCGGAAAGTCGGTTACTTGCCGCAACGCGCGCCGCTTTATGGAGAAATGAACGTCTGGGAGTACCTGACGTTTGTCGCGGACATGCGCGGGCTTGACCACGGAACCTTCCGTAAGCGCATGAAAAACATCGTCGAAGTCTGCGGTCTGGCCACGAGCCTGAGCAAAGACATTCGCGACTTGTCTCACGGTTATCGTCAACGCGTGGGTTTGGCACAAGCTCTCGTGCACAACCCGCCGATTCTCATCCTGGACGAACCGACGAGTGATTTGGACCCCAACGAAAAGGCGGAGGTCATTCGTTACATCCAAGAGATCGGCAAAGAGCGCACGATCTTGCTCTCGACGCACAACTTGAACGAAGTCGAGCAAGCGTGTGCGCGAGCGATCATCGTTTCGAAAGGACGCATCGTCGCGGACGGGGCCCTCGATTCGATTCGCGCGCGTACGGGCAAGGTGCGGTACGTCGTGACCGTCCATGAAAAACGCGTCATCGACGGCAGTTCTGCCAAGAAACCGCCGAGTGCCGAAGAAGTGCAAGCAGCCTTGGAAAAACTCCCCGGCGTGTCGAGCGTTTCGGAGCTGCCGACGGACGACAAGGCGCACAGCTTCCAGATCATGGGCGAAAAAGACGGGGACATTCGTCCCGAGATCTTCCAGCTCGTGGTCGCCAAAGGCTGGCTCATGCTCGAAATGCGTCGCGAAGCGCAAAAGCTCGAAGACGTCTTCAAAGCCCTCACTCGCAGTGACGAACGCAAAGATCGTGGTCGTCCCGCTGTCGACGAATCTGACGAGGATCTCGCCGAAGAAGAGGACGAGGATGAGGATGAGGATGAAGGTTCGTCCGAGAAGGACGAGGCCGACGAGGGCGAAGACGAGTCTGAAGAAGATGAGTCCGAAGAAGAAGACGAAGACGAGTCCGACGACGAGGACGAGTCCGACGACAAGAACAAGAAGAAGGGCTGAACGTCGATGGGCACCACATTCATCATCGCGAAACGCGAGTTTCGCTCGAACTTCGACTCACCTCTGGCCTACGTGGTGATCTGTATCGGTCTCCTTCTCGTGGGCTACATGTTCTTCGAATGGAACGGCGGCTTCTGGCAGGCAGATCGCGCATCGCTCGCGAGCCTTTTGGGCATGCTTCCGTGGCTCCTCATGGTCGTGACTTCCGTCGTGTCCATGCGCCTCCTTGCCGAAGAAAAACGCAGCGGAACCTTGGAACTGCTCATCACGTTGCCCGTGCGCGATCACGAGGTGATTTTGGGCAAGTTCCTTGGGGCGTTTGGCCTGGTACTCGTATTGATCCTC
>DAOMZH010001483.1:0-2209 GCA_035437985.1 Polyangium sp. (in: bacteria) | reverse complement strand
AGGTTGCGTGCTTTTTCGCGTGTCTTTGCGTGGTCTTCCCGCGTTTGCAGCACTTGGCAACGCTCCTGCCACTGTTTCGCGCGTCGGTATATCTGCGCCAAACCTTCCATGGCGCCGTCGTTTCCAGGACTCGCCGAAAGCACGGCTTGGAAGCACGGAACGCCCATGTCCGGACGGGCAATTTTCTCCGAGTACCAACGACCGAGCACCGTGAAGAGGGCAATCTTCGATTCGGTCGACAGGTCTTTGCTCGTCGTCGCCGTGCTCAAGATCTGCAACGCCTCCGCCCAAATCTTCATGTCGCTGGCCGCTGCTTTTTCCAGCTCGCGGGCATATTCAGCGTCGTCGGGTTGAATCGAGAGTGCTTGGGCAAACGCAAACACGCCTTGCTCGACGTCTTCGAGCTCCTTCACGTAGAGCTTGCCGATCTCACCCAGCGCTCGGGCGCGATCCGTCGGGTTCTGCGCTTTCTCGCTGCGTTCGAGCAGCATCTCGATGACTTCTTCGTGCTTGCCGCGACGTCGACGAAGGTCTTCGAGCGTTCCAAAAGCGCTCTCGTCTTCCGCGTCGAGCTCGATGACTTGCAGGACGAGTTCTTCTGCTTTCTCGAGATCGTCACCCTTGTCGAACGTGCGCACGGCCCGCATCAGCAGCTGCTTCTTCAGCTCGACGGACTTGATCTTTTCTCCAGCCGTAGCTCCCTCGTCGACTTCCGCTGCAGCGATGACGAACGCATCACCGACCTTTGCTGGATCCGCACCTTGTCGAACCGCTGTTTCGAGAGCGAGAGCAGCGTCGTTGTCCGTGGGATCCGCAAGGAGCAAGTCGGCGAGATCGTTGATCTCTTGATCGGTGAACTTGGGCTTCTCATCTTCCGTGGCTTTGCTTTGCGGATCGATGATGTCGAGCACTGCCCGCACACCCTGCGGACGCATCTCGGTTGCCTTGTCGAGCATTCGAGCGATGAGTTCGTCGAGTTCTTTGGTGATCCAACCTTTGGGACCTAGAGACGATGCAGCTGGAGCTTCTTGCTTCAAGTGCATGGTGGCGATGTCGGCTGCTGTGTCCCCGACAAACGGAACTTTGCCGGTGAGCAGTTCGAATAACAGCACGCCGAACGCGTAGACGTCGCTTTGTTGGTTTGGCGCCGCCCCACGGATTCGTTCGGGAGAGACGGCCTTCATGAGCGGCGCAAGGCCCAAGAATCCAGGGCCATTTCCGAGCCGATCGGCAGCAGCATCGAGCAGGTACGTGCGCATCTTGCCGCCTTCTCCGCGGCCAACGAGCACGTTTTCGAGCTTGAGGTTGCCATGAAAAACCCGCGCCGCATGCAGTGCGGACAAACCTTCGAGGACTCCGCGAACGATGTCCCGCGCTTCGTTGATGTGCAGAGGTCCTGAGCGACCAACTCGAGCAGCAAGAGGCTGAGCATCGATTGGGGCATAAGCGACCCACGGTCGTCCTCCGAGCACGCCCATCTCTACGCCCGTCGGCAGCGTCTCATGCGTCACCCGACTCGCTGCGCGCAACGCCGTGAAGTAACGCTGCAGCGCGCGTGCGCCATTGGGAGCATCGCGACGAAATACCTTCAAAATGCGTTCGACCGTCGCGCCATCCGGGCCATCTTTGCGCGTGGCAGCAAACACCGTCGCCCGTGGCCCTTCGCCGAGTTTTCGGTTCACGGTGAACGCGCCAAACGTTGCGCCAAGGTGCAGTTCGTCCGCGTGTAACGCGTTTCGTTTCTGAAGATCGATGAGCCAATCATCTACATCCGTACGCGAAGCGAGGATGGCGTCGACGAGCGCATCGAGAGCATCGTCCGCGAGACATCGCTCGATCAGCGCTCGGGCAAACGATGCTTTCGACACGGCGCCACCGACGACGGCCGGATCGAGACCAAGCAGATCCTTGGAGAGGGCGAACATTTCATCGAGCGAAAAAAGGCGCTCGAGCTCGCCTTGGACAACATCGACAGACATGGTGGCTTCCTCGGAGATGGGCGCGTGAGGCGTGTGCGTCGGTCGTTCCGGACCGACCAGGGGCCCAACGCAGCGCGGCCGTATGCTAACCAAAGGTTCTCGCCTTCGCGAAGAAAGTCGCGTCTTGTACGGCGTAGGACGAACCCCCCCCGCGCGTGTCATTCCTTGCTCATCGCGCGGAAAGCATCGAGAAGCATCGCCACTGCGTCGTTTTCCCCACGTGTTTTCAC
>DAOMZH010001482.1:0-2212 GCA_035437985.1 Polyangium sp. (in: bacteria) | reverse complement strand
CCCAACGCTTCACAAGCATGCCTTTCACCCTGTTTGCACCAGCGCTCGAGCCCTGCAAATCCTCGCGGTTCACCAAATCTGCGACCCTCGGCGACGTCTGCGTTCATCTCCGCAAGCCATGACGACACGCAACCAGGGACGAGGTTTGCCTTGCATTGCGCGTAAAATAAATTCCGTGCTTCTGATTTGTCTTCTCGCAGGTTTGTCCCCGCATAAAGCAGCAATCCTTCCCCGACACAGGCCTCGCCATTTTTCTCTTTACAAGCGGCTTCACAGCTCTTCAGCTCTGATTCCGTCAGGTCCGCCAAACCATCAAGGGTATGACTCCAAATCCGTTCGAGGTCGCAACCTTTTGCGCCCGATTTCGCCCACGAAGCGGGAAATGTCAACCGCTGGCAGCCGAACGAACCAAAAAGGACGAACATGACAAACAAAATGTGCATGTTCATGGGGTGAACCGAGAATCGAGCGTATTTGCCGTGGCTACCGCGCTCCCGACGGACGCTCATGCCCTACGGTGACGCATTCCGACGCGATTGTCTAGGGCCCACGAAACAAGATAGCCCCTCGCACAACGTGGATCGAGAGACGCATCCGCTTCGAGCCCAGCAAAACCAGTCAACGACCGCCATACTGCGCCAAACGCTTCGTGGATGCATCGAACTCATGCCGCGCATCATCGTCCCCCAAGGATGCCAAACTTTCAGTGGGTGTCCGCCACAATCGACGATGCGCATGGGTTTTTCTGAGGACTCGCCGACCAACGGTTCGCATGCCAAACCACGTTTTCCTCTTGCCATCGTGCTTCATTTGGTCTGGACAGACTCATTCGCCTGTGAGAGGATGATGCCGTACCACTCGACGTGTTGATTCGAAGGAAGTAGCCCATGGCCAAAGTTGGACGAAACGAACCGTGTCCTTGCAACAGCGGGCGCAAATACAAGCATTGTTGCTTTGGGAAAAACGAATTACCGCTGGATACACCCGCACCGGCTGGCAAGTTCGTGTTCGAACCTGGCAGCTATGGAGACGCAGGGCATTTCATGTCGTCGTTATTATGCTACCGGAAAACGGAATCTGAACAATGGGAACCATATTATTGCTTGGTCAAACCCGATGCTCTATTCGATGATGAAGACTCGGCGGTTACAATGGCTACGGAGCACTTGAAGAAAGCAGCTCTTGCGCACAAACAATCCGGAAATCCTGTCAGTGTAGCCCTTGTCTTGCGCAAAGAAGGCTACAAGGCCCTCGATGAATTTCACATTGTCCCGGAAGATGCGGAGACGCCATGATGCTTCGAGTCTTCACGGCTGCGAGTGTCGAGGGTTGATGCATTGCCCCACAGTCTTAATGCAGCACCAACATCTTTGCATCACTTGACGTCAGGCACACAGCTCGTAATGGCGATCATGGCATAAGCGGTCGCCGCGTCGGTCATGAACATATTGCCACGCGCAGATTCCGAATTGACCGATCGTCCAGGCCACGATCCGTCGGATTGTTGGTTCGTCGCGATCCAAGCGAGGGCTTTGAGGACGTCGGGGCGTTTGGGACCGTCCGGTGATCCAGTGCACAGCGCCAACACAGCAAGTGCTGTTGCGTAACCGTCGCTTGTGGGTGCAATCGTCCCAAGATTGCTTTGGGTCCACGAACCAAGCGAGAAACCTCCGTCTTGGAGCTGGGTAGCCGAGATCTCGCTCGCGATCGCGGTCTGCTCGGTGGTGTCGAGCAAGGTCTTTAGCTTGCTGCTGGCCCAGAGGACCGTAATGCGGTCGTGAAGCGACATGGATTTGAGGCGCCCCTCGAGATACCCGACGAGTTTCGCTGTGCTGGCTGCTTGGGTGGTGCTTGTGTCCTCGGGAATGCTGCCCGCAACGAGCGCCGCCATTGCCGCGCCCCAATCATTGCCTGTCTCCCATGGTTCGAGACCGAATTCGAGCCAATCCCACGCACCATCGGCGCGTTGCTCTTTCCACATTCCTTCGATTGCCATTTTCGCTTGCGACGAAAGTACGCCCTTGGTACCGAGATCGTCGAGGACGAGCGCTGTTGCATTGAGGACGGCCTCGGTCGCGTGCGATTCTTTGGTTTTTTCGTCCTGGTTTTTCCCGTACATTGGAATCGCGGTTCCTTGGGCACGTTCCAACACGCGGGCTTCGATGCGAATTCGCGCATCTGCGGCTGGGCCGACGGCTGCAGGAGTGCCGAG
>DAOMZH010001481.1:0-2220 GCA_035437985.1 Polyangium sp. (in: bacteria) | reverse complement strand
ATACGGGTTTTGCCCCGCATTCGGCGGCGATACCTTTATGTTGACTTTGACGAGATACGATTCTCCGTCCGTTTCGACAGGCACTTTTCGGACCCACGGCGAACGTCCCGGCACCAAAACTTCCAAACTATGCTCACCTCGATCAACGAATAGAGGAGCGCCCCAAAGCTGCCGATCCAGCGGCTGACGGTCGAAATTGACGACAACGCCCGGGGTAGCGGCCACATCTTGCGGGACTTCCAAAGTCAACCGCGACAAACGAGGTTCGAGCTCGGTGATTTTTGCTTGCGCTTTTTTGGATTGTTCTTGATCGCCTTTTGCCACCGCTGCTTGTTCGGCGCGTCGATACAGCCCATATGCAGTTGCCAGTCGTCCCCAACCCTCATTGCATTCGCCTAAGGTCGAAAGAGGAAGGGGCTCATTCGGAGCCATTCGAACCACTTCTTCCAATCTTGGACACGCAGCAGCAAAGTTTTTCTGGGCCATCTCGTCGAGAGCTAGATCATACCCAGGCCACGTCGATTTCGCCGGCGCTGGCGTTGCTGGTGTGGCCGGCGGCGGCGCGGTCGGTGTGGCCGGAACTTTGGGTTGCGCCTGAGCACGTGCTGGCCACAGGAGCATGAGCAGAGCGGGAATGCACAAGATTCGTACGTAGGACATCGGCAACCTCATGAATCGAGCGTGCTGCAAAAAGCGCCTGAAACAGTAGTTCTCCATAAACTTCACATTGCTCTTTCGTTACGTCGAGGCGACATGCGCTTCGCTTTCTGGTTCGACACGGACCTTGGACAAACCAGGAGATTTCTCGAATATGGCCAAACGCCTAGAAAAAAGCACGACAACTGCCGCAATGGTCACCATGACGGAGGTCATCTGACCGTTGGTCAATCCAGGTACGAGCGACCGTGACGCGTCGGCGCGGAGAAATTCGACAAAGAAACGCCCCGCTGCGTACATGCCAAACCACGCAACAAACGCTTGGCCTGCACGTGCCCGCGGGCGAATGCAGAACCAGGCCAATAACGCGGTGCCCAAACCCAGCGCCGCCTCGTAAAGCTGCGTCGGATGAAGCGGAAGGCTTGGTGCGCCCTGACGAACCCACCCCAGAGACGTATGGAGGTTCGCAGCTGGCGTTCCCTGGGGAAACCTCAGACCCACGAAACTGGACGTCGGAAACCCAAAATCACACCCATTCATGAAACATCCCAGACGGGTACACGCAATCGTCAGCCCCCACAACAATGTCGAACGGTCCAGATATTCGGCAATGGGAAGTCGGCGAAAAAAACGATACGTCGCGGGAACGACGGACCCCGCAACAAGCGCCGCGTACATGTCCGCTCCGCCATTACGTACTGGCTCGAGGCTCCGCTGCGCAATGACTTCGGGCACCTTGAAGGCTGCCTCGAAAAGAAATCCACCGAGCCACGACGCAACGAAAGCCAAAAGAATCGTGCGAGCCTCTTCGTCCAACCTTGCTCCCACCTGCTTGGCCACGCGCAACACTGCATAACCGCCACCGAAGCCGGCAATACCGACGAACGTCAGTGCGTCCGGACAAATCCAGCGAGGAAAACCGTGCGCGAGGAGCCAAGCAGCTATTTCGCTTTCCATGGCCCTCGACGCCCGATGCGACTCATGACCAAGAGCCACGCAAGGGGTCCGAAAAGCATCAATGCCTTGCGACCAGGATCGGTCGTCGAACCTGCGACGCTGCAAACTCCGCCCGAGTATTCATAGGAGTGGGCATTTTGCAGGCAGTTGTCGTAGCTGAAATCACACGGGTTGCTCGACTCGAACAAGCCGGAAGTATCGATGATTGCCGCAGAAGTGGCTTCACTCGGAGGCATGCATCGCGTATCGCTGGTGGACAAGCATTCTCGCAACGAACCATTGCCGAACAATACAATGGCACAGAGGCTCTTCGTGCGGCGGGAGTCGGCGAGAAGGAATTGACAAGCCTCCTTGGGATCGGCAAGGTCGGTCAAGTCGGAATCGGAGCACGTCCCCGAAGTGACGCAAGTGCTGCAATCGGATTCCACCTGCGTGGCACAGTCGGTAATGGATTGTGGCGGATTGTAGGGATTTCCGGGCACTTTTTGCGGAACGAGGGGAGGCGCCGTAATGGTTGGCACGTCATTCGGTGCAGGTTTTGCGGCCATTGCGACAAGCCAACTGGCATTCACATACACCGTTCGCCCCACTGCCACAGCGCCGATT
>DAOMZH010001480.1:0-2223 GCA_035437985.1 Polyangium sp. (in: bacteria) | reverse complement strand
ATTCCAGGCGCAAAACTCGAAATCGTCGAAGGCAAAGGCCACGCTCTGCTGCTCGAAGACACCGACGCAACCGTGGCTTCGATCATGTCATTTCTCGGCACATAGTCCGAATATTCTTCTGTCCATTCCCCCCACCTCATGAAGTTTTGATCTCAAACCTTTTGTCACCGTCGCGCACGCCCGTCTGCATCCGACCCATCATTCGATAGATCATGACGCCTTCCAAGCAGTGATCGCTGAGTCGCAGCGGCCCGGAATCTCACCGCTGCAGCGGATTTCACACGTAATACGCTGATTGGTGCCAGCGGGTGTTGAACAGGCGCTGCGAGCGTTGCGAAGCTAGGGAGGACGACGGAAGCGTGCATCTGCACGCTGAGTAAGTCCGACCGACGATTCGCGACGCGCAGCAGCCTGTTCAACACCCACCAAGACAAACCCGCGTCCATACTCGCAAGATCCCCAGCCACGCTCCCGCGGTCATTCTCGACAAACACCTTGGCGAGGAAATGCAGACTTCACCGTCGCCCACGAAAAACGCTCCCTCGTACCTAATTGCGACAAACCATACCCTCGGCTCTGTTCGCACGGAACGACCAGTTTTGCCGCAAATTTTCGATTCGTTTGACTTTGTGCTTGTCACCGACGCCAAGCCATGCTTGGCGCGACGCGCTCGACGAGCGCACGTGTGGAAGACGCGGGGGAATGAAGGGGGTCTCGTGCGACAAACCTCAGCACGCAGAGACAAACTAGGCGGTGGGTTGCGACGTGACGACGCTCAAGACGCTTTGATGTCTTCGAACTTGGTGCGCGCCGAGATGTGCTCTTCCGCAAGGTTGAGCAAAATCGGCAAGGTCTCACATTGCCAATCGTCGTCGGCAATGCGCCGGACCGTCACCGGCCCAGGCACCAAGTTGTAAACGGCATCGACGATATCCATGATGACGTAGAAGCCGTTCGAATTGCAGAAGCGCATTTTGACGAAATCCATCGTCGTATCCGTGATCTTCTGCTTGGGGAGGACCTTCGCAAGTTCCTCGAGATAGGCATGGAGATAGCGGTAAGGGTTGTCCACCCGAATGACGCCCTCGAACGTGAGAATGAGGTGCCGATCATCGAGTTTCGCGACCGAGTGAAATACGCTCAAGCCGCCGTCCATGATTTCACCGTAGGTGAGGACCTTCATGCGAAACCTCTCATCGGGAATTGCGCTTTGACAATGAGAAAGCCCTGTTCATATTCGGCAGTGAGCCGGAATTTGCTTTCGGCCGTGAGGCGCATCAGGCCAAGACCACCTTTGGCGCGGTCGACCCTTCGTTCCTTGACGGTATCGGCGAGAAGCTTTTTGGGATCTGGGGCTTCGGCGATGACGGTGAAGCGGTTTTTCACGGCTTCATACACGTCGGGCGTGACCGGATTGGCGACCGTGATAATCAGATCGTCACCATCGATCTTCAAGTCGACCCTCAAAGCCCCATCACGAATGGTGCAATGCTCCATGACGTTCGTGACGAGCTCGATGACGACCACATTGGCCTTCGAGCAAATTTGCCGGGGATAAAACATCCCGAGCAAGTCGAAGAGGAAATTGCCGAGCAATCCGGCGACGTCACCTGCGACATGGTCGAGAGGCGAGATGTAAATCGACGCGCCCACGGCTGTCTGCGTGCGGGTACCCCCAGTGCTCATTTCGCACACCTTCGCAGAATGAGGAGGGTAATGTCGTCCGTGTCCTGGGCCCTGAAATTGGTGTAGTCCTCGACACACCTATTGAGGATATCCTGGACGGGTTCGTCGCTATGCCGCGCGATCAAGTCATTGAGACGTTGCACGGTATAACCCTTTCCGTTTTCGTCTAGAGCTTCAGCCATTCCATCCGTGTACAATGCAAGGACATCGCCTTCCTCGAAAGGAAGTTCGAATTCACGGAACGGCTTGGTTCTCAAACCGATGTAATTGCCTACCCGATTGAAGACTTTCTGCTCTCCGTTCCTGACGAGCAGACCGTAACCGCCGCCCGAAACGTAGCGCAAAAATCTGTCGCTGAACATCACGAAATTCACCGTTGCATACCGGCGAACCCCGCGAAGAAAAGCGTACGATGCACGATTGACCCAATCCACGAT
This sequence comes from Polyangium sp. (in: bacteria), assembly GCA_035437985.1. Taxonomy (GTDB): domain Bacteria; phylum Myxococcota_A; class Polyangia; order Polyangiales; family Polyangiaceae; genus Polyangium. The sequence continues at coordinate 100 of DAOMZH010001480.1, read as the reverse complement.
GGCGCTTGGACTGTCCAATCGCTTGGTCGCGTTTTCGATTTGGGCCTTCAGGAACGTCATGATGGGCGCCGACGACACCCCGTGTCCAGAAATGTCATAG
>DAOMZH010001479.1:0-2225 GCA_035437985.1 Polyangium sp. (in: bacteria) | reverse complement strand
GATTGTCCTGCCCATCGTTCGAAAGTGAATCTCTAGCGGGCACGAGCGGTCGAGCGAGCTGAGCTTGGACGGCTCGGACGCTCGCGTTCGTTTGATTGGTATTCGTCTGGTTTTGCCACGGTCGACCGGAGACCGATTGTCTCCATTCCGGAGCCCCTGGCGCAAAAGTGTGCGGGTTGGTCCTGACGCACGCCGGCGCGGTTACCCCAAATTTGCGATCGGTCAACCGATGGATCACGCATTGCGCGATAATTTGATCACCTAGGAAAAACCTATCGATTTCGTGTAGATCGGGACAATTGCGCGAATCGAGAAGTTGCGCGATTGAGGAAATGGTTTGGCGCGGGTTGAAGAAAAACACGCGGCCGAAAAGAACTGCTTGACGTTTGTCGTGAACACCGAACAATAGCGCTCACCTCACGACGCCTCAGGTAAGGAAGCGCCATGGGTTAACAGCTCGTGGACGAGCCGAAGGTGGAATCGCGGGGATTGTTCGAAACGAAATTTCCGATTGGTTATTGCACCTGCCAGCGCGCAATGGGGCGTGGACTGAGTCCAGGTGTATTTCCAGGAGGAATCAGGTTAGGTTGAAATGGCTCTCAATGCGTATCTCACTTTGACGGGGCAGAAGCAAGGCAAGATCAATGGCTCCGTCACCCAGGCCAAGCGCGTGGATAGCATCATGGTCATCGCGGTTTCGCATGAAATCATCAGCCCGCGTGATCCAGCAAGCGGTTTGCCCACGGGCAAGCGCATGCACAAGCCGTTCGTGATCACCAAGGAACTCGACAAGTCCTCACCCCTCCTTTACAACGCCCTCGTTCACAACGAGAACATTACGGAGTGGAAACTCGATCATTACACTCCCCAAGTGAAGGCCGCCCAAGGCATGGGGACCGAGACCAATCACTTCACGATCAAGCTCATCAATGCGAACATCGCGTCAATCAACTTCCGCATGGCCAACAACCGCAACCCCGACCTCATGAAGTACTCCGAATACGAAGAGGTCGCCTTCACGTATCAGAAGATCATCTGGACGTGGAACGAAGGCGGAATCTCGGGCGAGGATGACTGGGAAGATCCGGGCATGAAGTCCTGATCGAATAATCGTTCGGTAGAGCCAAACCGGGCAAGCCATTTGCGTGGACTGCCCGGTTTGGAAGTGATCCGACTCCGCATTCTCGACGAATGTGGCCCGTCAATTTTCGCGCCCGTTTTTCCATTACCATGGCCCTCAACGCGTATCTCAAAATCGTTGCGCAAAGGCAGGGTCCGATCCTGGGGTCCGTGACCCAAAAAGGGCGCGAAGGAACCATTCAAGTCATTGCGGTCATGCACGAAATCGTCAGCCCACGAGCTCCCGCGAGTGGCCGACCTACCGGCAAACGTACGCACAAACCATTCGTTATTACAAAACTCATCGATCGCGCCTCGCCGCTGCTTTATGGCATTCTCACGTCCAATGAAAACATTCCCACCTTCGTATTGCAATTTTTTCGGCCTGATAATTCGGGCATCGAAAAACAACATTTTACGATTCAGCTGACGAACGCCAATATCAGTGCAATCAATTTTCGTATGCCCAACACGCGCTCCAAGTTTGGTATGCAAATGCCCGAGCGGGAAGAGGTCGCTTTCACCTACCAGAAAATTAGTTGGACTTGGAACGAAGGTGGAATCTCGGCTGATGACGATTGGGAAACGCCGCGGTGAGCAAAAAAAAACTATTTATCGATTTTATTGCCCCACGCATCCGTTTTCGACCACGCGTAAGGCGACGCGATCATTTACGCCGCATACAGATCCTGATGGCTTCGCGGAGATTGCTCACCGTACGTACCCCTGTAAATCCCGCTCCAAGCGAGATCACCGTTTGTGCAACGGCGGGACGAATTCCCGTCACGATGCATTGCGCGCCCAGCAATTGTATCGAACGAATGATCCTCAACACATAATCTGCGGTGCCATCGTCCACGGTTTCGACACCCGTGAGGTCCAAAATTGCATAATCAGCCGTTTGCTTGACGACGGCATCGAGCATTCGGATCGTAATTTCCGAAGCACGCGCTTCGTCGAGCGCCCCCACGACGGGTAATGCCAATACCCCGTCCCAAACTTGAATGATCGGTACCGACATCGCGTGAATGGCCGAGCGTTGCTGCTCAATGATTGCCAGCTTTTCCTCGAGTTCGATTTCCCGGCGCTTGAAGGCATCGATATCC
>DAOMZH010001478.1:0-2226 GCA_035437985.1 Polyangium sp. (in: bacteria) | reverse complement strand
GGACAAGCGTCAGCAAACCGCGGTTGCATGGCAACTTTATCGATTACGCTCAGCCATTGTTTCGTTTTCTCGTTCGCAGCAAGTGCCGATATTTTCTGCGATTGCGCCAAAACTCGCATCCAACGATCCGTAAACGTCGCTTTATGATCACAAATTTCAGCGACTTCTTTGACTGGACGATCGAGGTCCTTGTTGGCGCGTAATTCACTCCGCAAGATCTCCCAGCCGTTTTCCTCCTGTGGCGGCAATTTGGGCATATCCGCTTCGGTATAAAGCATAGGCGGATAGGGGCGACGCCAAAGGAGCTGAACCGCCACCCACGCGAGCGCAAGCGCGAACACGGTCGCGAGCGCGCCCACGACCAACCGAACAGCTCGACGCTCGAATGAAGACTTTGCCGGACGATTCGGCGGAGGGGGATTCTCGGCGGAGGACGTCATGAACGTCCTTGGTAGCAGACTTTCCGCCAAGAGACACAATTTCAGGAGACGATACGGCGCTGGTTCGTCAGAGTGTAACGTAGAAGAAGCCAATGCACATTTCGTTTTCGGTGCCTTCGCCCGAAGTTGTGACCGCGGTTCGTCCCATCGTATCATAACCGCAGGTAATCTGGACCTTGTCGCCGCCATTGATGGGAATGGGGTTCTCGTACATATTGAACGATTGCCAGTGGAAATCCCAATTACCGACGTCGAGCAAACATTGCGTTTGTCCGCCAGTTTGCGCGGTAATTTTCATGGTTTTTCCGGTTTGGTGCATATGCGGAGCAACACCCCAAATGGTGAATTTGCTGCCTGGCGACGGAACAGTGATTTCGTTTGTCTGCTCGTACAGCGATTGGCCTGGAGGAATGTTGAGGCCGTTGACGGAGACTTGCGAAATGATCGCTTCTTTGCTGATGTTTGGTTGGAGGTTCACCTTGATCTTGGTTTGGTCGGGGAACGCGCCGCTCGCGAGGTTGTAATGGATCTGAAAGACAATTTTTCGACCAGCCGGAACGCGTAATCCGGTTCCTGTTGGCAAGCGTGTCGGACCTCCGCCTGGAGCCCAGCCAATGGTAAATCGGCTGGCAACGCCGGCACCTCCAAAACATTGGTATCCAGGGGTTGCGTCTTTCGCGTCGAGCGCTTCGGCTTGGGTTTGGGCATTGTCCGTATCGAGCGTGTATGCAATGACGTGATGAACCACGCGGGCATCGCCCGGTAAAACCTCGTACCCGGTGATGAATTGATCGGTGGTCAATTTCGGATCGACGAGGAAGCAACGATAGTCGTCACTAATTTTATCGTTTGGCGTGTAGGAAACGCCCATATCCCACGTGGCATTTCCCTCGGTCAAACCTTGCGGCGGATCCGGCGGCGGGGGAACTTTTGTCAAGTCGCCGGACGGAGCGCCTTTATCGGCCCACGCGGAAATGATGGCAATTTCTTCGCTCGTGAGCCATCGGGCATCTTGAAATGTATTGCAATGGCCGCAGTTGTTGGGATTGTAGGGGGGCATTTCGCGAGCGGCGGTGCGATCTTTGATGAGGCCCGCGAGGGGTTTTACGTCGTCGTAGGTAAGCAGAGGAAATGGCGCAATGCCCCCGGTAGTATGGCAATTGGCACAGTTTTTCATCATGATCGGCGCGACGACTTCGGCGTATGTCGGAGTCGTATCGACGGTTTCCGTCACGCCGCACGTCGGGTCGAGAACGCTCGTGATTTGGTTGTCGGGGTTGTTGGGGTCGTTTTTCGCATTGCCGGAGCCACACGCGATGGCGACGAACGCGAGAAAGCCAAAAGCAGCCGGAAAGAGGTAGGTTGTGCTTCGCATGCGTTTGAGACACGCGAAGGGGCGGGAGGGTAAAAAGAGTGGACAATGTTGTTGCGTCTGGACTACATTGCGCAGTGCAGCGAGGTTCGAGAACCCATGATCGACAGCATTCGCATTCAAGATTTCAAGGGGCACCGCGATACGGCGTTGAAGCTGGGTCGATTGACGGTGCTCGTCGGTCCGAATGGGTCGGGAAAAACGAGTGTGCTGGAAGCGTTGGAGTTGCAACGGAAGCTAGCAACGAGCACAACGCACCTCGTTTTTCGCGGAAATCGAGTGTTTGACGACATCGGTCGCTACGGAACAGATGAGATCATATTAAGTTCCGAAGGCCGATGGGACGGTAATTCATTTGCTTTGCGATTGGCTGTCAAAAAGTCGCTGGAAATTCACGCTGATTGCGGCAAAAAT
>DAOMZH010001477.1:0-2228 GCA_035437985.1 Polyangium sp. (in: bacteria) | reverse complement strand
GCAAACGTGCAGAGGGCGCGACGAGCAGGATCGTGCATGCAGCCAGCTCACGATGGACACGTTCCAGGACAAACGCATCTCTCTCGATCACGAGGGCCGGACCCTTTTCGAGAGCGACGCGCAATCTTGCTTCGGCTTCTTCATCGGAACGCTCACGCAGATCGTGAACTTGGGCCAGTGTGAGCACTCGTTTTCCAGAGGTGGGCAAGACGAACTCCCCTGATGCATCGCTGGCCGGCCAAACCGCCCGCGCACCCATCTGGCGTTCAACATAGTACGTCAGCAGTGTGGCGTCGTAGTGTGCAACAACGATGACCCGTGATTCAGAGCGTTGCAACACAAAAGATGCGAACGTCGGCATGAAGGCATCGAGGTCGCGCACATGAAGAACACCGGCATTGGGCAGCGAAAAGTAGCCATATGGCACGATGCTTGCTGCACAAACCATCCACCATGCTGGGCGAACTGAGGCTCGGGAACTCGGACCCAGCGCTGCCGCGAGCAGCAAAACTGGAACGATGGCGATGATGTAATAGGGCTGAACGCGGGCAAACTGCGCGGCGAAGGCAATACCAATCGCCGTCGTGAACATGACGGCCAGCGCGACGAACGACGATGGATCCCGGCGTCGAAGCAGGGCAAACACGCCGGCCAACAGGCTCAGCAAAATCATTGGAGCACCAACGGCATCGCGCGTCTGATGCGCAATTTCGAGCAAGGTTTCTCCAGACGATCGCTCACCCCAGGCCAAACCCGGATATTGCGCAGCCACCTCTCGAGCCCCGCGATCCCGAACGATCGTCCACGCCCCAAGCAAAAACGCTGGAGCCCCAACGATGCATCCCAAACCCAACGCCACGAGCACGTTCCTCTCGATCCTTCGCGTCGCCACCAGCGCCACCACGATCGCCAGTACGACCAGAGGCGCGAGGTAGTACGTCCAGGCCAGCAAACCCGTGACCACCACCAGCGCGTATTTCGTTCGGCCGGACGAACGTTGTGACAAGCGCAGTGTCAACGCGATAACCACGATGACGAGGACCGAAAAAAAGGGGATTTCGCTCACCTCACGGGATCGCCGGATGAGCTCGGGGCTGATTGTCGCGGCGAGTCCACACCAAGCGGCGGCGATGCCGGCACGACCGCGAACGACGTAGGCGGCCCAGACAATCGCCGGTCCAATGAACGCGCCCGAGAGGGCAGCAGGAAAGCGCGCAACGTCCTCGGTTTGTCCAAAGAGACCAGCCACGTGAAGGACGACGAACCATAGCGGTGGGTGGCGATCATCGAGACCATTGCCGGTCAGAATCTCGACGAGGGGGTACTGGCCGGTGAAGAAACGCTGGACGTCTTGATCGTGAACGAACGGAAGGTCGAGGTTTGGAAGGCGCAACCCGAGACCGAGCACGAGCAAGATCAAGGCGGCAAGCAGGTCGCCTTGGCGTTTTATGGACGAGACAAACCCCAGGGCAATCATCCACAAGACGATGACGACCGCGGCGCGCCATCCGCGCAGGTGTTCGTACATGCGTGTCATCCACGGAGCTGGAGGTTCGGCGGCGAGCGGAATGCCGTCGACGCTGGTGAACCCCGTATCGTTTGACCTCAAACGAGTGGCGATCGTTTCCGTGACTGCTTCGAGATCTTCGAGGGGCGCGTTCGAGCGCGGCGTTTCATAAGCAACGCCAAAACTCTTCGTTTCGCGAATGTCCGGCCATTGGCCTTTGTTGACGATGTGCACTTCGACGTGAGCGAGAGGACCGCGGGCGATGTCGTCGCGTCGGGCGGTGAAGACGACGTCGTGTTCTTCTCCGCGGCGAGGGGAGGAAAGCGTGTAACCGCGGGTAACGAGAGCGCCTGGAAACAGTGGCAAAAGCAGCTCTTCCCAGGTGACGGTGCGGGGTTTCGCTGCTGGGGGCCAGAGCAGAAACGTGGCGAGAGTGATCGACACACAGGCAAGCAGAACGCGTTGCCAAGTTGTGGGTGCCGAGCGGGTCACCCGTCGACGTTACTCAGAGCTTGGCGTAATGGGCAGTCGACGTCGTGGTTGGGCACGAACCCTGCTCGATGCCGGAGTAGCCCAAGCAAATCGGCGCCTTATACTGGGCACGATGAAGACAGGTTTTCCCCCGAGTGACCTGCCTTTTGGCAGACCGAATCCAGATCGCATGCCTGGGGACGATGACGGTCCGTCTGCCGAGGCGATTGTGCGGGCTCGCAAGCGGATT
>DAOMZH010001476.1:0-2229 GCA_035437985.1 Polyangium sp. (in: bacteria) | reverse complement strand
TTCATCGCCGAGCTGACGATGGCTACAGCGGCGGCTCCCACGGTCAAGGCTAACGGGCCAATCCAAAGCGCCGCAGAACGTCGGCGCTCCGGCGGCTTGGACGCGGTCGTCGCCAAAGGAAGCGATGATGGTGGTGCAGGTGCCGCAGTCGTCGGCGGCGGAGCATCCGGGACCTGATTTTCGTCCGCTCGGGCAGACTCGAACTCCTGCTCCTGCTCCTGCTCTTCTTCTTCAGGACTTTTCTCAATCGCTGGAGGGTTTGGCAGGACAAGGTCCGGCATCGCCAGTTCAGGAATGGAGGGAAGTCGCGGACGAATCTCTGGCGCAGAGACCATGCGCGGTCGCCCGGCATCCGAAGGCACACCGTTTGCCGGGGGATACTCGGACAGTGGGCGGTGCGTTGCCGCATCGAGCCAATGGGCGCGTAACGAATTGCCCGCGGCATCCGTTTCCACATCGCGCCTGGAGGCCCAGAACGCGAGCGCTTCGCCATACTCCTGCATGCTCTGCCAGCGATCCAGCGGCTCTTTCTGGAGGCCCTTTTGGACCAACGCCCAAAGCTCGGGCTCGGCGAGGTCGTGATCGGACCACGGTGCCGGGTGAAACACGAGAATCGAGCTGATGAGCGCGTTGTAGTTTGGCCCTTCGAACGGTCGTTTGCCCGTGACGACCTCGTAAAGCATCACCGAAAACGCCCAAATGTCCGCGCGATGATCCAGGTCACTTCGTCCACAAGCTTGCTCGGGCGACATGTAGTGCGGGCTGCCCAGGATCACGCCAGCTTGTGTCGTTTCCCGCGGAATGTCGTCGTGGTGCAGTTTCGCAATCCCAAAGTCGACGACTTTCGGAATCACCGCCCCACGATCATCGGTGACCAGACGAATGTTGTCAGGCTTCAAATCACGGTGAACGATGCCTTTGGCGTGGGCTGCAGCAAGGGCTCCAGCAACGGGCAACAGCGTTCGTACCGCACTGATCGCCGACAGTTTGCCCTTGCGCGCAATCGTTTGCCCAAGGGATTCGCCTTGCAAAACCTCCATCACGATGAACGGATCGGAACGCTCCGTCGTGCCGAAATCGAACACGCGCACGATGCACGGATGTCCGATACGCGCCGCTGCACGAGCCTCTTGCAACAGACGCATCGCTCCTTCGGCGTTCGCGTAATCGTGACGAATCAGCTTGATGGCGACATCGATCTCGAGCGCCAAGTTGCGCGCCAACCACACCGCGCCCATACCACCCTCACCGAGTATCTTGGTGAGGCGGTACTTGTTCGCAATCACATCGCCCGCTGCATATTGCATCGTTTGCGCCAAATTCACGGGCGTAGTGGGTTTGTCAGCGAAACCGCCTTCACGTGTTTCTTCGAGTTGCGATGGCAACGGCGGTCCGCGATCGTAGTCTCCACGCGCGCCGTCGTCACTCGTCACGGCGCCGCTCCACTCGTCCGTTGGTCGAGCTGAAACGGACATCGAGCGTGGGGCAGAAGAAGCCATGAGCGAACAAGGGGTTGGGCGGCGTAGCCGATGAAGCCCGCCAAACTATAGCCTCTTCCCTCGGGGATCGACAACCCACGCACCGAAAAAAAACCTTCTCATTCTACATGATGCCGAAGGAATTCCCCCACCGCGCGCCACTTGTCCTGAGCAGCTTTACGCCACACAAGAGCGTTGAATCCGTGAATTTCCCCGGGGAAAATCTCCAGTCGACACAATCCTCCGCGGCGTTCGAGCGCCACTTGTAGGCGCCGTGAGTCATCGAGCAGCGGGTCTGCAGTTCCTGCTGCCGCGAAAAAAGGTGGTGGCGTACGAGCTGCATCACTCGGAGGTGCCGCAAGAATTCGTAAGGGACTCGCCAAAGGTGCGTCGAATGCACGCTCGCGAATCGGACGTCCCACATAGGCCGTTCCTGCGTCCACGATGATTGCTTTCAGCCAGGGCATGAGGCGCGGATGCGTCGTGAATCGATGCATGTCGTGAAAGTCGAGCAACCCGTAAATCGCTACGACCGCACGTATCGGTGGTGCCCGATCGTAGATTGTCCGGGCAAACGATTCTGGTCGCGGCTCGATCGCGCTCGTCGCGAGTGCCGTCACGAGGTTTGCCCCCGCGGACTCACCAGCCAGCACCAAACGCGAAGGATCCGCTCCATAACGGGCCGCGTTTGTCTCGACCCAACGAAGCGCTGCCGCAGCATCTTCGAGCGGCGCCGGATAACCATGCGTTG
>DAOMZH010001475.1:0-2230 GCA_035437985.1 Polyangium sp. (in: bacteria) | reverse complement strand
GCGCTAGCTGGTCCGGGTGCAGGGTCGGACAGACCCTGCTCGGGTCTGGGGTGAAACCCCAGTGAAACGCTGATAGACACGCCGCCCGCGGTCAAAACCCGCCGTATGGTTGCGCAACGACAAACCAACCGAGCTACTGACACCGCCGCGGGAAGCCGCTGCAATTGCCGCTTTTGCAATGCTCGTTCACCACGCAATACTCGCCCGGCACCATCCCGCACACGCCATTGGCCGAACAAGGTCCGCCGTCCGCGCATTGCGAGGCCATCGAACATTGCGCCGTGCACACGCCATTGACGCAATTTCGCCCAACACAATCGTGGTGCGCCGTGCACGCAGCTCCTGACGGGAGCGAACACAAAAACTGAATGACCGTGCCCGAAACGCATTCTGCGTCGGAGCCCGCTGGCTGTCCCAGAAAAACCTTACAATTGCCCGTCGCCATATCGCAGGACGAACCTGCGGTGCACGTACCCGCTCCCGCGCCCGTGCACGACTTGCACGTTTTCGTCGTCGGATCGCAGAGATTCGTCGTGCACTCCAAATCCTCGACGCACGGTTCACCCACCGGCGATTGGCAATACTCGCGGCGGCAAACCCCGCTCATGCATTGCGACGACGTATTGCACAACGTCCCCAGCGCCGCCATCGTTTTCGCCACACACGCGCCATTCGCATCGCAAATCATCGCGCCGTCGCAACCAGTCACCTGCAAACCCACCGGCATTCGCGTGCACGTTCCGGCCACTCCATCTTTGCTGCAGGTTTGGCACGGTCCAGAACACGCCGCCTCGCAACACGTCGATTGCTCGCACAAACCGCTCGTGCATTGGTTTGCCGCCGTGCACGCTATGCCATTACAACGCCCAAGACAGGTCGCCTCGGTGCACGTCGTGCAATCACCACATTGCCCCGCACCATTACACACGCCCATCGCACACGCGGTGCCCGCTGCCGCAGGCAAATGACACGCAGTCGGATCGCCGTTGGGACAATCCCCAGGCACGTCCACCGTGCATTCATTGCCGTCGTCCGCGCATTTGCAGCCAGCTCCGCCGCCCGACCCCATTCCGCCCGAACCATTGCCGCCATTTCCGCTGCTCGACATTCCGCTGCTCGAGCTGTCATTGCCCGGTAATGGTTCATCCGGGGGCGCAAAAGGATTGATGTCGCATCCGTTCACGAGCCCGACCACCAATGCCGTGGTCACCATCAAGTAAGCATTTCGTTTCATGTTATTTGCCTCGTTGACGCTTACCAGCGCCCATGAACGACGACTCCCCCGGGTGTCGGGGCAATGAACACTGCCGTATCGGATTTCCCAGGATCACTCCGCAACGAAATCAACGTAAACGCACCTGCCGCCAGGGCCATCGTACCCGAAATGACCGACGTGAACGTCAAAGCTTGCAACGTCGAGCCTTGCTTTTTGACTTCGATCGCACAATTGTCGCCACACCCACGACGATTGTAGACATCCACGAATCCGACATACGACACGCCTGCGCCAATGCCGGTACCAATGGCGACCAATGCCAAGCCGCTAGAAACACCAATACCAACTTTTACCGTGGACGACAGCGGCGGAGACTCCGGTTCTTGGGGAACCACCGGTTGCACGGGCGTATCCACGGGCTTCGGGACGGGTTTCATTTCGATTTTAATCGGGTATTGTTTGACCGGACCTTCTTCGACCACTTGCGGAATCGTGAGCGGCTCGTATCCCGGCGCGGTCGCCAAAATCTCGCGTTTTCCAGTATTGACCCGAATAGGTTTGTCGAGTTGTTCCGGGAGCAACGTCCGCTCGTCGACTTTCACGCGAATGAGGTCTTTCGTCGGACGCACGATTTGCAATTGCAACGTGGAAATGCGCCCCGTCAATGCTTCACATGCGTCTTTGATTTCTTTACGGGCCTCGACATTTTTCGCACTTTCTTGCGGCGCCGCAGGCAGAGCCATGAGCTTTTCGCCAAGCGTGAGCGATTCGACGATTTTGCTCGTGCCGGCATACGCCTTCATCAGCTCCAATCCAGATTCTGGATCTTGCAAAATCCCGTGAGCTTCTTCGAGCAATCCCACGGCCTTGTCAGGCTCTTTGGCTTCGAGCAACTTCCGGCCGGCAACAAGCAACGCTTCCGCTTTTTCTTTGGGCGTTTGCGCTTGCGGATCGGGTTTGTCCTTCGGCGGTTCCGCGGCTTTCGGCGGCTCTGCAGCTTTGGGCGCTGTCGTT
>DAOMZH010001474.1:0-2230 GCA_035437985.1 Polyangium sp. (in: bacteria) | reverse complement strand
CCAGATGGCTTTTGAGATGAATTAACGGGGGCCACACTGGCACCCATGTCTTGCAACAAACCATCAACGCTCGATGGCGGTTGAAATGGCCAATGATTGATCCAGCCCACGAATACGGCCGTCGACTAGTGAAACCCCAACTTCGCCGCGGAATTCTCCATCGTTGGCGACGATGTAATACTGGTAATGAGGCATCATGTCGGAGCCGTCGAGGTTGCGATTGGGTTGCCATGTGAGTTCGCCCCCGACGAGTTGTTCATCGGACGCTAGAATCCCATGCGCGAAATAGGAGGCTTCCTGGGGCGTGACGCCTAGAAATCGAATGGGTCTCGTCGGCACCCAGATCGCCTCGAGCGATCCATCAGCCATGGACAACCGTACCATCGCCACGACGGCCCCACCACGGCCACGGACAAGAGGCACAACGTAATAATCCATGGGTTGACCATCGAGATCCTCGCCATACACGGGGTACGCCGCCCCTGCGAATGAATGCTCGATGGCCTGCCATAACATCGGATCGTTTGGAATGCCGGCAAGGTACAAGGCATCCCAAACACGCTCCTCTGCAATGAGCGGATCCATTTCTTCGCCCTCGGCAAGGACACTCGGAAACCGAGCCATATGCACACGCGCGGCATTGTCTGGTAAACCGTTACCTGGAGGAGGGTCATATGAGAGAACGTATTTGCCACAATATGGGTTGCATCCCGGCGGCGCGCTCAGCAAGATGTAGAACTCGGTTTTCCACTGTGCACCCGCAACTTGCCGGACACCATCGTAATATGTGTTTCCTTTGGCATCCGTCCACGGATCCATCGCATTCGGTCCGGGCGTACCACCGTCAAAATATTTGACGTATTGTACCGAGTAGGGCGAGGTGGATGTGTCTGCGCGGATTTCCCAAACAGTCACCATGTGGTCGGTACTACCGTAAATCGGGACGATGACTGGCGTACGAAGCCCACCCTTCAAGGAGTCGACCTGCTTATTGATTGCCGTATTTTGTCCTGTGACATCGCCGTTATACGACACCGGGACCCAAGCCTGACCAAAAGCACTATTCAACGCCGACGAAAGCCCCTTGATATCACACGCACCGGGCCATGTGTTCCCACTGTTGCTATAGCCCGGACAATTCGATCGGACGACAGACTCCTTGGCCAGAACCGCGCTCTTCGTCAAAGACGACGAGAAATAGAGTGCACCCATCAACCCTGATGCGACGCTCGTGGTATTGGTATTTGCTGGCGTTGTATTGCCCGAACCAGTCAGTACGATCTCATCCGTGAGCGCTGTTGGATAATGCACCGATTTGTATGTCGTCATTTGCGCCAAGGCGTCCATCGACATCATCATGACCGCAATGCCCACCAGACCCACCGCAAAAGCCTGTGATTTCACGCTCTTCATTGCATACCTCGTTTCTTGTATTGTTGGCCCTAAGCAGCACAAGACCAAGCTTGAATGGGACCGTCCAAGTTATCGCGCCATCCATCTGCATATCGTTACGGTTTTGCCAGGCGCATCACCACACCTTGGGGTGCGTAACACGTCCAATAAATGGCGTGCTCGTCGACGGCGATTCCAAACGGAGAAACCTGCCCCGACGCGAGAATTTCGGCTTTTCCGCCATGGCGTGGGGCGCGAAAAACTTTGCCGTCGCTCGGATCGGTCCAATAAGCGTATTCGGCGTCGAGGGCAATTCTCATCGGCTGACCGATCGTGGCAATCTCGGCTGAAATTGCCGTCACGAGATTTACCATCGCCACGGAGCCGGTATCGCCACTTCCACCGTTCGTCCAGTAAAGCTCATTCTCCTGTATAGCCAAACCGGACGGCATTTCTTGTTGCGCGGCCACCGAAATGAAGCTACCACCTGCACGTTTTACTTTGCGAACCGCATTTGCTCCGACGCTCGTCCAATACGCCCACGTGTCATCGACAACAATGCGTGTAGGATTTCCCTGGGACGTTGCTAACGTCGCTGGTACCCCTCCTGCAAGCGATACGGATTTGACGGTACCATCGCCCTGATTTGTCCAGAATACAAAACCAGCATTGACGGCAACTCCATTCGGCATATTTTCGCCCGATGCGACGACTTCAGGAGCCGAATCCGGCAGTTTCAAATGCATGACGTTACCGGGGCTCGTTTTGGTCGTCCATACCAGCTCGGCGTTGGTCAACGCCAAACCCGCAAGAGAGTCTTGATTAACAGCGAGCGTAA
>DAOMZH010001473.1:0-2240 GCA_035437985.1 Polyangium sp. (in: bacteria) | reverse complement strand
TGAGAGCGTGTTTATCAGGATTTTCAAGCATCGTGGGGCACGCCGCCAGGCGTTGTCAAGCGCCTGAGTATCAATGACGTCATTGCATAATGGATATCGGCTTTGCTGGATTCGAGTGTTCGCTCGTATTCCTTGTTGAGGAGGCGGTATTTGCCGAACCAACCGAACGTTCGTTCAACACACCATCGTCTTGGTAAAACGACGAATCCCTTCATATCGTCGGATCGTTTGACCATTTCAATGGTTATTCCTGTTTCGAATTCGACGTCGTCAATGACGTTCCCATTGTATGCGCCGTCGGCCCACACCTTTTTCAGCGTCGGAACTTCTCGATGTGCTTCCTGCAGCACGGGAACTGCTCCATCACGATCTTGAACGGATCCCGCCGTTATCCGCGCGACGAGAACGAGGCCCATAACGTCCACGAGCACGTGACGTTTTCGTCCGTTGATTTTTTTCCCAGTGTCGTACCCCTTGGGGCCGCCGACATCCGTTGTTTTCACGCTTTGGCTGTCGAGAATCGCCGCAGTTGGTTCCGCTTCTCGCCCCGCAGCAACACGCACCATGCAACGGAGACGATCGTGAATGGCCTCCAATGTGCCTTCTGCGAACCACCGCCGGTACCAATAAAATACCGAATCATACGGAGGTAGATCGTGGAGGAGCAGCCTCCAAGCGCATCCTGAACGCGTGCGATATCGAATGGCGTTCATAATCTCCCGAGGGTGATAAATTGGTTCTTGAAGATTGGCGATCCAAATGGGCGGGGGGATCATTGGGGCGATGATCTCCCACTCTTCGTCGGTCAAATCCGATGACTACGCCTCTCGCGATGCTCGCTGCTCGTTTGTCATGCACAACGTTTGTCATCGCCAGTCTGGTCGGGCCAAACTTTCTGCCAACATTCGCGTTGTGCTTCACACAGCACTAGAAAAACAAACCCATCAATGCTTGCAAACCCTGTTCAACACGTTCTCAGGGAATCATGTTCAACTTCAGGTGATGCCTTTTCGCGAATGCTTTGGCGTTGCCGACAATCACCTCCCATTGCGCGTCCGTGACCTTTTTCTCGGGGTTTTTGGCGAGGTTTACAGAAACGACCGATTCGGAGAATTTCACCTCGCCAAAGATATGAGCTTCGAGCAGCATGTTCCCGCTGGGGCTCGTGTCGGGCAATGGACGGCCGTGGTAACACGCATCGAGGAGCGTCTTGCGGCAATTCTCGGCATACTCCTCGCCACCGTTGTATTGGGTCTTGGAATAAATGGTGGCGATTTGGGCGAAGCTCGTTTGCGACGCGGTCCTCGAATCCTTCAGGCCGAACGTATCATTGGGGTAATAAAGCGCCCGGACTTTGAGCTCGGGTTTGAGGACGAAGTAGCTATGGCCATAGCCGGCGGCGGCACCATGCGGGCGGCGGCCATAATTGAGGGCAGCGAAGACTTGTTTTGCTTTCGGGTCGAATTTCTGATTGCCCGACGTGAATGTCTTGACATTGTTGTTCCGCACCGCAACGGCCGCGCCGAATTGCATTTTCTCGCGGACACGCAGATCCCCCTGACGCGGCGCAAGCCCACGTTGCACAGGCTGGATCGTCTCCCACTCCGCGGGAATCGTGACCATGTCATCAGCCAACGCCCGGAGGTCGCCGGGATTCATCCCCAGCGACGGCAGCTGGACATTGCCCTCTGCATCGACGGTCCGTTCATAAACCTGCGCATACGTGTCCGACATGTTTTTTGCAGCAAACCAACCTCGGGCGTCGAAGTTGATCGTCAAGTCGGCCGATTGGAGGCTACGGTGGATCTTTTCGTAACCCTCACGCAGTTCGCGGAGCGTCGGTGAGCGCCGAAAAACCCAGCGTTGGAGGTCTTGATCCAGTTGCTCGAGGGCTGCTCGCACATTGATGTCCCGCTCGGCCGCGATTGCCGCAAGACGCGCGTCGACATATGCATTCTGTGTGTTGGGTACAGCTCCAGGAGCCCAGTTGTTTTTTGGTTTTTTGCCAAAGAAATTGAGCGGCATATCGGATTAGATTCCTACTTTCCAGGAGTGCTGTCAAGTGTTTCTTGCTTGTCTCATGCGGGCCGGTATTGGGCTACTCAATCGGCATTGGCTGCAAGTGTGTCGACATCGATGCTTCGTGAGGGTGGAGGTGTTGGTCAGACGGCAAAAACCCTTCCCTGGATCTTGCGAATGCGATAGACTGCCCTCATGCGACTTCAGACGACTGCTTTGCT
>DAOMZH010001472.1:0-2247 GCA_035437985.1 Polyangium sp. (in: bacteria) | reverse complement strand
CTGATCCATCTCGTTGGATCACAAACGAAATGATCGCCGTCCCTCCCCGCCCCTCGGCTCTTGCCCAACGCGGAAACAAATCCTTCGTGAAGTACGGCCGAATCTTACCCACGACCCGGCGCATGTAGTCGTTACGTCGTGCATCCCGAGCCAACTGATCCCAATCGGGACCACGACCATCTCCGTTCGGACGCGCATCCGATCCTGCCCCCGTTTGTCCCCCAAAACTCGGCGTCGTCGGACCCCCGGGGACCCCTCCCTTGCCCTCCCCAGTCGCACCTCCAGGCGTACTCGCATGCACGATCGACTGCGGCGCAGGCGCTACTTCTTGCGCACTGTCCACCTTGTCCTGCGGTTTGTCCTTCTCCTCCGCGGGAATTGAAGGCGTAGACGTCGTCACCTGCGGCCTCGCCAAAGGCACCGGCGCACCCATACGCGCATCCGCCCCCGGCGCACCATCACGCACGCCCGCACCGAGCGTTGCTTCCTCTGCTCCCGCGACCGAACCACCTTCGCGCCGAGGTGGCTCCGTCACTCCAATCGGACTCGGCGGCGCGCCCAACGCTCCACCCGAATGCGCTGCTCGTTGCGTCGCGCGAGCTCCCATCGAAGGCTCGTACACCGCATATTGACGCCGCTCCTGACGCCTTGCCGTGCGACCACTCGCCAAGAACGTCAGCTCCATCGGCTCGCGACTCGCTCGCCAATCTTCTCGCGACGCTCGCTCCCGACCCGAATCGATCCGCTGCGCTTGGCTGCGATCGAAACGATTCGGAATCGCCGTCACGAGCGTTCGATCGTCCTGCCGATCCGCTAGGTTTTCCGCAGTGGGAGCAGCCTCCGCACCACCTTGTCCCGCGCCTTCGGTGTCCGGGCGCGGAATCGCTTCACCACCCCCGCGTGGAATCACGATCGGTGGCGTTTCGATGAGTTTTCCGTCAATCGTTTCAGTTCCAACGATTGGCAGATCCACTTCCAACGCATCGTCGAAAAGCGGTCGCGTAAATCCTTTGTTCGCCCAAGCCACGACGTTCCGCGACGAACGCGTATAAAGCTCGTCGCCAAACACGACGACGACGAGATGCGTCGCGATCGACAAGACCACGAACGTCACGAGTCGGTAGTCGATGGCGCGACCGAACACGCCGTCGAGTATGACCGTTTTTGCCGACGCGTGGTCGATTGGTGTCTACACGAGTCCAAATCGCCGCTTGGCGTTCTCGCCCGTTTGCGCCACCAACGATTCGAAATCTTGGCCGCGTAGTTCCGCAACGCGGCGCGCTGTGTGCACCACATATGCAGGTTCACAACGTTTTCCGCGCATCGGAATCGGCGCGAGGTACGGGCTGTCGGTCTCCACGAGGATCCGATCACTCGGAGCCCACGCGGCAACATCGTGAATCGCTTTCGCATTCTTGAACGTCACGATCCCCGAGAAAGAAATGTCGAAACCCAGCTTCAAAGCCCGCTCGGCAAAAGGTCGATCTTCCGAGAAACAATGAATCACGCCGCCCACGCGCGACGCACCTTCTTCGTCGAGGATGTTCAACGTGTCCTCTGGAGCCTCGCGCGTGTGTACGACGATGGGTTTGCCCACCCGAACTGCGAGCGCGATGAGGCGCCGAAAAACGTCCTGTTGCTTCTCCTTGGGCGAACGCATGTAGTGATAATCGAGCCCGATTTCTCCGATCGCACACACCCGAGGTGCCGCCGTAATCTTCTCGATCTCCGCCTCCATCGCCTCATCGAGCACGTTCGCATCGTGCGGATGCACTCCCACGGTCGACCACACATCGGACAAACGGCCTGCGAGTTCCGCGGCAAACCGGGCTGGCGCCAGATCTTCACCCACCCCAATGACGACAAACGCGCCCACACCTACTGCCCGTGCGCGATCGAGCACGGCATCCGTGCCCTCCGGAAAGTAGCCCGGATCAACGTGACAATGCGTATCGATCAACATAGTTGGATCACCAACGAATTTACTTCATGTGACGAGTTCGGCAAAACGCGCTCGCAACAGAGCACTTCCACCTTCAAGCGCGCAGTGTTCACAGTAACCCATCGCTTGCAAGCGCCCGAATGCTGCCAAAGCATTCTTCCGCTGCTCTTCGCGTAAGTTGTTCCCCATCGGCGGCTCCACGGTCGAACCTCGCGCCACACGATCCCGCAAAATGACCACGAGATCCCGACACAAGAGCGCCACCGATTTGCGCCGATCCGCAAAAAACGCATCGCGCAGGCGCC
>DAOMZH010001471.1:0-2254 GCA_035437985.1 Polyangium sp. (in: bacteria) | reverse complement strand
GTCGATCCCGTCATTGCTCGACGTTGTTTCCGTGTCGACCTCGCCAAACTCGTTTACGGTACGCGAACACGTGATTACTTGGGCTAATCAGCGCTCTAAGGCGAACCGGGCCAGGTAATACCCACTTTACGAAGCCGTATTTGAGCGCAAAGCAATCGCTCCGGGTCGGGCGGGACGGGAAAGAGCACCGCTAGTTCGTCGTTTGACAGCTCCGTCGGACCACCTTGCCTCCGCCCCACCAGCGCATCCGTGAGCGCGTGAATCGGGGCGGCTGTTGTTCCGGCAACCTTCGCAGCGAATGCAGCGGTTTCGGGACCATGTGGTAGTGGCAGTCGACCGCCTCGAAGTAAGCCCCATACGGCCAACCGCTCGGCACCGTTTGCCGTTGGATCGTCGAACAGGGTGCCTGCAACGCAATCGCCGTAAAGCCAGAAGCCAACGCCCGCATCGAGCTGGCCGTGCTCGGGCCCAACATGAAGCATGCCAGCAGCCATCGCGAAGGCGGACTCAAGTTCGGCTGGAAGCCCAGGCACGGCTCGACGCACATCCTCTGGGCTACCTGTCACCTCGCTTATCGAAAGGCCGAGCTGCTCGATCGGACCCCACCCGAGCTCGTACGCAAGGCCGACGACGCCCGTCTCGGTCCACGCGACGACCTCATAGTCGCCCGACAAATTGTTGTTGTAAAACGCTCCCCGCTTGAGGTCACCTGCCCAGCCCGGGAATGCACAGGCGGTGAAGGTATGGCGTGCGAGCGGGTCCACATGCCCAAGGCTGACCTCCACGAACGCGCGCAGCGCGGCGTGCACGATAGCATTTCGATCGAAAACGAGCTGTCCAAATCGGCAGGTTCGCGCGGTCATTCGCCTCGCATGCATCATGTTTCTTCCCACGTCAAGGTCTATGCGTCGTATCAAGTCTATGTGTCGTATCAAGGCGCGTACGGGAGAACTTTGTTGACCTGTAATACCTCGGCCGCCGACGGGTAGCTATTCGTTAAGTGCCGGTTGAGCTTAACCGAGATGACCGCCGCATTGCTGTTCGAATTCGTACCCCAGGGGCAGCCACGTTTGTCCTTTGCGCGCACCACATGATGCACCTCGGCACGCTCTGGGTCATATTGATTGGGCGTGACTTGCGGATCTTTGAGGACGAACGGCTCGGTGCATGTTTTGGGGTTGCAGTTCTCATCCACACCACAAGGATACGTAAAACCCGCAAGATCGGAGTGAATCGCGCCGGCGTGCGCTTTGCGGTTGACCTGGAGGATCTGGTCCCACTGTTCGACGTTGTCGATTTTCTCGCAGTGGAAGTTTTTTCCGGGTGCGACATTCTGCGGCTCGGTCAAATTCCGGTACGGCCCGTTGACCGCCGTTGGTGTACCATTGATGTCTATGAGCGGCGTTTGTCGCGGAGCAGCCTGGAAGTTGATCGTGAGTTTGTTCGCGACATCCGGTCCAATTTGCAGCGTATAGTCACCATTGCCCACGGGCTGGCACGTGTACCCCTTGTCATACGGTGTACCTCCCGCAACTTCGCCAATCTTCACGGCATCTGCACACGCGGCTTTCCAATCCTTGTAAAAGCAGTCGAACGTGTTCACCTCGGACACGTAACAGGCCGAGCCAAACGCGGCAATGTATTTGGCGCGCAGCACGGCGTCCATATTTGGGTCGCCGGCAAGTGGTATGCGATAACGCATGCATTGCTGTTCAATCGGCATCGAGCAATCGGTCGGTACGCTCGGCTCCGGCTCGCAAGCACCCGTCGTGCCCGCAAGAGTACACAAGCCTGGAGGTGGCAGACAATCTGTTGGTTCGCTCGACCCGCATGCACCCGCCATCACGGTCCCACCGAAACCCAACACCAACACACTCAGCATTATGGAACGGTATGTCTTCATGACTCGCATCGATTACCTCCAGAGCACTCGCCTTGAATTTCGTTCACAAACGACCATTCTTGCCAAAGCGTGAATTCAATCGCGCCAAACCTATTCCTGCGCATCGTGTCGATTGCGTGGTAGGGCTCGAATCCCGTCTCGCTTTTCCCATAATGGAATCGTGTCGGCGCGAAACACTCAGTGCCTGTACATTCTTGCACTGATTGCAAGAAGGTGCGTTTCGTCGCGGCGCTTTGCTCGTACCCGAATTCGTAACGACGTACCAATGTTCCATTCACCTGCATCTCGATTGTCGTGAGCTGCAGCGACTCTTGCATTTGCATCCCGCGCCAATACGTCGTTTGCACGTCC
>DAOMZH010001470.1:0-2256 GCA_035437985.1 Polyangium sp. (in: bacteria) | reverse complement strand
GAACGCGTATGATCTCCGCGGCCAATTGCGCACGCCAGCGCAGCCACATCAAGTTTGCACAAATGACGGTGGATTCCAAAACAGGCGCGCTTAGCTCAATGGCCACGGGTTTGACCGTCGCATAAGCCAGCGGAATTTTTGCCGCTCGAAATTCACTGGAGATGGCCAACGTCCCTGGACGTTGGAATAAAATCGCATTGTGGTGGTCGTGGTACTTCGCGGCAAACCTCTCCCGCGACTCCACCTCCGCATTGATTTTCCGCCGCAACCAGCGAGTCGCACCGAGCAAGGGTGCGTCTGAACGAACCCGACACAGAATGGCACCCGTCGCCCATCCCAGCGTCAATCGATAAACCGTTTCCGTTGGTAATGCACCGAGCGCCGTTTCCCAATGCTCCGCGGTCGACTTCTCTGCCAACAGGGCCGCAAACTCCGGTACGTCGTAAAACGCCACCAAGTCCGCCAAGACGTTCACCACATCGGGCCGTTTGGAGAATCGTTGCGCAGCCCCGACCACCCCGCCAAACAGTGTTTCCTCCAGGTACAACGCCGCAACGGCTTCCTTCGGCAAACCATTCGCTTGCACCTGGGCACACGCGCCCCGCAATTCGCCTTGCACGATGTCCGTCGCAAAAATGCGAATATCCTCGAGCCCCACGAACAAATCCCCCTCGAATGCCGGCTCGCAGGCCCACGCCCGCACGAGCCGCTCCAGAATCACCCGCCGTTGACTCGCCCGTACGTCATGCCGATCCCGTAATGCGCGTCCCAAAAGTTGCCAACCCGTGACCGCGTCATCCCGCCCGAGTTCGTCCAGCATGACCCGGACAAGCTCGTCGAATATGGTCAAACCCGCGCGGTCGCGCTTGCGCGCAAACAAATACAAACGCAATAACAAAACTTCGGACCAACCCGGTTCGCGAAAATGGTCGACGAAGACGCGCTCTTGATCGCGAATGTTCGTCATGACCGTACCAAACGCCGCGGCCAAATATTCCTGAAACGACAAATGCAAAAACGATAACTTGCCGCCACCTCGATCCACCAAGAGCCCCACCCGATCACAGGCGTAATCGAGGAACTCGCGCATTTCGTCGCGGGCCTTCAAGGGCGAAATCGGCGGATCGCGCCGATCGTTTTCCACATGCAGCGTGGTCAAAGACGACAATGCATCGTCCCGTCCGAACAGCCCTCGAGCATCGGTCGTTTCGTCGTCGGTGCGCAACGATTGCTCTTGCACATGAAAAGCCAGCGCTTCCAAATACCCGCGCGGCAATTCGCTGGCCAGGCCGAGGCACTCGAACGCGTGTTTTTCCGGACGCTCGCGCGCTTCGAGCCAACTGCGCAGGAGCATGTTGACGCATTGCTCGTACAGCTCGCCACGGTCTTGCGGCAAATGCCCCAAGAATCGATGCACGAAGGCCATCAAGGTCAAGAGCAGGGGATTGGTCGCGAGCGCGCGGACTTGTTTCGTCCGGAAAATCGCTTCCCGCAAGGAACGTTTTTGGTCCTCGCGCTTGTCGATATCGTCGGGAACCTGAATTTGGTACCAGCGCGCCAAAAAGTCGTCGACCTGGGCATCGTCGAGCGCGCCGATACGCACGTGCTCGAATTCTTCATGGGGCAAAGCGATGTCGTGGGTGTACCCGTGAATGCGGGAGGTGACCCAAATGGGGCAATCGGGATATTCGCGCCGCAACTCGCGCACACGATCGGCCATGCGTCTGCGCGCGGTGGACGTGCCGACTTCGTCCAAGCCATCGAGGAGCACGATGGCTTCGCCCATGAGCAAAGAAGCCTCGAAAAACGCTGGATGGGCATGACGCAATTCCGAAAAACGCGCCATACGTTTGGCGAGGTAATCCAAAAGGGAAAGATCGTGTTTTTGATCCTCCAGCGCGTATTCCCGCAACGAGACGAAAATGGGGATTCGTTTGGGCGGGGGCGTATACTCGGGCAAACTCGCCGCGCCTTCGGCATGCAGCAGGGCCAAAAAGGTGAGCAGCATGGTTTTGCCCATGCCCGGATCGCCCAACACGAGCACGGAACTTTCGGCTTTTAATAAATCGGCCAGGGATTTGCGGTCGTCGTCGTTCTTGGACGTGCGAAAAACGGAGGGGACGAAAAGATCGGCGCAATGGATATGGGCTTTGGCGTCTTTTTCGCGCAGGACATCCGGGGGAAAACCGAGGAGGTGGACGAATTGTTTTTCCTGGACGATGCGGGCGTTGTAGGCCTGGGCGAAGGCGCGAAAAT
>DAOMZH010001469.1:0-2262 GCA_035437985.1 Polyangium sp. (in: bacteria) | reverse complement strand
GTACATGCTGTCGCCGAATGCGAAGAATCCGCCGCCGAGGCCCATATCGATCGTCGACGCATGCACGAAGAAGTCCTGCGCGAGCGTATCGTCGAGTTTGCCCGCGGGGAAACTCACCACCGCGTAGCCAGTATTCCCCGCCTCCTGCGGTGTGAAATCCGTCAGGAGCACGCTGTATTGGAACATGACGTACCCGAGAGCGGCTGCTGCGTTTTTCGTGGCTTCCCAATCCTCGGGCACGCGGGTTTGAATGGATGGATTCACGTCGAGCAGATACCCGCCGGGGACTTCATCCGAATCGAGCTTGGTGGAATCCATTCCGACGGCGCTGAAGATGTCGGGGATGAGGTCCTCGTCGAGCTGGGTCGTGAAGGCGGCGCGCTCCATGTACGGATCGTCCGAAACCATCACCATGAAGTTACCGGCTCCGGGCATGGCTTCGTAGGACAGTTGGATCGTGTCTGGGGTATAGGCCGGGGGCTGCCCGGTCGAGCTGGAGGTGTCGTCTCCAGAGCAGGCGATGCCGGTGAGCGCGAGGAAAACGAGGGCGAAGGAGGTCAAGAGTCGCATGAATTGGTCACTTTCGTCTGGGGCGGAATCGAGAGCATCCGAAATTCCACGGTGAACACCGTACACGCCTGCGCGTCGTCTGTCGATTACAGCCGGTTACGGCCGGTTACACGCGTACATGTGCCCACGCTCACATCGACCCCCAGGCGCAATGCCCTACCCAACCACTCCAACCCCAGCTCCAACCCCACCCCCGAACCTGCCCAACCGTAACGGCCCCCTTCCGCAAAGCACTTCGACGTAAGACAATCAACAACAGACTCCTTTCGGAGAGCGGCTCGGGGCGGTGGGGGCGTTCGTGACCGAGGACGAGGCGCGGCTCGGGATCGCGGCCGCGGTGCTTCGTGAAGATGCCCTTCGAAAGCTGAGATCATCCATCGCGCGCGGAGCAAGAAGAGGAGAATGGCGAGCTGGCTGCTTGGTTTTTTCCCATGCAGACGTGTGCATCGTCGTTTCGCCACGACTCATCGCGCACGAGGTTTCACGGCAATCTTCAAATTCGCCGGATGCAGCGATAACCTCAGATTCCGTTTGGGTGGACCTTCCGGCAAACGAATGTCGAAAGCATCGACCAACCGAGCGGTCATCAGCGGAAGTTCCACCATCGCCAACCGCGCTCCAAGACACGTATGAGCGCCCAGCAAAAACGGAAAATACGTTCCCGGCGTGGGCGTTTCTAGAAATCGTTGCGGATCGAAGCGCTCCGCATCCGTCCAATGCCAAGGCAATCGGTGCAGCACATACGAACACACATCAATCGGTGTTCCACGAGCAACCTCGATTCGACCCAGCGTCAGGTCTTGCGTCGCGCGAGAACAACTTATCGGCACCGGCGGAAAAAGACGCATTACCTCTTTGACTACCCGCGCCGTCGTTTCGAGTCTTTCGACGTCGGACAAACTTTGCGCGTTACGTGATGCTTCGAGATCCTGGGCAAGCGTGGTCATCACATTGGGATGTTCGGGAAGTGTGGCCAAGGTCCAGGCAATCGCCGTGGCGCTCGTTTCATGACCGGCCACCAAAAAGGTTCGGATTTCATCAATGGCGGTTGCCCGATCGATTTGCCCTTCCACGACGGCCCCGCGCAAGGCATCCATAAAAGGCGTCGACCGGCCTTTCTCCAGAATTTGGGTGCACAAGCCATCCATAAATCGTCGTGCAAAACGCAGCTCACGCCAATTCATCGCCCAGACTAGCGGGCGCGGAAGCAAATGACGCAAAACGGCGTCCATCGAAAGCGTGATCAAGGAACGATGAAGCGAGCGCCCGCCATGCTCCTGTTCGTCGAAGTCGAATCCAAATATCAAACGCCCGAGAATTCGCAACATGGAAAACGACAGATCACGTTGTGGTTTGAACGTACCCGAGCGGGACCGCCAAAGCGTAATCAATCGATTGGCCTCGTCTTGCACGACGGGCACGAGCATGTCGAGCGACTCCGCACGAAACGGCGGTGCAAACAAATGGCGTCGATCTCGCCACGTCGAGCCATTCAAGCGCAAAAGACCTTCGCCAAAAAGGTTTTTCGCGGGGTGCGTATTGCGCTCGAACGCTTCCCGCTTGAACAAGCCCCCGCGTGCCGAATATGGACGCACGACGACAACGCGCCGCTCAGGACCCGCATAGAAGACATAATCGTCTCGGTATTCTTTGGCACAACGCAAATAACAACCGAGCAATCCATCGCGCATG
>DAOMZH010001468.1:0-2269 GCA_035437985.1 Polyangium sp. (in: bacteria) | reverse complement strand
TAGTTTTGCGCCGCCGCGATCGTCGTATATGCCGACGAAGCAAAGGCCGTCGAATTTTGGAATGTCGACCATGTTGTCCCAGCAGGAAACGCGTTATTGGTAGCTTCGCTCGCGGCGCTGCCATTGAGCACATTGCCCGACGAATACATTTTCGTGTTCGTCGACGGCGCGTCGAACGTGAAGACCGTGTTCGCTGTCAGGCTCGAAGGCCCAGATTTGTAGTAGTTGTTTACGAAATTGATGTTGTACGTCGCGCCGCCATTGTTGTGCGAAGCGAAATCTTGCCAATCGTAAACTACATTGTTCCGGAAATCCATCGTCGGTGAACCGCTGCCCGTGTAATTGCCAATGTGCGGATTTCGCCGATTGTTGTGCGCATACAGCGTATGGAAAAATGACGCCTCGGTTCCCCCATGTCCCGCCCAGATCGATCCATACCCATGATTGGTCGGATTCGAGGCGGCATTCGAGTAATTCAATCCCTCGGCAATCAGGTTCCATTGCAACGTCGCCGCGCCCGCGTCCGCCAGGGAAAGATTCTCATCCGTTCCCCACGACGCCGAAACGTGCTCTACGAAGATATTCGACTGCGTTACTCCAGTTGCCGGTTCAATGCTGATCGCGTCGCCGTGGTCGACGTCGGCTCGAATAAAGCCGCGGCGCGAACGAATATGCTCCAAAATGACATTGCTCCCACGCACCATGAGTTTTCCCCCCGTGATCGTGATCCCTTCCCCGGGCGCCGTTTGTCCAGCAATCGTGATATTGGAGTTATTGACGTAAATCGCTCCGCCTGTCGGGTTGCCTGACGCGTCCGTGGTCGTCAAGTCAATGACCCCGGACTTCGCAAAAACGATGATTCGCCCCGCCGACGGCGCAGTGGTAATTGCATCAGCCAGCGTTCCAGCTCCACTTGCCGCGAGACTCGTGACTATTTTCACATCGCCACCCCGACCACCCGTCGTGCAACGTCCCGCGCCTTCTGCCGTTGGAGTCGCCAGCGTACACGTTTGTGCCGAAACATGCGACGTCGCCGCGACGAACGCGAGAACCGACGAAATACCAAGAACCAATGATTGATTGATCTTACGCATGAGACCCGTCCTCTCTTCTTTTTATGTTCTGTTCTTTTGGGGCAATCACTCGTGGCCCCAAGTCTTTAATGATCTCGATATACCCCGACCAACCCCCGAGCCCTTGTTTCCACGACCGATCGGCAAGCGACGAATTGGGCGTTTTCCCGAACGTCGCCAAAGAGCGGACAATGGTCGAGCCACAGCAGGTCGATGAGACCCATGTTCGTAGCGCGCTGCAAAGCTTCGAGCGTGCCGGACACGTCTCCAATGTAAGCCGCGGTTTCTGCGGCAATTTGCTGATAAAAGATTTGTCGCCGCCACCCTCCACCCGGTTGCATGATCGCTTGCCGTAACTCGGGCACTTCCTGCGCAGGTCGGCGTTCCAGCATGACTCTCGCAATGCCCAGCAAGAGCCGATTCGCTGGATTCATATCCGTGATTTCTTCTTTGTATTTCTGTGCCAAACCCAGGTCATTTTGCCAAAGCGCAAAACGTATCCGCGCCGTTCGAAGATTCGCGGCGCCCGATACCCGGGCAAACAGCGGGTCGAGGAGATGCCATCGTCCGCGGAAAGCATGGATCCGAGCCGCTGTATTTATCCCGAATTGCACATTGACGTCATGCGACAATGCCGCCTCGGACCACGTTTGAGCATCGTCGATCGGTCCTATCTCCGAAAGAATCATCCCCAGCACTGCATATCCATCGGCAAGCCCCGGCGCTTTCTGAATGGCCAATTTGCATGACCTCAGAGCCTCGGCCGTATTCCCCACCTGCAAATACGCGTAACCCAGCGCCACATACGGCCCACCCACATGCGGCGCAGCTTGCACCGCGCGTATCGCCGCATCCCGCGCGCGATCGGTAATCCCCTCCAAGAAAAAGCTGAGCCGCGACCAGGCCATGGCATAACCAGCTAAAATTGTTGGATCATTCGGCGCGATTTCGAGCGCCTGTTCAAAAAGCGGTAGCGAATTCGTCACCGCATCTGCCCAATATTTTCGATACTCCTCACGCGCCCGCAGGTACAATTCAATCGCTCGCGCGTCCGTCACTGCCTCCCGCGCCGGTGTCGAGAGTTCTGCGGTCACCGCATTCGCAATCGCTTTGGCCACTTCATCACCAACCACCAGCAAATCTTCTTCGGGTTTGTCAAACCGCCCCGCCCATAACTGAAAATCATCACCCACCGA
>DAOMZH010001467.1:0-2277 GCA_035437985.1 Polyangium sp. (in: bacteria) | reverse complement strand
GGATCGCCTCGGAGATGGACAGGAAGATGACGCCGGCGCGTTTCAACTCCTCACGGAACGTCGTCGCAACGCTGACGCTGTCGAACACCGCGATGTTTGCCGAAGCATCGACCACGACAAACTGCGGAGCGACTGGCGGATTCACGTGCGACGGCTATACGGCAACGGGCAACTTCGACGATGATGATTTCGGCGAAATCGTCATCGTTCGCGCCGGCAAGGTTTACATTTTGAATCATGACGGGACACCCATGCAAGTAGGTGGTGCGGACGTCATCATTCCGATTCCCGTCAGCACGTGCGCAAAGAACGAAGGCGGGCCGCCCACCGTGGCTGATTTCGATGGCGATGGGAAAGCAGAAATCGGCGTTGCTGCGGCAAATTTTTATATCGTCGCCGACCTCGAATGCCTCGCTACGCCCCTTCCCGCGTTATGTTCGGACAATGGAATTCGCTGGAAAGTCGCCAATCAAGATTGCTCGTCGCGCGTGACGGGTTCGAGCGTTTTCGATTTCGATGGCGATGGCAAAGCGGAAGTGGTTTACAACGACGAGACCACGTTCCGGGTGATGGATGGAACCACGGGTACGGTCATTCTTTCCAGACCCAATACTTCCCATACGCGGCTCGAAATGCCCATTGTCGCGGACGTGGACAACGATGGCAATGCCGAAATCGTCTTCATTGAAAACGGGTACAACGGCACATCGCAAGGTATTCGTATTTGGGGTGATGCCAATGATTCTTGGGTTCCAACGCGCCGCATTTGGAATCAGCACGCGTACCATGTGACAAACGTCATGGAAAACGGCGCCATTCCGATGATGGAACCTCCGAATTGGCTGCAGCCCACGACGTCGACCCCCTCCGGCAAAATGAACAATTTTCGCCAAAACTTGCCGGAATTCGATGTTTATGCAGCTCCAGACTTACGCGTGACGCTGATGATCGACAAGACGTATTGTCCGGGCGGGCTTGGTCTAGCTGCTACCGTGTGTAATGACGGCGCCGTCGTCGTCGGCTCGGGTATTCCGGTCGTTTTCTACGACAATGGCACGATGGCCGAAATCACGTGCAAAGACGGTGCGGTCAAAACCACGAAGTCGCTCGGACCGGGCAAGTGTCAAACGCTCGTTTGCGAATGGACCGGCGCGCCATACGAACCACAAATGGTCGACATTCGTGCTTGTGTCGACAATCAAGGTTATGATTGCGCGCAGCCGATGACGGGCGCAAACAACGAATGCCGCGAGGACAACAATCGCAACGACGCAACGAGCCTCGGTTGCAAGCCTCAGGGATAATTCTGAGACAAACCCACGGGGCCCGTTCGTCGCCATGACCGACGGGCCCCGAAAAGGTCAGAAATGGTCAGTTGATGACGGTCGCGCAACCGACGAGCACGTCGATTTGGCCGCTGGTATCGGCCGAAATCTGGCTACACGTCCCAGGGCAGAGCAAGATCTGCTGCGGCGGGCTGTTGTTATCGTAATACCACGCCATACCTCCACCCGCGGGTGGACAAGCGGCGGGCGAGGCCGCTTTCGGAATCAGCGTGGGCATTCCACCGGTGGGTGTGTATTGCACGTTGATCGCATTGTAGTCGATCATTTCACCAGCCGGTGCCGGCGGAATCAAATACGCACATGATAGAGCCGCGCCGCGAATCGAATTCATGGCTTGCAGGAAGTCTTGCTGCGCATTGGCATTCTTGTCGACCTTGAAGGCCGTGCCCGTACCACCGGCAGCGGCGAGGTCATCGAGGAACGCAAGATCTCCAACACCAATGACGTACGTCTTGACGCTCGGCGTTCCTGACAAACCAGCTGCTGCAATGCCATAAATCGACTGCAAATTGGTGTTGCACTCGGTAGGATCGCCGTCCGTTGCAAAAATCGTCACGCCAACCGCATTGGGATTCATCGTCATCCATTGTTTCGTGTATTGGATGGCTCCATCGAGCGCGGCCGAGGTCGGGGTATTCCCACTCGGCATCGTCATGTCGAGATTACTCTTGATGACCGCAGCAATCCCGGGAAGGTTCTGGATCACGACGGCTGGCGCCGCATAGTCCGCAACGTTGCACGCACCCGATCCAGAACCGGTACAGATAAACCCGAAACAAGGTCCACATCCCGCAGGACATGGACAAACGGCAGGGCACGAAGCAGTTGACGAGGTTGGAGGAAAATATTGCAACCCAACCCCAATACCCGCCGCGGAAGGTTGGTCCACGAACGCCTTGATCGCGTTTGTCACGTCTGTCCAGGGCTGACC
>DAOMZH010001466.1:0-2279 GCA_035437985.1 Polyangium sp. (in: bacteria) | reverse complement strand
GACACGTGTATCTGTGGGTCGAGAAAAAGTTGACGCGTGCCAGCATCGAGGAGCGCGGAGCGCAGAAACGCCATGCCCAGATGCGGGCAAGGGCAGAAATCCCCTCGGGTGACGCGAGGCAGCGTAGGTGCGTCAATGCCGGAATTTCGAGGTTGCTTTTCCTAGGCACCGACCGTACGTCGCATCCCAAGAATTGATTACGATCCCATCTTCTCCAGGGCCGCTCGCCCCGCCGCCTTGTACACCTCGACCCACCGTTCGAGCATTTCCACTCGAATGCCGTACTTCGCCGCAATCTCGCGATTCGATCCCACTCGCGCGAGCACTGCCAGCACCGCTTGCTCCATTTCCGGCGCTCGTGGAATTGTCACAGTCGGTAACGTTTTCGCTTCTATGCTCGGCCAATTCTGCGCCAATGGCAATCGAGCGGCCGGATCACCCAAGAGAATGTATCCTCGAAGGTCGTTGCGCAGCATAAATGCACGAGCTCGCCGAGGCGCATTCGGCTTGTAGCTCGCAGCGCCGAGACGTCCATCCTGCTCGACCTCATATCCCGCGAGAAGCTCGTCGTTGACCTCGCGATACGCTCGCATGAGCGCACCGTGAGCAACGCCTGCTCGGTTGCCATTGGCCAGAACACTGAGAGCGCTAAAAATACGCGACGCGCGACTCGTGCCATCCATATCTGTAAATGCACAGGTCCATGCAAGATCCAAATGCCCGAAAAACGCGAGCGGGCCATTGGGGTTTTGCAATACCGCTTTGGGCAAAGCAGCAAGAAATGGTTTTTCCTCGTCCTTAGGCAAGCTCTCCAGAACCTGCTCGACCGATTCGTTGTATTGCCCAGCCTCGCGCAATTGGCGCAACCACGAATAAAAGGCGCTTTTCGGCGGCGTACCAGCACCAAAACAAGCAACGGCAAACCAGATTCCGCCAGGCAGAAATGGCTCGCTACCCGTCAGTTGCTCAGCCGTCAGCAGACTGTCGGCTGACGCGCCGTGACCTACTTTCAGCGCTCCTTGAAGTTGCCGTTCGTCTCCGGGCTTTTTCCACCCGCCCTGTGGACGGCCTGCTCCGTGACAAACCGACACAAACACGGAGGGCCGATCGATCCGGCACCGCTCAAGTAGGTCACTCGCCCCTCGCACATCTTCCCACGGATCGTGTACATCTGCTGGAAATGGTTTGCGGCTTTTACGCCTCGCCAGAGTGATGCATGGTCCCACGAGGCGCCTTTGGCCTTGCTCCGTCGCCTTTGTTCCATCCCTCGCCACGAAAAAGTCGAGCGCTGCTTTCTCGACAACTTTGCTCGTCAGCTTTGCCGGCCCCCTTTCCCAATCGACGACCTTCTGCGCGTATGCTGCATATCCTTCCACATCATCAAAATGGATTCGTCCGACAAACGATCCATTCGCCAGTACGTGACCGAGCTCGGCGGAAACGTCATTGAGGTCCCCCAGAATGAGCAAGTACCGGGGACGTTTGTGCTCCGGCAGGTATTCGCTTCGTAAAACCTTGTTTTTCCAATCAAACGCAGATTGCACGTCCATTTCTGCTGGAACGGCCCACGACTTGACGCTCGCTTCTTGTTGCCTTTGGCGCCACGCAATGAGTGGTGCAATGGCGTTGAACGCTTTTCTTCCAGCTTCAGAATCCGCATGGATGACTCCCCAACGTTGCTTTGACAAGTCATTGGGATCTGCATCGGGCGCATCCAGCAACATACCGTCAACTCCCCGAGGCACCTTGTCGGGCTTTGGCGCAAGGTTCGCCGCGTTCTCGGGCAGCCCCTGGTCCAGGACGGGTCGATGTTCACTGGCGTCCGCAAGCAACAGCTCCAACGTCGGAGCAGGATCTCGAGAAGTACCCATTGCACGCGCATCATGCCACAAACTGGTGCGCGGATACAATCGGCTGGCCCGTAGCGGAAGCAAACCGCGAAGTCTCGGCAATACCTTCGTCGAGATACTTGCGATTTCTTTACGGATCCTGGCATAGTCGTCCACACGATGCGTAGACGAACTCCATCCGTGCCCACCATCTCGAGGCGACCATAGATCATGGCGAAAGAGCGAGCTACATGGGTCGAGCTGACCGTCGAGCTGCGTGATGGCGTTGTGCAAGTTCGCCCGCGAGGAAGCGATGGTGACGAGACCACGCCGAGAGAACTCTCGTGGAGCAAAGACAAGCTCGCCTTGTTTGCGGAGCGGGTGAAGGAGTCGGCCGAGGCGCATGAGCCTCTCGACACACCCACGCGCGGGCTTGCGCAAGAGCTGTAT
>DAOMZH010001465.1:0-2280 GCA_035437985.1 Polyangium sp. (in: bacteria) | reverse complement strand
GCTCGCGCCATCGACTTCGAGATGAAACGAACCGGCAGCGACTTCGTGCTCCTCGACATCACCCACAAACCTGCGAGTTTCGTTCGCGAACACTTTCCAACCATCCACGCCCAGTGCTTGAAGTTCGGCATCGACATCACCGCCCAACCGATTCCCGTCGTGCCTGCAGCGCATTACCTCTGCGGCGGAATCACCACGGATTTGCACGGAAGAACGACGATTCCCGGACTCTGGGCCGTGGGCGAGTGCGCATGCACGGGCCTTCATGGAGCCAATCGCTTGGCCTCGAACTCGCTGCTCGAAGGTCTGGTGTTTGGCCATCGCGCCGCGGTAAAACTCTTGCCGACCCTGCAAGAACTCCGCTCGAGTCCCGTACCGGACGTACCGGAATGGCAAGCAGGAAATGCAGTTCCAAGCCACGAGGAAGTCGTCATCACGCACAACTGGGACGAACTACGTCGGACCATGTGGAACTACGTCGGCATCGTCCGTTCGACGTCACGTTTGCGCCGCGCCGCGCGACGCATCGCGCTCTTGCAAGAAGAAATCATCGAATACTACTGGCGACACTTCGTCACGCGTGACCTGCTCGAACTGCGGAACATCGCCACGATCGCGGAGCTCATCGTGAGTTGTGCCGCGTCACGTCACGAGAGCCGAGGGCTGCATGCGACGATCGATTACCCGCAAACGAGCGATCAGTTTGTCGCAGACACCGTGGTCAAACGAGGCGTGATGCCTCATTTGCGAGGGCGTTGATGAGCGACGATGATCGCGATCGCTGGAGTGATCCGTACGAGCCACCCGACCTCGACCCGCAGGAGGAGCAGGGTGAAAAAAGCATGTCGTACTTCGCCGCGACGGCGTGGACCTTCTTGGCTTCGTTGGCGTTTGGGTTGCTGTTGACGTTGCTGGCGAGTTTTCTGGGCAGTTCGTCAATCGGTCTCATCATCGGCGTTGGTGTTCAAACCATCGTCTATCTGCTCGTTCTTGTCCTCATTCTGCAGGTCTACGCGCCGCAACAATCGGTTCGTCACTTCCTCGGGTTGCGCGGGACGCACTTCGCGTTTTACCCCATCGCCGGCCTACTCGGCGCAATCGCTCAGCTGCCCATGACCGCGCTGTTCAACTTCATCGACAAGTATCGGCCGACCGATACCGAATCCGAGCGGTACATTCTAGAGCAACTGCATTCCGGATCAGGGCGTCGAATTGCGGTGTGCATGGCGATCGTGGTCATCGGACCGTTTGTCGAGGAGATGTTTTTCCGCGGAGCTATCTTTCGGCCGTTACGCAAAGGTGCTGGGCCTTGGAGCGTCGTGCTCGTGACGGGTTTGCTCTTCGGCGTCGTGCACAACGAATGGCAACGCATCATTCCGATCGCATTTTTGGGCATCATCCTGGGCATTTTGCGTTCCTCGAGTGGGTCGCTCGTGCCCGGCTTCGTCATGCATGCGGCCTTCAACGCGATCACCATCGCCGACATGATTCAGTCGGGCCCCGAGCTCCCCGAACACCAAGCCGATCTCCCGTTGTCCTGGACCCTTGGCGGCACCGTGGCGACGTTTGTCCTGGTCGCGATCGTGTATCTGCTCGGTGAACGTACGGAGACGGCGATGACCGCCCGTCAAGAGGATCTGGTTTGAGCACGCAGGGGCCCAAAACAGCGCTCTGTTTGCCCGGAGGAGGCATCACCGGAGCGCTCTACCAAATCGGGGCACTCGCTGCGCTACAAGACGGCATTCGAGGTTTGGACGGACAAAGTTTTTCCTTGTACCTGGGACAATCGAGTGGCGCGAGCGTAGCGGCAGCTCTTGCGGGAGGGGTCGAAGTCGATCGCCTCTACCGCGCGCTCCTCGATCCAGCGTCGGACTTTTTCCCGCTCGAACGTAGCCACATCTTTCACATCGACATCGACGAGTGGCGCAGAGCGCTGGGAACGACCTGGGTGGCCCTGCGTCATGCAGCCGCACGCCTTGTCGCGCGTACGGATCCGACCACGCCCGCACCCGCACATCTGTACATGTGGGAGCAGATCGATCGCTTCGCCGATTCACTTCCTTCGGGCCTCTTCACGCTCGACAAGTACGAGCGGTTTTTGGCCGAGTGTTTTTTGCGGCGTGGTGTTCCGAATGGATTTCGCGCGATGCCGCGGCCTTTGCGCATCGCGACTCACGACGTCGATTCAGGCGAACGTGTGGTGTTTGGCGCCGAGGGGAACGAGGACATTCCGGTATCGCTCGCGTGTGCTGCATCTCTGGCGTCGCCGCTGTTTTTCTC
>DAOMZH010001464.1:0-2281 GCA_035437985.1 Polyangium sp. (in: bacteria) | reverse complement strand
ATCAAATTGAAGGTCAAGGACGAAAAAGTAGTTGGATTCGAGCCGTGGGAAGAATTTCCTTTCAATCGCGGCAAGCTTTGTCCCAAAGGCGTCAAGCGTTATTTGCAAGACGAACATCCCGATCGCTTGAAAACGCCATTGCAACGCGTCGAAGGCCAAGGTTTTTCTCCTGTAAGCTGGGACGAAGCCCTCACGCGCGTTGCGTCGGCCATCAAGCGTATCCAGGACAAACATGGCCCGGATTCTTTCGCCATGCTCGGCGGTGCGTCGCTCACCAATGAGAAGGCTTATCTCGTCGGCAAGTTTGCCCGGGTCGTGTTGAAAACGGCCAACGTCGATTACAACGGTCGATTGTGCATGGTATCTGCGGCTGCCGCCTCGAAAAAGGTCCTCGGCATCGACCGCGCGGCCAATCCCTGGAGTGACATTCCGAAAGCCGAGGTCATTCTCGTCGCGGGTGCCAATGTCGGTGAATGCGCGCCCATTACGACGGATTATCTTTGGCAGGCTCGGGAAAATGGCGCCAAAATCATCGTCCTTGACCCGCGAATGACCCCCGTTGCCCGAACGGCGGATCTCTATATTCCCGTCCGATCCGGCGGCGATATCGGCATTTTTCACGGCATGTTGCACGTGATGATTCGGCGCGGGTGGATTGATCGCGAATTCATCGAAAAACACACGACCGGGTTTGCCGAGCTGGAACAGGTTGTCGAGAAATACACCCCCGAATATGCTGCGAAAATAGCCGGCGTGCCCGCCAAAATGATTGTCCGCGCCGCGGAAATGTGGGGAATGGCTCGATCCAGCTTTCTCCTGCATGCGCGGGGCATCGAACATCATTCCAAAGGCGTCGAGAACTGCATCGCCGCAATTCATCTTTGCGTCGCCACGGGGCGCATTGGCAAGGAAGGCTCGGGCTATGCCATGATCACGGGGCAAGGCAATGGCCAAGGTGGTCGAGAACAAGGGCAAAAGGCCGATCAGCTTCCCGGTGCCCGCGATATCGAAAACCCTGAACACCGTAAACACATGGCCAAGATTTGGGGCGTGGATGAAGCGAGTTTGCCCCGCAAGGGCCTTTCGGCAATGGAGATTTTCCAAGCCATTCATGCCGGAAAAATCAAGGGCCTCTTCTCCATGTGCTTTAATCCCATGGTCTCATTGCCCAACCAAACCCTGGTTCGCGAAGCCTTGGAAAAACTCGAGTTTTACGGGGCGGTGGATTTCTTCATGTCCGAAACCACGCGCCACGCCGATGTCGTTCTCGCCGGCTCGCTCATGGAGGAAGACGAAGGAACGACGACCAACGTCGAAGGACGCGTCATTCTGCATCGAAAAGTGGTCGAAGCGCCTGGAGAAGCCCGCCAAGATTGGAAGATTCTGAAAGACCTAGCGTCGCGATTAGGGTTTGGCGAAAAATTCCAATACGAAACACCTCGGGATATTTTCGACGAGCTCCGCCGAGCGTCCAAAGGAGGCATTGCGGATTATTCTGGGATCACCTACGAAAAGATCACGGAGAATCACGGCGTATTTTGGCCTTGTCCCGCCGATGATCATCCCGGAACTCCCCGACTCTACGAAGGTGGGAAGTTTGGTCATGCCGACGGCAAAGCCCATTTTCAACCCATTGAATGGCGTCCCGCCGCCGAAGAACCCGATGACGAATACCCCATCATCCTTACCACGGGTCGGGTCGTCGCCCATTACCTCTCCGGCAACCAAACCAGGCGCATTGGAGGACTCGTCAAACAAACTCCTGATCCTTTTTGCGAAATACATCCGCGCCTCGCTGCCAAACTGGGCATAACCGACGGAGACCAGGTCAAAGTCGAAAGTCGTCGCGGATCCCTCGTCGTCCGCGCGATGATCGTCAACACCATACGTCCGGATACCGTGTTTGTCCCGTATCATTGGCCGGACGAAAAATCTGTGAATCGCTGCACCATCGTCGCGCTCGATCCCGTATCGAAAATTCCCGAATACAAGATTTGTGCCGTGCGTGTCGGGAGGGTCTCTTGAGCGAACGAGCCTTGTTCATCGATTATTCGCGATGCATCGGTTGTCAGGCGTGCGTCCAAGCGTGCGAAGAATGCGACACGCACAAAGGCCAAGCCATGATTCACCTCGAAACGATTCGCCGCAAAGACAGCGTGCAAACGGCCCCGCAAGTGTGTATGCATTGCGAAGATCCCATCTGCGCTCGAGTTTGTCCTGCCGATGCCATCAAAAAAACCCCCGACGGGGTCGTCCAAAGCGCTTCCGTGCCCCGCTGCAT
>DAOMZH010001463.1:0-2283 GCA_035437985.1 Polyangium sp. (in: bacteria) | reverse complement strand
CTCAAAATCCTGACGACACCAAAGGCTGATCTCGTAGCAGTCCGCAACGCGTTCTTTCATTCCCTCGAAAAGTTGACGAGCAATCCCGCAACGACGTGCGTCAAGCGCGACGCACAATTGCGTAATAGCAGCGATGCCCTTTCGCGACACCCGATAAAGGACATACCCGAGCAGGATTCCAGATGCATCCACTGCCGCCAGAATCGTCCCTGCTTTGGCGTACTCCTCAAACCCGCCGTCGGGAAGAAATCCAAGCGTTGACCTATGCACGCCCCACATCTCTTGCACGTGCGTCAACAGTTCGGAGTTCGGAGCAACTACAACCAGGTTCGGCATGCGTTGGTCCCGTATACACCATGACGGATGTTCAGGTCAAGGCCTGAACTTGCCAAGTGCCGTGTTCATGCCGCGAGATGACACCACGCCGTGCGCGTCAGGGAGGTACCCAAAGGGGCACCTTCAACAAGGGCTCGCGCAACCAAGAATCCAGTTGTTCGCCGTTTCGTCTTGAAGTAGCCTCGCGCGCGTGACGTCCGATTCTTCGCAAGGAACGTTGACGAAAATCGAGCGCTTGCTCCGCAAGCTCGAGGAGTCTCGCGCGGCGCAAGACAGTCTTCGAGCGGCGCACTACCGACAAGCACTGCCACACGCGCGGATGCTGCATCGTGTCCCCCTCGTGCACGGTGTCTCCCACCCCGATGCAGCAATCAAAGTACTCCGAGAACGAGAACTCTTGTCGAGGGTACGAATCGGCAAACCTCCGTTCGATTCGGAGCAGTATCTCGGGATGAAGGATTCTGTTTACACGTCCGCAGGGGTCCTTTATCCGAAACGCCAGATCGCATTGGTGTTCTCACCTTCAGTAGAAGACTCGTTTCCGGCAAACGCAACACCATGGGATACCGGTGCATTTCACAATGGAACCATCTGTCGGGATCTGCCAGCACCTCCAGATTCAACGCGCCGCCGTGTATTCCAGGAAGTATGTTTGCCATCTCCAGAATACCGCGACTATCTTGTCGAATATGTAGCTACTTGTTTCCGTTCCGCTCTGGATTATTTGAAATGTCAGCCACACGTTTATTCAGATCCATGGAGAGCACTCGCAACGAATAAGTGGCAATCGCGAATTTTTGAGGTGCGGTTTGACCATCGACTACCCATAGATTCCCGAGTATTGTTGGGCATTTTTATCCCTCGACACGTTAGTAGACGGTACGCCTTCGACCTACGCGACGCCGCGGAAACCTGGGCGATGGCGGGCGTGGACGTTATAGAGTATGATGGAGCATGCGAAGACGTTCAACAGCGCGTTCGCGCATGGATTGTAGGGCGACTAGAAGCGGAGACGAGAAATGGAACCGCAAATCGCGATTGAGCAACTGCGTGTGATAGGATCGGAATTTGCGGTGGATCCGGATGGCCTCCCGTTGCGATTGCCACCGATTTTTCGCGCTCCGGATGGAACGTATTACACCGGGCAAACGGACGATGCGCTTGGTGGTGCAATGTTGTTGGGGGAGATCGATGAGCAGTTTGTTGAGGCGCAGTTCGCAAGCGGAGAAATGACGCGATTTTCGGCATCTTTTCCGGCTCGGGAGGGCCATGTGCTCCTCCAGGTCGCTCCCAACGCGCTTCCCGAATACCTGCCTCTCAAGAAACTTTCCCAACGATTACACGAACTTTCTGAAGCAAAATTGTTGGAAGCATCCGACGCTTGGAAAAACGGCAATCGAGATGAGGCGATCTCGCACGCGTGGTACGCAATGCGTGCAGAATCGGACGATCCTTTCGCGTTGCAGGTGGTAATGGCCTTGCTTCGCGGCTCGATACCCGAGAAACACATGGCTCAGTTGGCAGGGGACTTGGCCCGATTTGATCGCTCGAACGTAGATAAACGCCTCGATGAGGCTCGACAAATACCAGCTTTGAAGCCTCTCATTGCGTTGGTTGCATCGAATGCTGAGCCCAAGCCGGGCTTGAAGCGCGCATGGCGTCCTCCGGGCAATCCATGTCCCGATTTTTTCTCTTCTGTTCGGAGTTGTTTCCGGGCGTTGGCCGTTGCTGTTCCGGGGTGAACGATTCATGCGCCCGTTGCTTGTAACATTCTATTCCTACAAAGGCGGTGTTGGCCGTACGCAAGGGCTGGCGAATGCGGCGGTCGCACTCGCCAATCGGGGAAGAAATGTCGTGGTCGTCGACATGGATCTGGAATCCCCGGGCGTTCATTCATTCTTTTCACCCCCGGCAACACCGACACGTCGACTCACCGATGCCGATCTC
>DAOMZH010001462.1:0-2287 GCA_035437985.1 Polyangium sp. (in: bacteria) | reverse complement strand
GACGGCACGCGTGCTCTGCCCGGAATGGCCGTGGCTGCAAAAACGGGAACACTCATCGGCGGCCATCCGGCACGCATGTTTTCGTGGTTTGCCTCGTTCGCCCCCGCGGACAAACCCGAAATCGCCGTGGTCGTCATGCTCGCGAACGACATCTCCTGGCGCACCAAAGCCAACGTCGTCGGACGCGACATGCTCGAGGAATACTTCCATCCTAAGAAAGAAGTCGTGGCCCGAACCGGGTCGAAAAAGCGGCAGCGGGCAAAATCGTCCCGTAAATGACCTCATGAAACTGCGCCCATTTCAACGGATGAACTACGCGGATGTTCCGGCCAAACCCCGGATTCCGCATGGTTACGACTTGGCCCAAGCTCGAGATGTTCGTGTGCGCTCGCGCGTCTTCGGGGACGTGTGCATTCACGTACGGAGCCTCGGAGATGGTCCCCCGCTTTTGCTCGTTCATGGCTTGATGACCTCGAGTTATTCGTTTCGCTACGTGCTCGAACCATTGGCCGAGCATTTTCGGGTGTTTGTCATGGACTTACCCGGTGCGGGTCGTTCAGACAAACCTCTGGGTCCTTATTACTCGCCGCAGCAGATGGGAATTTTTCTGGGTGAACTGCAGCAAGAGCTGGGCATTCGTGGCTGCGCCGTGATGGGCAATTCAATGGGCGGGTTCATCTCGATGCATTTGGCGCTTCACGATCCGGAAGCGATCTCGCGGCTTGTGGTCAATCACGCGCCGGGGATTCCGGACAAACGGTACAGCGCGTTGAAGGTTCTGTTGTCGAGCCCCTTCATCCGCGGCGTTTTCCGGCGTGTCGTGCAGAGCGACGTGCGCAAATGGATATTTCGCAATGTCCATTATTATGATGAAACTTTGAAATCCATCGAAGAGTTGGACGAGTATGGGCAACCTTTGTCGACTGCCGAAGGTTTTGGGTGTTTTCTCAAATGGTTGCGAGAAACCATGCACCCTGCGGGATTCGAGGAATTCGTAGAACGATTGGAAAAACAAGCGCTACGTGTGCCCACGCTTTTCGTGTACGCGCACCAGGATCCGCTGGTGCCCCCGCGCGTGGGCGAAGCTCTCCATCGGCTCGTGCCGGGTTCGCAACTCGTATGGATTGATGGCACGTCGCATTTTACGCATGTCGATTCGCCCGATCGCATGGTGTCGGCGGTGCTCCCATTTCTTTTGGAGTAACCCAATCAGCTATTGCCACCTGGAGCGAGCTACGGTAATTCCCAGGCCACGATGAATCATCCTGCCCAGGATTCGATGGAGCATGCCGCGGAGCTTTATCGTTTACGTCGTCTCGACGAAGCTGCGGCTTTGTGCGAACGATTGCTGCATGCACCAGGACGAACCGCAGCCCATGCGGCTCATCTTGGGGGAATCATTGCGTTTGAAAAGGGGGAGCAGCGGCAAGGGATAGAATTGCTCGAACGGGCCGTTGCTTCTGGATTGCAATCGCCCAGTATTCACGGGAATCTGGCCATTTGTTTGGCTTCCACGGGACGCATTGCCGATGCGCATCGCCACGCGCAAATGGCGCTCACCATGGATCCCATGGCCTCCGTCGCGCATACGGCGCTCGCGGAAGTGCTCATGACGATGGGCGCCGTCGGTGAATCCATTGCCCATTTACGCCAAGCCTTGATGTCGGAACGTTTGTCGCCCCTGGTCTCGAACATTCTCTACCAGCTGAATTTCTTGCCTGGTTATTCATCGGCCGAGCTGTCCAAGGAACATCGCGCTTTCGGGACCGAGTTTTCCAATCCTGTGTTTCGGTTGGCAGGACATACCAATGATCCGGATCCTGGACGAAAATTACGCGTCGGATATCTCTCTGCGGACATGCGCAGCCATTCCGTGGCCCACTTCCTTGCGCCGTTGCTCGAAACCCATGATCGCTCGGTGGTCGAGGTGATTGGTTTTCCCTCGGTCAAACGTCCCGATGCCGTGACCGAACGGATGCGTAAAGCTTGCAATGAATGGGTCCCCGTGCATGGGCTTTCGGATGACGACGCCGCGCTCGCCATTCGCGCCGCAAAAATCGACATTCTCGTGGAACTCGGTGGACACACGGGCGACAGCCGATTACTCGTTCGGGACCGCCGTCCTGCTCCGATCCAAGTTGCCTGGTGCGGGTATCCACAAACAACGGGCCTCGAAGCGGTGAATTATCGATTCACGGATTCGCTCGTCGATCCCGAAGGCGAAATCGATCGTCATTATACTGAAAAACTCGTCCGCATTCCTTCGGGATTTCTTTGTTACGAACCT
>DAOMZH010001461.1:0-2293 GCA_035437985.1 Polyangium sp. (in: bacteria) | reverse complement strand
GCCTTCATGTCGTGCAGCAGGTTGTGACCGAGCGCTTCGACCACAGGACCACGCGCGACGATACTGCCATCGACGTGCCAATGCTGGCTATCGACGGGAACATCACCGGGCTCGAAGTATTGGATCTTCGAATCGACATAGACGTAACGTTTGTCGCCGACCACGAGCTGCTTCATCGCTTCGAGCACGCGCCTCGTGAGCGGACCCGCTTCGGTTATGGCCTCGTCGAGCGGACACCAACAGAACACCACCCCGTCAGTGCGGACCTCTTCTTGTGTGGGGACCGGTAAAACCCGTTCGACCACATACACGTTCGGGAACGTGGCCTCGAAATTCGCGATCGGGCGCGAACCGTCCGCTGGATAGGACTCGAGGGTCTTGGGCGCCATTTCATCGACGACAGGTGGCGGCGTACTCGCAGCTTTCGCTGGTGTTCGGCGGCGCGTCGAGCCGTGATAGGCGCCTTCGCCGGTGAATGGAACCACTTTTTGGGTGTCGAGCGTGTGTTCGCGTCGAAGATGGGTGAGGCTATTCATAGAAAATCAAACATCGCTTGGAAGTATTGCAGTTTGGCATGAGGATCTTTTGACAGTCGAATGACTTCGTCAACCCGTTCGAGCAAATGTTCGGATTGATTACCGGTCGGCTGCGTCGACGAATATCGCTTCGTGATTCCCGCCGCTTGATTGTACCCGACGTTGTCGATCATGGCGCCAGCTTTGTCGAATATCGGTGGAAGGCGCGCCCAGTCGTGCTCGATGAAGAAGCTCTCGGCCCCCCAACGCAGATAAAAGCCGAGTTTTTCCATACGCGGAAGCCACGGCGGATCCCCGATCTGCCAAAAGCCACGACCACACAAGAGATGTTGCGAATGCGCGACAGCGAGGCCGTGCTGGTCGATGTGATAACGCGAATATTTTTGCAGAATGGTGTCGAGGAGGAAGCGCGATAACTTGGCTCCACGTATCTCCTTGGCGACGACGAAGTTCGCAATGTGGTGATAGCCGCGTGGCTTGAAGCGCTCGATCTCGGGGAAGCGGAATCTGTCGAACCACTTGTGCGCGGCATTGTCGCGGTCGGGTTGCTCGAAATCGACGGTCTCTTCAATCGTGGAATGCCGCAGGTTGTTGTATCGGCCGGTAAAAAAGAAAACGGTATCTTTGCTGCGACCCACGAGGATCGTCGCGAGGAACTCGCTCTTATCGCCAACGCGGCGCGAGAGAACGAAACGGTGCCCAGTAACACCCCAGATATGCGCAACACCGTAGGGCGAGATGATCTCGAGTTGCACACGTCGCACAACGTCGGCGGGGAGATGCCCACCCAGATCGTTGCGAGCGTCTTCGAGCGAGCGACAAAGCAGTGACGAGATGGCTCGGGCGACCTCGGGCACGGCGCTCGACACGATGCCCAGCTCCATGTTGTCGGGGAGCGTGACGTAATTGGGTTGTGTGGGGGCAACCGAGCCTGCATAGCGCACGTAGGCGTCGCGCAAGACCGCGGTGGGAACGAAGCGATCATTCGCCTCGAGATTGACGTATTTCTCGAGCGTGCGACCCGCCATCCGACCGTCGCGACACTTCGTGATCGCGTCGATGATCTGGGTCTCGAGCTCCGCGTCGCGCCGCCCGGTCAGCGATGTTTTCGGAGAAAAGCCCGGGTCGTCGTACGTGGTGCCGAAGTCAGTGACGAGGGTGCGATCAGCGCCGGCATCAAGGAGCATTTCGACAATTTCGATGTGCCCGCGACGCTGCGCGAGGATCAATGCCGAATAGCCGTCGTTGTTCTGGATATCGAGATCCGCA
This sequence comes from Polyangium sp. (in: bacteria), assembly GCA_035437985.1. Classification (GTDB taxonomy): domain Bacteria; phylum Myxococcota_A; class Polyangia; order Polyangiales; family Polyangiaceae; genus Polyangium. The sequence continues at coordinate 488 of DAOMZH010001461.1, read as the reverse complement.
CCGACCTTGATCAACACGCTCGCGACCTCGGTGCGGCCTTCGCACGCGGCCCGGATGAGTGGCGTATTGCCGTCGCCGTTCTGCGCGTTCAAGTCTGCGCCAGCTTCGATCAGCGTCAGCGCGATGTCGTGATACCCCTCGCTGATCGCCCACGTCAGCGCAGTATCGTTGCGCTCGGCGAGCCGCAACTCGAGCCGATCATGATGCAGTTTCGTCAAGACTTCGTGGAGTTTGTCTGGCCGGGACATCGATTCGAGACACGATAACCGGTCATGTGCTGCTCGCGCAACCGAAAACCGCGGCGAAGATCCGCCTCGATGGCCCCGAGATACCCAGGCGCCACGTGCGGATCCTCGCAAAGCGTACGCGTCGCCTACATGGACCTTCTTTACCGAACAAGTCGAAGTCGACTTTGGTCGTGCCCACTTGAATGGGCGTTGCCCCAGCGAGCTTGCCGAGTGTCGCCCATAGATTCGATATTTGGCGGT
>DAOMZH010001460.1:0-2296 GCA_035437985.1 Polyangium sp. (in: bacteria) | reverse complement strand
CGGTCACATGTTTTACGTTGCCAAACTTGTCGCGTTGATCGTCCGCAACGGTCAATTTCGTATCATCGATACCGTCGTCGCTTGCCGTGGATTCTGTTTCCACTTCGCCAAACGCATTCGTCGTCCGCGTGGTCGTTCGGCCTTGCGCTAAGCCTGAAGCCGAACTGCATTCCGTTTGGAATTGCAGTTGCCCGAGAATCCAGCCATCAGTGTCGTTCTTGACCGTTCGCTGAATGTGGAACGTCAGGTCGACGCCAATGGTGGAGACGTCCGTCTCGAGCACGTTCCCGAATTCGTCGAAGTCCAGCACATCGACCGTCGTGTCCCTGAGCATGGTTGCGTTTTCGGTCGCCTCGATGTTTGCTACCCAGGTCATCAAGGAATCGCTCGAAGAATGCTCCCCTTGCATGCGCCGTGTATGGCGCTGGGTGGGAATCGTGAAATAGGTTTGTCCGCCATTCGTGGTAACCGTTTCGAGCGTGGTATCCGTGAAAAGAAGCTCGACGCGTTTTGCGTTATTTTCATTCGGCAATGCCGGAGCCCAGCGCCATTGCGACTTCACCCTTCCGGCGAGCGAATAGACCTCGCGCTTGCCGACGTCGACAAGCGTTACGTTATCGTAAAACGTCGCGGTCGTTGCACCTGTGTCGAGATCCGTCAGGATTCGCTGGCCAAATCCGAGAAACCCATACCCACGCAGATCGTACCGACCATCGCGATAACGCAATCCAAAACGTCGTTGCCCACCTTGCCCGTCGTTCGTTGCATATTCGCGCACGACACGCTTTGACCCGACGGCGCAATGACGCGGATATGCGCAACCGTTCGATGCTTCATCATGCGACAAATACAGATACGATTCCTTTTTCGAATCGTTCGGTTGTTCGCCATTCGTGATCCATTCGTCGGTCAAGTGGCCGTACGTGACCGAGACGTTCGGAATGAACGCGGTATCTTCAGGATCCCGTTCGTTGAGCCCGTCCGAAAATCCGACGAGCACATCGGGATTTTTAGCACGGTTTACGAACAAATGCAGTTGGTTCCCCAAGAAAATCGCTACATCCGGAGCACCATCGCCATTGATGTCGCCAATCCGAGGGCCGTGTGGATCCGCGAGCGTAATGGCATCACCCAATGCCGGCTCGAAGGGAATCCCCGAATCGATACGCTCGAACGTAAATTCATTTGCTCCGCCCGCCGCTCGCAGAATGACCCACCTGGGAATATCCGGGCTGATGGAATCGACGAGCGGTATCAGCAGATCCGTTTGGCCATTACCATCCCAATCGAGCGGCTGCGCCAAGTGGAGGTATTTCGTTTGTGAGGCATGTCCGTCCCAATCAAGAGCGTTTTCGGGCTTCTTGGCAAAACCCTTTCCTGTATTCATCCACATTAACAGACGTCCGGCGTTATCGCCCGTAACGCCATCGGGCAGGCCATCGCCATTGAAATACCCGAACACCACCCGGCCCTGTGGAATTCTCAAATTCGTGTCGTATGACTCCCACGTGCCATCGCTGTTACGGCGAAACACATAATAATTCGGCGCTCGTTCCGTAGGCACGCCGCCTTGCGCGATCATACCCGGAATGACGAGGTCCGTCGTGCCGCTTCGGTCGAGGTCGAGCGTGTACAGTTCAAGGTTACAAGGATATCCTTGGAGTTTTTCGATCACCGTGCCGAGTTTGTCCCAGCCTGTCGGCGCCCACAAGTGAAGCATCCAGGTCGATGTTGCAGCAGTTTCGGGGGTTTGGCCATGATCCGTGCATTGGATCAAGTCGGAAAAACCGTTGCCATCGACGTCTGCGAGATGAACGGATCCACCGGTTCCTCGCAGTTGTTTCGGAGCTGGGCCCAAGGGAAATGGGCGTTGAATCTGCGTGTCGATTTCTTCGAACGTGCCGTCTGCTTTTAGCGCCAACACGGTATGCGTATTTCGATTTCCATACACGTCATGGAGCAAGATATCTTTGCGCCGGTCGTCGTTGTAATCGATCACGGTGCCAAGTTCCGGCTGAATCTGCAATGGGTCGCTGGACCCATCCGGGTCTTGAACAACCGACCACTCCTGCGAGAACGCCACGTTTGACGCCGCGAATTCTTTGCCTCTGTTCCCAGCCAAACGCCATTCCGTGATTGGATTGGCCGCCGTCGACAGGGGCGTTGTATCCGGAACAAGCCAATCACTCAGGCCATCGCCGTTCATGTCACTGAAAATTGGGCTGGCGCGCAAGGAAAGAGGAGCATCAATGTTTGTCTTTACGTCATCGAATCCATGCTCGATTTTCCCATATTG
>DAOMZH010001459.1:0-2299 GCA_035437985.1 Polyangium sp. (in: bacteria) | reverse complement strand
GCTCATGTAGTAGCCGTTGGAATGCTGCGTCTTCGCGGGATCCGGTTTGGTCTCTTCTTTGGTCGTTTGGCTGCTGGATTTTCCTGCCAAACGATCCCGAATCGATTGCGCGGAAATGGGCGGGGGTGCATTCGCGTCGGATTCGTCGAGCAACATGCCCGCCTGCTTTTGCACCTCGTATTCGTACCTCTCGACGACTTCGTCTCGGGCTTTTTGCAAGTCTTCGAGTTTGGCAAATAGCAGCTTATTTTTATCGAAAAACTTCTTCGTATCGTGCGATCCCCATTCGATGCGGTCGACCCAGGGTTCCCCCAATGCTTCCAGCTTCGGGACCAACGTATCGACGAATTTCACGAGCGCCGCTTCGTTTTTCCCGTCCGCGATTTCGGCGGTCACCGTCAGCGTCGTCACGCCTGGGAGGCGTTTAGACACCCTCCGCATCTCGACCACGCTGTCCTTGTGGTCTGGCAACAACTCCGAAAAGTCCGGCTTGAATCCCAAATGCAGCGCGAAATACGCCGAAGGAATCAGGGTCAATAACGCGATGAGCAAGACCAAAAAGGGCCGGCGCGCTTGCACTTGCGAAAGGGAAACCAGGAATTTCGAGGGCGGATGGTCAGTCATCGTCGGGGCCGTTCTGCGTAGGGCGCGCAAACGTAACAGATCCCTTGTCCAGCTGCCACGACGGATCGCGCATCGCCGCGATCTACCTCGGAATCGGTGCGTTTCGCCAATTTCCACGCACTTGAAACGATTTTTCTTCGCAATGGTCGAATTGCTGGAAAATATCCATTGAGCGGCCTAGGGCGCTAAACGAGCCACATTGCACAATTTTTTGAGTTACATTTGGCCAAACTGTTTAGAAGCTGTTGTCCCAATGCCCATGGTTGAAGGTTTTCGCACGCCGTACCGCCAAAGCCACAAGCATTAAAATGACCTTACCCAGGGCGGCGTCACCGACATCCCCGATCCGCTGCGAGCTACCCAATTGCGGTTCGTGAACTCGGTCGTCGCGCCGGCACGCCGCAACAAGTCCCCCAACACCCTCGGGGCGTTCCTGAGGCGTGTCCGCAATATCCCGAGCCACCGGTCATTTTTATGTCTCGTTGCCCTGGATCCAGCCGTTTCGCTTGCACCCGTGACTCCGCCGCGACAAGAGCGGAGCACGATGCGTTTTCGTTCTCAGTTCCCAGGTCCTCGCGTCTCATTCCTCGCGATCTCTGCGCTCGCGTTTGGATTTGCCTGTTTTCCTGGCAATCGCCCGCCTGATGTTGCGCCGCGTGGAACCCTCGCTCCAGGCGCCGGAGACGGTCCCTCCACTGCGGATTCTCAGGCGTTTGCCGTTGTTTTTGCGGCTCCTCGCGGCGAAATCGAAGACTCGTCCGAAGTCAGCATCGTCTGGAACCGACCCATGCGCCCGCTCGAGTTGGCCGGTGCCGAATCTCCACCACCCGTAAAAATGACGCCTGCGGTACCCGGACGTTGGGCGTGGGTTGGAACCACCGCCGTCACGTTTGTCCCGGAAACACATCTCCCCCGAGCTACGGCGTTTACCGTTGAAATCCCCGCGGGAACGAAAGCTCTCGATGGGTCCATGTTGGAAAAACCCTTCACGTTTCGTTTTTCCACACCGCGTCCCAGAGTCGCCTCCGTCTCCCCGTACGAAGGCGCCGATGATCTTCGCCCCGATGCAAAGTTCACTCTGCGCATAAATCAACCCGTTGAAATTCGCGAACTCGAACGCGCGATCTCGCTGGTCGTCGGCATCCACAAAAAGAAAATCGCCGTCACGGTCACCAAGCCCAAGGCCGACAACGACCAAATCTTCGAGGTTACCCCGCGGGCCCCACTTCCTCTCGCCTCCGAAGTTGTTCTCGAAGTCAAAGATCTCTACGGCAAAGAGGGCAATCTTCGCGCGGAAAAGGCCCAGCAATATTCGTTCAACACCTACGGTCCGTTGGAGCTCAAAGAAGTCTCTTGCGACTACAACACGCCCCATGGCCAATGCGCACCCGACGACGGCGTCACCGTCTCGTTTTCGACACGCGTCAAAATGGGTTCCCTCAAGAAGGTTTTGAAGTTCGAACCCAACGTCAAGTTCTCCTGGCCTACGTGGCTCGACGATGAAGATGCCGTGTCGCGCACCACGCTCTACGGCGCATTTCCCGCAGGAAAAAAGGTCAAAGTGGTCATCGCAGGCTCGTTGCAAGACGAGCACGGACAAACCCTCGGCGCCGATGCTCGACGCGATCTCACCTTCGACGATCTCTGGCCCAAAGCCGACCCCGGCATCCGAGGC
>DAOMZH010001458.1:0-2304 GCA_035437985.1 Polyangium sp. (in: bacteria) | reverse complement strand
TCCGTCCGCGCAACCATCCGTACCTTCAATTCCACCAGGATCGAGCGTTCCGCCGTCGAAGGACGAAGGTCCACGCAAGAATCGCGACAGCAAGAGGCCCGAAGGTTTGCCGTGCAAAATCACGACGCCGCCGCGGCTTTACGTGATCGAGACGGGTTATGTGTTCGTCGTGTTCGGCGTCAAACCCGAAGGAAAAACCCTCAACGCCTTCATGGACTTCTACGCCGGCGTCGTGCGTCGTGGATTCGTGCACCTGTTGCCCGACAGCATGCCGAAAAAACGGATCAACAAAGAAGGCGACACCAAACCGCATCCGCTCGTCGCGATGGGCGAACAAGCCAAACTCGACGACACATCCATTCGGCACTGGCTTCGATTGTTCATTCCCGAAGTGATCCTCGACGCGCCGATTGGTAGCTGGCCCAACCCCATGGCCGTCAATGTCGTGTTTGTCGAAGGACTGCCCGACGCGGCTGATCGGTACCGATTGCGTTTGGCGCACGCGAGCGATCAACCAATCGAGCCTTCGGCATCCGATTGCGAGATTCATGGACATCCCGCGATGTGGGAACCGTCGGCGAAAGAGTTGTGCATGTTTTCGCCTGTGGGCGTGACGTGGGCCATTTGGCCGCTCGATCCCAAAGGTGTTTTGGCGCAATTCGATGGCACCGTGCTCGAACGTTACGTCTACAAATGGATTCTGGTCGAACACGAGCGTTTGTTTTTGCTCGAATTGTCGAGTGCGTGCGCGAGCATGTCCGACAGCCCGGATGGTCGTATCTTTGGGCAATTGCGTTTGGCGCTCTTGCAATACACGGCCAAATTCAGTTTTGGACATGTGAGCAGCGAAGAGCGGCACGACAAGTTTTACTGTGGATTACGCAATGCCCTCGACATCGTGGGGCTCTTCGATGAAGTCAAAGGCGAGATCACCGAAATCGACGAATACTTGTCCGACAAACGGGCGGATTTGCTCAACCAAGTATTGGCGTTCTTGACCCTCGTCTTGACGCCGATGGGTTTGGCGATAGGCATTTTTCAAGGCAACACCATTCCGGAATTCAAGAACGAATGGCGAGACTTGTATGGCCCTGATGCATTGATCCTGTGGGCCAAACTCATTTTCCACCCTCCGTTTTGGCTCACGATTGGTGCAGCTGTCGTCGGGTTTGTCTTGTTTACACGACTTCTCGGAATGCAAACGGTGCGGGAATTAGCGAAGAAGCTGGGGAGCAAGTCGCGCGAGAAATAAGCGCAGATGCTGGGCGTGGGAACGCCCTCGAATCCACATCATCAAGTCGGTGACCGTTTGTCTATGCGACACCGAGCGTTAGGTCGTTTGAGCTGCCGTCGGCTTGGACGAAGCCTGACGGTCACACACTTTCGGAGCGCTGTTCTCAGGCGCAGAAATATCAGGCCAAGAGTTCGTCCGCGGAGCCGATCGTCACTGCCAAACCGATCCACCGTTCAATCAGGGCGGGGTCTGTGCAATTCGCGATCCGCGTCCGCGTTTCTTCGCTCATCGTTATCCCGCGCGCCGCAAAGATTGTAAAAATCGCCGATGTTTTGCCCGCTTTTTGCCCTTCGGCCACGCCAACCTTGTGTCCTTCGGCCACGCCAACCTTGTGTCCTTCGATCCACTTGGCCGCGATGAGTACCCGCAGCTGCTCGATTTCGTCTACTGCCTTGTGATACGCCTCGAGCTCTTCCTTCGTGAACGTCATCTGGTTGGCAATTCGCAATGCTTCGCCATACCCGTTTCCGGGCAAATCCTTGGGAATTTCCGACAAACTCGGGGCATGCACGAACAACCACGCCCATAACGCCGCGCCCGCCTCGTTGGGTTTGTCCTGCGGCACCTTCGGCAATTCCAAAAATGCATATTGGACTTGCAGCAATCCATGGTTCAGCGATGTCCGCTCACGCATGTTCCACCGGCTCAACATCGGCACGAGCGGCAAGCCATTGGCGATTTGTTCGTCGTCCGGCCATAACGCAAAATCGCAAATCGATATCGCTACGACGTCTTCCAGCTTCGTATACGGCTCTCCCGCTTTTAATTGATCCGCATACGCTTTGCTCGCATTGTACACCACACGTTTGTCGAAACCAGGTACGTGCACCAGCTGCATTTCCACGACAAACCTGGCGCCGGAACGATCCTGGCAACGAACGTCCAGAATCGACAGTTTGAACCCAGGAATCAGCGGTAATTGTTCACTGGGAAGATATTCGATGCCTTCGATGATGCGGTCGCCCGTTCGCTCGAGCAAATCATTCAGCAAGCACCGGAGAATCTCGGGA
>DAOMZH010001457.1:0-2306 GCA_035437985.1 Polyangium sp. (in: bacteria) | reverse complement strand
AAGGAGATCGAACAGACCACGAAGCTCGATCTCGTCAGCTTCGCATTGCAATTCAAGGTGAGGTACTGATGGCCGCGAAAGCTCCTGCAGCATCAGGCTCGACGCTCGATCGGCTTCCGTTGATCGGAAAAATCGGCGTCTGTTTGCTCTTCATGGTGCTCGTCTTCGCCTTGTTCTTCGTGTTCGTTTACGAAGACTTGTCGAACGAGTTGCAACAAGCGAAGACGCGTGAGGGACAACTCCGCGACGACCTGCTCAAAGCACAAGCTGCCAAAGAAGCCTACCAACGCGATCGCGACGAAAAAATTCGCAGCGAGGCTCGGGCGGAGCAAACGAAGAAGGTTCTTCCTGACGATCCCGAGACACCGGCGTTTCTTGCATCGCTGCAGCAAACGGCAACGGTTGCGGGCATCAACTTGACGAGCTGGGCGCCTGTGGACGAGGTGCCCCAGGAGTTTTTCGCCAAGGTACCCATGAAGCTGACGATCTCGGGGAGGTTTCACCAGATCGCGCGGTTCTTCTTCGGGGTCGGACAACTCGATCGCATCATCAACATGGAAGACATCCAGATGAAGCTCGCGACGAAGACGGGCTCTGGAACAGTGAAGGACCAAGCGCCTGAGCCCGAGGTGGCTGTGGAGTGTTTGGCTACGGCGTTTCGGGCTTTGAGTTTGGATGATGCCGCGAAAGCTTCGAAGCGGAGAGGGACGGGCAAGTGAAAGCGACACGTCCAAATCTTCGAGGCAACAGGCCCGTTTTCGTGACTGTTGCGGCGCTCGTGTTTCCCGTCGTGACCATGATGGGTTGCGAGGACGATCCGCCTCCGAAGCCGGCATTTCCGCCTCCCGCAGCACCGGGGTCGGCGCCCGCAGACCCTCATGGGGCAGCACCTGCAGCGGCAGCACCTGCAGCAGCACCTGCACCTGGCGGCTCTGCGCGAGCTGGCGCGATGGCCTCGGCAAACCCACTCGGCGATTTGCCGGAGCGCGTTTTCACGGAGTCGGACTTTGCGGAGACGGACAAGAATCGAGATCCTTTCCGCGGATTCGCGAGCGTATTTGCGCAGCAAGCCCGGGGGAAAACAACCATTCAGCGCCAAGTCGTCGTCGATCGTTTCGCGCTCGACGAACTCAAGTTGGCGGGGATCATCACGCGTTCGGAGCCGCGAGCGTTGTTTGTTGATCCGAACAACGTCGGCTGGGTCATTCACACGGGTGACTATGTCGGCAAGCCCGAGATCGTACGTGCCGGTGGAGCAGCTGGCATCGATGTCGCCATCAATTGGCGCGTAGACAGGATCCGCGACGGAGACGTGGTCTTCGTTCGGGAAGATCCATCTCACCCTGAAATCGCCCCCGTCACTCGCGTCGTCCCGCTCTTCCCCACAGAGGACACGGGAAAAACGATCCGCTGAACGCAACGAATTAGGACCATGCACCCCACGCCCTCTACTATCGAGCCCATGCTGACGAACGTGCGTCCCGTGTCGCCTTCACCCTTCGCAACGAAGGAGCGCTTGCTGCGGTTGGCGCTCGTCATTTTGGTGGTTTTCCTCGGTTCGGTCCCTCGAGCCCGAGCGCAAGGCGGAACGCACATCGAAGTGCACGCAGTCAAACTCGCGGCGCCCTCGGAGACTTCTGCCCGGTTGACCATCACCACCTCGAGCGAACCTCGGTTTGTCGCTCGTGTTGCTGACGGAGGCAAACGCCTCATCATCGATGTCTCGGGCGCCGAGCTGAAAGGCGCGCCTGGAGTCACGCAAGGCAATGCCCTCGTAACTCGAGTGTCGAGCCAAACGGTGAACCAAGACGATGTCCAGAGCGCTCGCTTCAACATCGATCTCGCGCAGACTGCGGAATACAAAATCTCCACGAGTTCGACGGGCCTCGTGGTCGACCTCTCGAAGGCCGACACAACGCGCGCCATCGTCGTCCTGACTCCCGACACAGCAGCAGCGGCGAATACGGCAGGACAAACGATCACGGCCGCGGTGACGAATGTTCGCTTCGATCACCAGCCGAGCAAAGATCGGGTCATCATCGAGCTCGACGCGGAGGCGAAGTTTACGCACGCGACGACGCCGAGTGGACAAACCGTGCTCGAGTTGCAAGGCGTACGCCTTCCCGACACGTTCGAACGCAAGCTGGATGTGACGGCATTTGGTGGTCCGGTCATGGCTGTTTCGACGTATCGTCGACGCAGCAACCAATCACGTGTGGTCGTCGAGATTGAACCGAAGGCCGGCAGTGTTGGAGTGGTGGCGCGAGAAGGTCACGCGGTCATCGTGACGTTCCCGCAGAACCCGC
>DAOMZH010001456.1:0-2316 GCA_035437985.1 Polyangium sp. (in: bacteria) | reverse complement strand
AGAACGGCTTGTTCGTCAAACCCGTGATGTTCACGTTGTCGATGAACCAGCCACCAGCGCCGACTGCTTCATCCGTACCCAACCGGAAACGGATACGAATCGTCTTGTTCGCGAACGTCGTCGTAAAGTTCAGCGCACGGGTGAGCATGTTGCCCGTGGCGAAGTTCGTCGAGGTACCCGTGTAGCCTTGACGTCCACCGAGAATCGGGTTTGTCCCAGTGATCGCACCATTGTAGCCCGCCTGCGCATTCGTGAGCCCAAAGGTCGTGATGTCGGCCCACGTCATGCCACCGTCTTGGCTGATTTCAACGACGCCGCCGTCCCACCGCGTTCCGCCCGACAACTCGAAGTCATAGCGGTGGTTGAACGCTACCGTAAGGTTACCAGCACCAACCACGAGGTCCGGGGACTCCCAAACGTGATCGCTCACGCCGCCAACGTCCTGACCCCACGCAACCTCGTTGAGGCCAATGGGCGTTGGGACTGCCGGACGCACGATGCCCCAATAAGCGCTCGTTCCGCCAGCAACGTTGTCCTTGGATGCGAACGTCTGCATTCCTTCGAAGGTTTCATTCGTCACGCCAGTCGGCGAATTCGGCGCCGTCACGTCGTAATGAACCTCGCCCGATGCCGTTCCGGTCGTCGTCGTCGCGCACGAGTTCGGTGCCGTAATCGTGACCGTGAAGGGAACGTACGTCGGGTTCGTGATCGCCATGCCGAGCGATACAGGAATCGACACGGTGTTCGAAGCGAGTGACGCCGTCGTCGGAACCATGGCCGAGTTGCCGCTCGGGAACGTCACGTTGGCGTTGGTCGTCGTCACCGCCACGCTAGCACCCGTGAGATCCGCCCAACCCGTGTTTCGCACGGTGATCTGGACCGTACCACCTTCGCCGACATCGATGATTCCGTCGTTGTCACACGAAGGCGTCCCTTCCACCAACTTGAGCGATACGAAATTCGCTTTGGACTTGTTCGCCGTAAAGTCTTCCACGACGCCATTGAGGTTCGTCGAGGTACGTGCCGGACCCACCGCACAGGGACCTGCACCACGCGTGGCAAAACCAGCCTTGATGTCCGCATCGTCTGCAAGATCACCACCAGCAAGGGTCGCGGCAAGGATGCCGTCACGTTGCTCGGTGATCGTCGGGTCCGTCGGCGCTGCCTTCAAGCCACCAACCACGTAGTTGGCCATTTTGCGTTTCGCCTGTTGGAAATTATGACGCGGCGTCGCGCCAACCGTATCCTCGAGCAAATTCGAATAGGCCTCCCACATCATCGAGCACCAAACTTCGCCGGCGTTGTGCACTTCGGCGTTGTTGTTACCCGCAAACGGGGACGTCGTTGGCAGCGGCAACGCTTGGTTGTCGCCAATGTGCTTGAACGTGAGCGCGTTCTTTTGGAAGTTCGTCGAGTACGGGTAACGACGAATACCGTAATAACCGCTGTCTTGGAACGCCTTCGACGCATAAATGCCCGTGGCAAACGTGCCGCCGAAGTTGTCGTTCGGACGGAGCACCTGCATGAGCGCCTGGAAATCACCCCAGCCTTCGCTCATGGCGCCGTATTGCTGGTTTCCACCAACCGTATTGCGCATATGCAGGTAATGGCCCCACTCGTGCCCAACGATGCCGTTGTCGATGGCTCCGTCACGTTGAATGGTGCTCCCCGTCGGTGCGCTGAACACGTACATCTGCATGCGCGGCGAATCGCCGTCGGCCGGCGTGGACATATTCGCATTGTCCGTGCCGCTCGAATCCTGTGCTTCGGCCAAGAGAACGTCTCCTTCGACGCCACCACGACCAAAGTTGAGGGCCTGCGCATTACCCGCAGCCTCATTAAATCCCGAGTCATACCAGAAATCGTGGTAGTAGTTGTTGTCGAAGAAGAGCTGCGTAATCGACGCCCTTCGCTGATTCGCGCCCGTTGGCGCTTGCGCGGTGTTGTACACGCGATCGAATACGCCTGGTGCCGTCGTATTCGCCCGGAAATCCGTTCCCGAATAACCGTCGGTCGCATCCAAGTCGACGTAGGCGTCGACGTTGTTGCCGACCGTTTCCGTCGCGCCTGCAGGCAGCCACGAATCGAACGTCATCATCGGGTTCGTATTGAACCCGTCCACCGTCACGAGCGGCGGCATCGTATTAAACGTGGGATACGAGTTATCCGCCATGCCCGTCGGATGCGGCGTGAAATCATTCAGCGGACCGTCCGGCGGCGTGTACGTCGGAGCATTGTCGCTCCAGACGCGATACTGGAAGGCCGCTTCCTTCGTCAAACTCTTGCGCTCGAGCAGGCGCCCGTCGTCCGCCGCAA
>DAOMZH010001455.1:0-2321 GCA_035437985.1 Polyangium sp. (in: bacteria) | reverse complement strand
AAAATCGATGCCGCAACTCGAAGCCCCATTCGAGTGCTAGACGCGGCAACAGATTCATCACATTTCTATCGCTCGGCGTTAGGTCGTCATAGGCTTCAATCAAGGCCTTCATCGCATCTCCTCCCCTAAATGTCGAGTCATTGACGTCGACAAGGTACAGCAATCCACCCGGTCGTAAAATTCGGGCGAATTCGCGTAGGGCAAGCGCGGGGCTCATGAGATGGACCATTACAAAAGCCAAGTGAACAACATCGATGCTGGCATCAGCCTGCTTCGTGTCATAAGCATTCGCATGGAGCCATTTGATGTCGGATCGATTGAGCCGCGCATACATGACCATTTCCTTGGAAACATCTACCCCAATCAATTCATATCCCTGAAATTTTTCCGTTTTGCCGAGCGCAGCCAAATACACACCGGGACCTGAACCCACATCGAGCAAACGGGCCGGCGGTTTCGGAAAATCGACGGACGCCACACGAGGCTTTTGCTCCGCAAAAAGCAAACGCGTTTGTGCAGACAGCCGCGGTAGCTCATCCTTCAAAGATGCCGCCGATACCGTGTGCATGTTTTCGGACAGCAACGAAGCGCGTGCGACCATGTCCATCCGCCCACACACATCCAGATGCTTTACAAGCGATTGGGGAAGCGTGTCCAGCTCGTTCCATAGCCGTTCCGAAACCTTTCGAGCTCGACGATAGGAGTGCTCCATCTGGGTCGCCGGGATCCACAACACCGATACTTCACCCAGCCGATCCGAAATGGTTCCGCTGACTTCCCAGCCCACGTCTGGCCAACGCACCCCCGCATTCGAGTTACCCCCTCCCAAGCTCAGCGCGAAAATGTACTGCGGTCGCAACACCTCGAAGATCATGCGGTGCATTGTCACCATCAACAATTCGGCAATTCGTGTCCCACGATAGGCGCGCAATTCTGCGAATTTCATCAATTCCACCACGCGCGGAGATTTCGGCAGTCCATACGATGGCAAAAAATCCATCGTCTGTTCAAACAAAACGGCACTCAATACCGCAACCAACTCATTGCCCATAAATGCCCCAAGATGGAAGCCCGTCGCATCGTGAGGTGTTTGATCCAAAACGTTGGTTCGCCCCAGATCTGAATGGGTTTGTCGGCGCAATGCCAGGATTCGTTCACCTTCTTGGGTAAATGACATCCATCGAACGACAACGTCACGCGGAAGGGGATTCATGATCTCGTCAAGCCTTTCAACCGGTCTGGATAGTCACTTCCACGAGAATCGAAGGACCATCTTCAATGGTCATATCGAACCCGACGAGTTTCCAAGCGCATCGGTAAACCGTTCGCATACGCATCGACCGCCGTCCAGATAACCAGAGAAGCGACCCTCCCGCACGACACGGTCTCGCTGCCTCGACGATACATAAACTTCGCTCAAACCAACGTAGGACCATACCCGCCGAGTTGAAATACGCGATCCCTCATCCCGTGTCTCGAAAAATTTGCAACATCCCCACGAAGCATGCAAGAATCGAACGCCGTCTCCTAAATTCGAGGCATTGGCTCGATGCTGGAAGTCGTGACGTGTACACCAACCCGTGTCGATTGAAAAGTGTGTAAAGAGACCATGTTCATACGTGAGTACGGTAGCGGGCCCACGGTGTTGGCGCTTCACGGTTCACCATCGGCACCGACCGATTTCGACCCTTTGGTTCAACAACTGCAAAAGACCAGACGCGTACTCCTCCCCGACATGCCAGGCTACGGCCGATCGCCGCATTACCCTGGTTTGTCCCTCCAACGTTCCGTTGAACTCATAGACGAAGCCCTTATTTCGCGCGGAATTAAAGAAGTCACCATCATCGGCTTCTCCTTCGGAGCGTGGCGCGGACTGTTGCTCGCACTCGACGGAAAAACGCACGTCAATGCCCTCGTGGCACTTGGTGGCCTCGCCGGGTTTGACCCCGATCATGCCGTCATGGCGCTCGGATATGCCAAGGTTCTGCGAGGTGCGGAATCACTCCGCCAACCATTGCTGGAGGAAGCCATGACTGCGCGCATGATCTCCCCTGATAGCGCACGAAACAATCCAGCTGCGCTCGCCGCCACCATGGGATGGCTCGATTGGCCCAATCCTGAATCGCTCGCCGACGAATTCGAGGCCGGGGCCGTGGCGATGCCCTGCTACGATCGACTGCATACATTGCGCATCCCCGTACTCGCGCGCGTCGGCGAACTCGATGTCGCAGCACCCCCCGCCCTGAGCCGACGCATCGTCGACGCCATTCCAGGCGCAAAACTCGAAATCGTCGAAGGCAAAGGCCACGCTCTGCTGCTCG
>DAOMZH010001454.1:0-2322 GCA_035437985.1 Polyangium sp. (in: bacteria) | reverse complement strand
CTCACGGCTCGTTCGGTCGACCAAATCTCGTCGCCGGCAAAAATCGGTCAACCGCCGCCGTCGGTACGCCATTTCGTGAATCAAGGTGCCGTATCGAATACCCTGTATGCCAATCCGACGTTCCGCGTGCGCCCCTGGCGTTCGTTGGATGTGCGCGTCGGATACGTTGGGGCAATGGGCGCGGGCGACATCGTGGATCCTTATCAATCGGCCAAAAACGGCGGATATAACACGACGTTTGGCGGGAAAAGCCCGGGCAGCCGCATTCTCGGCCATGAGCTCGACCTGGGCTTGCGGTACAGGTTCGACCTGGGGCACGACGTGCATTTACGAATCGGCTACGAAGCGGGCATTTTCTTCCAAGGGGGAGCATTCTCGGGATTGCTCTTTACGCGCCCTATTTGGATGGCCCGAAGCCTTGCGGATTTTCAATTCTAGGACCAAGCCATGCGCAAAACATACAATTCTCTCCGTGCTGTTTGGGCATTGATTCTGCTTCCCACGTGCATTTCGTGCGGCGGCGAGCGTGCTGGAGGTTTGGCCAATACCGAGCGTAAAGGAGGTCCTCGGGTCGTTTACGACATCGATGCGACGCCATTGCCTGAAATTCCTCTGCCCAATGACGCGGCCATGCGTCTCGACCCCACATCCCCGACAGGTCGCCGCCTCAATGTGGGAATCAGCGCCACGACGGAACTCGAACGTGAAGTTCGGCAAAAGTTCAATCGTCTCGATGGATTCGGGACATTTGCTCCCCTTACGGTGCGTTTTTCAGCGCCTATCGACGTGGCCGACTTGCATCGCCGGCACAACGCCAATGATGATTTTCGTGACGACGCCGTGTTTTTGCTCAATGTGGACAAACGATGCCAGCGATATGGTGAAGAGGTCGCCCTCGATGTGGGCCGTGGACGCTTTCCCATTGTCTTGTATTCCCATTCCCGGCGAATCAGCGATCCCCTCGCCCCGCAGGGATACCGAATCGACGAAGGAGGCAATACGCTTTTCGACAACGATCCCCGTGGTGATTACAACAACTTGGTTTTCGAAGAACGGAACGAGGATCAAAATGGCAACGGGCGGCTCGATGCCGGCGAGGATCTCGATCATGATGGCACACTGGACCAAGCCAATTTCATTGATCCATCGGCGTGTGACGCATATGCTGTCGATACCGTCGCGTATGATCGGTGCGTCGCCGATAACCTGATGACTTATTACGAGCGGGAAACGAATACGCTCATCACGCGTCCCGTATGGCCTCTCGAAGAACGTTGTGAATACGCAATGGTGTTGACGAAACGCCTCGTCGATGCCCAAGGGCGTCCGGTCGAGTCGCCGTTTCCCGCGATCAACCACACGGATCAAACGAATACGCTCGCGCCCATTGCAGACCTTTTGCCTCGTTATGGTTTGGGCGTCGCCGACGTCGCGTTCGCCTGGACATTTACGACGGGTAGCCAAACCAAAGATCTCGAGGCTTTACGCGCCGGTCTTTATGGTCATGGCAAATTCGAGAAACTCGGGCAAGAATTTCCTCCAGAAAGCCTGCACGTTTGGACGATGGGCGAACTCGCGGCGACGAGCCCGACTCCGGATCGTAAACTTTTTCCTGGGGCTTGTGGCGCGGAAGTCGTAAATCGCTTCTGGTCGTATGGAATCGAAGAATGGGAGCCGAATCGGTGCTCCATCGAGGCTGTCGTTTCAGCGGTCGGTGGGTTTGTCGGCGGTACGTTCGACGCGCCAAACTTGCTCGTGGACAAAGACGGCGTAGCCACGGAGAAATACCCGAATGATGACGACGAAACTTGGGACATCGACGAAATGGCGGGCAAGGCGACGTACGGCAAGACAAGTCCCACGTTTTGGTGTGTGCTCCCGAGAGAAGAAGACACGAGCTGCTCGGCGGGCAATCCCGAGGGCAAACCATTTTGCAAGCCTTTTCCGGTAGCGCTTTACGCGCATGGGTATGGGGGCTCGCGGGCGGAAATTTTTGGTTTTCTCGGACAACATGCCACGATGGGCATTGCCGTTTGCAGCCTCGATGCGTACGGTCATGGGCTCAATCGAATTGGGCAGGATCTTTTGGCTGCTGTTTCTTTCGGGGCCATCGTCGACGCATCCGAGCAGCTTGGAACGCCGGGATTGCTGCAATTGGCGACGCTGGGGCGCGATCGGGATCTCGACAATGACGGCAAAGCTGATTCCGGCGGCGATATGTGGAGCGCCGATATTTTTCATACGCGGGACATGGTTCGGCAATCGGTCCTCGAAACAATGCAATTCGTGCGCATTTTGCGCTCAATGGATGGAACCCAAAAA
>DAOMZH010001453.1:0-2323 GCA_035437985.1 Polyangium sp. (in: bacteria) | reverse complement strand
AGCGTGTCGCCAGAACGAACCGTGTGCAGCTCCGGAACGATCTGCCCTTCGATCACGTAGCCACTGTTTTCATTTCCACGTGCCGTTTCACCCGTGTCGGCATCGGGATCGAAATCGAAACCATCGGCCGAACGCGACGTGTCGTTTGTCGATCGCGAACTCGACGGCAGGTGTCCATCGATCTTGTATCCAGGTTGCGGATATCCCGGCACGATGACTTGCGGCGTTTGTTGCTGCGCGGGGACTTGCACGACAGTGACTTGCGGCGTCGTCCCGGGAGCTGTCTGCGCTGGCGGGGCGTCTTGCGCGTTCGAATCGAACGCGGGTAGGGCCAAAAGTACGAGAAATGTCGCCGTGAGCGGTCGGGAGTACTTCATCGTGGCGTTCCTGATCCCGTCTTGACGGGTCGCGGTTGCGCGGGTGGTTTCGACGTAGGCGGAGTCTGAGCAATCACCTCGCCTCGACCCGTGGATCGAATGACTGGGCGAGGTTCGTCTGGATCAACCTCGGGGCTCCCTGCTGCGTTTTCGAGTTCGGCAGGGCGAGGTTTGTCCGTCGCGGTCGACGGATCGGGAGTCGGGGCCAAACGCAGAACGTCGAGCTGAGGGCGATCGTCGTCTGTTTTTGTGACTGTCTTCGCGGGCGTTTCGGACGAAATCGGCTGCGAACGTGTCATTTCGAGGGCTTCGACACGGGCCACCAAAAGCGCGTTCTGCGTCCGCAATCGTCCAAGCTCATCTTGGATTGCAGCGAGTTGCTTGGCCGAGGAATCGCCGGAATTGGCGCATCCTGACGACAAGAACGTCGCAGCGAGCATGCAGACGAGAATTCGCATTCGTATCGATGCTACTGCGGACTTGCGCAGGGGGCCAAAACTCCCGCAACAGATGGACGGGGAGGGGCTTTGGCAGTGGGGAGTGTTCTGCTAGGGTCGCGTTTCGAGGATGCAAACCATGTCGAAACAATCCCCTAAACTTCTTTCTTTGTCGGCCTTCGCGGCTGTTTCCGTTCTCGGTCTCGTTCTTGTCGCTCCTGGTTGCGGCGATGGCGAAGCAGCCGACGACACCTGCCACGACTACTCGGGCTTCAACGGCATGTCGCCGACCGTGGGCTTCAGTGCCGACGTATTGCCGATCTTCCGCAACTCCTGCGGTTTGTCGACGGCCTGTCATAGCCAGGAAAGTGGTCCGGTTGGTCAACCATTCCTTGGCCCGCCCACGGCGGATGGAATGGTCACTGCTGCACAGTTGATGGCGATCCAGACGCAAAACGTCGGCGTCGCCTCGACGAAGGCGGGCACCATGAAGATCGTCGACCCGGGCAAACCCGAATCGAGCTTCCTGATGCACAAGATGGACGGCACCCTCAAGTGTGCTGATGTGACCTGCGAGTCCGGCTGTGGCAGCATGATGCCGCTCGGTGCGGCAATGCCGCTCGCTGCGGACCAGCGCGACATCGTGCGTCGTTGGATTGCACAAGGAGCGAAGAACGATTGATTGGGCGTTTGTCTGGACGTATTGTCGAAGATTCGGCCGAGGGCGCGATCGTCCTTGATGTCTCCGGGGTCGGTTATGAAGTAACCGTGCCTCTCGGAGCCCTTGGTCGAGCTTCACGCGACGAGAGCGGCATCGTCACGCTCTATGTGCACACGCACGTGCGCGAGGACATGTTTGCCCTGTACGGTTTTCCCACGCGGGATGATCGCGCGGCATTTCGCGAGCTGATTGGCGTGTCGAACGTCGGTCCGAAAATCGCCATGGCCCTTCTCGGGGGTTTGTCCGCGGGTGAGCTGGCTTCCGTCATCGCGCGGGGCGAAGTGGCACGCCTCGTCGCCGTTCCAGGTATCGGAAAAAAAACCGCCGAACGACTTATCTTGGAGCTCAAAGGAAAATTGCAAGCAGCTCCAGTCGTTCCGAGCAAATCATCGGCTCCCGTGCCGCCTGCGCCCGAAGGTCAAGCCGACCTTCTTTCCAGTGCCCTCACGCGGATGGGATTTCGTCCTGCCGAGGCCGAACGGGCAGTCACCACCCTCGGTGCACGCGTGAAAACAGAACCGCTCGGCGATCTCATCCGAGATGCCCTCGCTCTCCTTTCTAAAAAGTAACGGCAACTGAGGCGTTTGGGGTCGAGCACATCCCGGGTTTGACCAGGGGTGCTCGAATCGCCCTTGTGCACGTCACGCCGAATCGCAACACGCCCAGCACTTTTTGCCTTTCGCCCGCGGACCCACGCATTGGTGCGTCATTGACCATCAAGAACATGGACGAAAGACGGTCGGGGCGAATATGCTGCTCACCGCGATCGGGCTGCCTCGGATGGTTAT
>DAOMZH010001452.1:0-2323 GCA_035437985.1 Polyangium sp. (in: bacteria) | reverse complement strand
CCGAATGTCAACCCGAGTTTCGTCCGTAATATGGACAATTGCCGTCGTTCGACCAGATCCCAACCAAGTTTTCCCGCCAGCCAACCCAATCGATATTGCCCCACGCTCCGGTCGACGAGAATGATCCCGAGGTAGCCAAGGGCCACGACACCTTCGTCGGTGATTCCTCCTTGCAACGTCAAATCGCTCATCGTCGCGACGGCCATTGCATACAGACCCTTGTGAATAAAAACTGCCGGGGGGCCGATATCGAGCAAGATGGACATGGCGGCCCGTTTTACCGGGTCATCCATCGGCGGCAAATTGGCCAATGTTTCCAAGGGTTGCGCCTCGAGCGCCAGAATGACCGCCCCCAAACTTCGAGTCACTTCTTCGGGCGTTGGATTCGGCGACAACGAAATGCCCAACCCACGCAGCGCCTCGAGACCCGTGTGCACCGCCTCGACAGGACGACCCGTCGACGTGTAAATACCCATTAACGTCCGATAAACGCCGGCTTTGTCCGGACCGTCCGGAACACGGAGCATCAGCTCCAGGCAGAGTTTTTCCGCTTCCGGAAATTCACTGCTCGAGAAATCGCATTCGGCCTTGAGCATGCAGGTTTCTCGCATGAGCGCCGGTGTGTCGTCCCACGCGGCCGGCCCCAGGGCCTCGATGCCTCGAGCCAAACACTTCGAAGCCGTACGAAATGCGCAGGACTTTCTGGCCCGACGCGCGGCGCGTAATTCCAATTCCGCTAGTTCGTGCCGTTCCCCGGGATCGGTCATTGCCGACAAACCCTGGCCCAATTGCGAAATAATGTCGAAAATACGCGTATCGAGGTCGACTTGCGGCGTGCTCGCGAGCAAAAGTCGTCCCAGATCGCGGTGGGCCTGTGGCCGTTCTGCTTCCGCAATTCGCTCGTACGCTGCTTGTTGCACGCGGTCGTGCGCGAACTTGTAGCCGTCCGTCACGCGCAGCACCAAATGATCCCGGGCCGCAAGCGCCATGGCGTCGGCAATTTCTTCTTCCGAACGTTGCACCGCAATGGCGAGGTCTTGGGTCGTCACGATATTGCCGAGGAACGCCGCGACCTCCAAGGCTCGTTGCGCCGCCGGTGGCAAACGCTCGATATGCCCGGTCAACAATTCCACTACATTTTCCGCATATTTGCGTTCGCGAATGGCGGCTAAGTCCCAATGCCACGCAGCCCGTGCCGAATCGAAGACGAGAAGCCCGTCCCGATGCAATTCTTGCAAAAATCGCAAAGCAAAAAAAGGATTCCCGTGCGTTTTTTCGTGCAACAAATGCGCCAACCCACGCGCCTGGACCTCGTCAATCGAAAACATGTCGACCACGAGCTCTTCGAGATGTCTCTCGGGCAAACCTGACAACGAAATATGTTCGACCCGCCCATCGTTTTTTTCGATCTCCCCAATCGTGCGCATCAGCAAATGCGAGGGGCTCACTTCATTGTCCCGATATGCCCCGACGATGAGCAAATGACCCACGTCACGCCCGGTCATCAAGGATTGCAAGACGCGCAAACTCGCCGGATCGGCCCATTGCAAATCATCAAAAAAAAGCACGAGTGGATGTTCGACCGGGGCGACTGCGGCAAAGAATTTTCCGAGCGTCGTGTGCAACCGCGCCCGAGCTTCCGCGGGGGGTAATTCGGCAATGGGCGGCGGCGTTCCGAGTAATGTACCAAAACGGGGGCTGAGCCCAATGATCACGCGTGCGTTGGGACCAAGCGCACCGCGCAAACGTTTGCGGAGCGATTCGTAATAAGCGTCATTGTCGCTCAACAATTGTATCGCCAAACTGTCGAGCGCTTGGGCCAGCGTCGAATAGGGTGTGTCGCGCCGAACTTGATCGAATTTTCCGGCGACGAAACGTCCACGAGCTTTGGCAATCGGGCGTCGAAGTTCATGAATCAACGAGGATTTTCCAATACCGGAATATCCCGACACCAAGACCAACGAGGCATCTGCATTCGGAATCGTCACGTTCTCGAAGGCCGAAATCAGCGTTTGAATTTCCTTTTCGCGCCCATATACGCGGGAAGGAATCCGAAATCGCTCGGGAACATCATGCGTGCCGGCCGCAAAAGTCTCGAAGGCCGTTCGACCTTCCAAGTGATCGAGACTCGCTACCAGGTCCCGACGTAGTCCTGCCGCGCTTTGATAACGTTCATCCGGGGATTTGGCCAGCAATTTGCTCACGATGACGGCCATTGGCGCAGGAATGCTCGCCGGAAGGGGTGGCGGATCTTTCGCAATGTGCCCATACACGATTTCCGCGGTTCCGCCGAATCGAAGGGCAGTTTGCCCGTGAGCGTTTC
>DAOMZH010001451.1:0-2327 GCA_035437985.1 Polyangium sp. (in: bacteria) | reverse complement strand
AACTCGGCCTCCGCGGCGCTGTACTGTCGTTCAATTGCGTGACGAGCTCACCATCGATGAACATGAAATCGGATTTGCCATAACGACCCACCGCAAGGTAGTAGACGACGCCTGCATGAACGGGGGCGAGTTTCGTGACAGTCAGAGGATTCTCCGAGGGATTGTATTCGATTCCAGTGAGCTGATTGTACCAGCCGCCAAAACCGCTGATGGTGCAAGCCCCATCGGGACCATACAAGGCGCCGGACCCTTCCCAATACGCATTGATGTCATTGCGGTGTGGAGGGACGGCATATGCGGCAAAAACCATGAGCTGGTTTCCCTCGACGGGAGCATCGAACCAGCAGATGGCCGGATTTCGCCCAACAACCGATCCTGACAACGCATCGTCCTCGATGCACCAAGTGCCCTTTTCCACCGTGACTCCCGGGGGCAACCCCTCGGCGGGCCAGGGAGGTCCGATTTCGGTGACGAGTTTCGCGCCATCCGAATAAATCGGTTGGTTGACTCCGTAAAGCTGAAGTCCATAACCCCAACGCGCGCGGAGCCAACGATAAAGAAGATCGCGCAGTCCGTCGGAGATCAATCCTTGGGGTATTTCTCCCGGGGAAAACCAGGCGTATTGAACAACGGCTTTCGATGGCGTAGCCCTTCCGTCGAATTCAGCGACCTCGAACAAGAAATCCGGCGTTTCGAGGCCCGGAATTCGGGGAACGGCACCAAATACGCGCCACATCAATTTGACGTCGAGACCAATTTGTTCCTTCAATACGCGTTGCGCGGCCTGCTCGGGCGTTTCACCCGGTTCCATGACGCCAGCAGGAAGGTCCCATTTCCAAGTGGACGGACCGTCATAACGGCGCAGGAGCAACATGTAGCGGTTTTTGGACACGAACAAACCCACGGTGGGTTTGACGGGAACGGGGCCGTGTAGCGCAACGTCCTGCACAGCAGTGGATTGGTTGGAGTCGGAGTGCGTGTTTCCGGGGTGCGACAATAATGTAGACTTCATGCAACCATGCTACGGGCATTAAAGAACGGCGCCAAGCGCTGCTCAATAGGATCTGCGTTCGAGCGCCAGCAACCCGCTTCGTCCCTCTGCCCCGGAAGTCCGACCTGAACATGGCCTCGCGCCAGGCGTGTACGTCACCCGCTCGACGCAGTGCCGCAAGCTTCCCGCCCTCTCGAATAATTCGTTTGTGCACCAATCATTTACCCATGTTCGGCGCGCTAGCATGGATCTCATCGGGAAGTCCAACCCTAAAAACGTGAGTTTTACCTCATTGTTGGTGCGTTTGGCCACGCGCGCGACGACGAACAGGCTAGGGTTCGATCATTCTGAGCAGACAAACGAAAAACATGGTTTCTCATTTTGAACATTGGTGGTAGAGGTAGCCGGACTGGACGAACCAGGGTGGATCCGTGAGGCATCAACCTGCACGAGATTCGCGAAGAAAATCCACGAAAGAGAGGAACTCAAGATGCCCCGACGAACCGAACCCGATCCGCAAACCGCAAAGATTGGCGCCCGTCTCCGCGAATTGCGCCTCGAGAAGAACATGTCCCTCAGCGACCTCGCGGATGCAGCGGAAGTGTCGAAAGGCCATCTTTCCAGCATCGAGCACGGTTTGGCTGCCATCACAATCCAAACCATTTCGCGTTTGGCGAAGGGCCTCGGACTGCCGCCTCTTTACTTGTTGGCGTCGCCGGCGGATGACGATCGCGATCACGTCGCGGAGCTCGTTCGCAAGTTGCCTTCGCATGAAGTCGTGAAGCTCCGCCGCGAGTTGACGAAGTCGGCGAAAGAGGCCGCGAAGACGGCAGCCAAGGCCGCAAAAACGACGGGCGCCCGTCCTCGCGCCTGATTTCCCGCCAATTACCGTCCCGGATTTCCGGCTCAGCCCAGCAAACTGCCCATCGATTCGTCGTGTGAATTCACTCGTCGCATGCTCGTTCGCTGGCGCCTTCACGTAACGCCACGCATTCCGACGTGCACGCAGGTGATCGTTACTTGCCTCAAATCGGACAAGACCAACGACGCCGATCCGTCTACGTTATTCGAAGGACATTTTCGCGATGGCCTATTCGAGGACCGGTAGATCGTCATGAGTTCGCTCTCGGAAGTCATTCTCGCCATCCTGCAGCAGCGGAGCGTGGCAACCGTCCTCGAAATGATCGTCCAGAAAATTGCGACGGATCCATCGATAGCCACAACAAGCGACACGGAACTCGATCTGGCCCTCGTCCGAATTTGGCTCGTTGGTCCAGGTGATATTTGCGATTCGTGTCATTTTCGCGCGGAATGTACCGATCAAACGAGCTGTTTG
>DAOMZH010001450.1:0-2329 GCA_035437985.1 Polyangium sp. (in: bacteria) | reverse complement strand
ATCGGGACATGTGTCGATGCAGGAACCACGGACTGCGGCAATTACACATGCGACATGGACACCAACGCGTGCCGAACTACATGCACGTTGACGTCCGAATGCACCGCCGGGCACACGTGTATGGCCCCCGTTTGTCAGTAGTCGTTCCCGGCTTCCCCCCACGAACTTGCCCCATCCCACTTGCACGTGATCTCGTCCTGCGACAGGCCAAGGCCCGTTGCTGGTTCCGATGTCTCCCTTCGCTCGCGCCGTTTGTCTTTCCGTACCGATCGTCGTTGCCTCTTGTGGCAACGTCGAAGATCCCCCTGGGCGAGCCTTCAATCATTCCCCCGTCATCGCCAAACTCGAGCTTCCCGCTCCTGCCGCTTCTGCTGCTGAAGCACCCGTCGAACGAAAATCCGCCGACGACGAACCAGGCGGTGGAGCCAAGATCGCCAGCATCGCCATGCGCACGTGGATCTACGTCGCTCCCAGCGATCGCTCGACGAAACTCGGATACTTGCGTGCTGGTGCCGTAGTCGATCGCGCTCAGAACTCGGCCGGAACCAAGAGTTGCGAAGGTGGTTGGTATCGCATTGCTCCGCGTGGTTATGTCTGTGTTGGCAAAGGCGCGTCACTCGACCTCAATCACGAAGTCGTCCAAGCCGCTCTTCGCGGTCCCGATCGCACGAGCACACTCCCATACGCGTACGTCATGTCGCGGAATCCCCCGCCACATCTCTATTTTCGTTTGCCTTCGGAAGCCGATCAAAAACGCACCGAAGGCGACATGAGCAGCCGCGCGTTGCGCATTCCCGACATCCAAATCGCCAACCTTCCCTCGTTCCTCGCGGAAGGCCATGATCTTCCCAAGCCCTACGGCGCAGTGGAAGCCCTGCATTACAGCGTGCACGCCGGACGAGCCAAAGAAGCTTCGGCGTTTGGCCTCATCACCGCGTTCAATTGGACAAACCGCACGTTCGGACTCACCACCGAGCTTGATCTCATCGCGCTCGATCGCACCAAACCAGCCAAGATCAGCTCATTGCATGGAGCCGTCGTCGACAAAGACAAACCTGGTCTTCCGGCCATCGTCATTCGCCACGACGTCCCCAAGCTCGTTCCGGGGACCAACGGACGCATGCAGGAACAAGGCAAGGTCGCGTTTCGCACCGGCGTTGTTCTCACGGGAAAAACCGAAGGAGGAGGCCATGGTTTATGGGAAACCGTCGACGGTTATTGGCTCCCCGGCGACGCCATGAAAATTGCCGAAGTTCGTCAAGACCAACACGGATATGCCAAGAGCGGCAAGAAGTGGATCGATGTTTCGGTACGCAAACAGATGCTCGTCGCCTACGAAGGCGCGCGACCCGTATTCGCCACGCTCGTGTCGACGGGTCGTGGCGGGATGAGCGATCCCAGCAACACGACGGCCACGATTCGCGGGACGTTTTTCGTTCATGCCAAACACGTCTCGGGCACGATGGATGGCGAAGAAGGCTCCGACAGTTTCGACCTGCGCGACGTCCCGTACATCCAATACTTTCACGAGGGCTACGCACTGCACGGCGCTTATTGGCACGACGAATTTGGCAAGGATCGCAGCCACGGCTGCGTGAACCTCGCTCCGGCCGATGCCAAGTGGCTCTTTGATTGGACAGACCCCGTGGTTCCACCCGAATGGCATGGCGCCGTGAACATGGAAGGCGGCACCATGATTTGGGTGCACGGAGGTTTACGACGACGTTTGGATTTTAGAACGTGAAGCGCGCCGATGCGCCCATTGGCCCGATGTTCAACGTTGCCGTCGCTGGCGCCGAAGCGCTCGAGTTTTGCACCAGGCCAATCGTGAAAAACGTCCCACCCGTCACGAACATCGCGCCTCCGATACTCATGAGCACCGTCGGCAAGACCCAGGAAGATCGTGCACAGGCCGTGCATGCAGTTTTCCCCGAGTTCTCATTCGCCATGTAAATCGCGGCGCCAATACCGGTCGTCACAACACCGCCCGCCATCAAGGCGAATCCGGTCTTGATCCGATTCGTTCCCGGATGCGGAAGTGGTTCGAGTGCAAATGATTGTTGCGAAGTCGCCAGGAGGGAAATTGTCGTAACAAACAAGGTGATCCACGCCCGCGACGGTGTTCCGAGACGAACCTGTCGAGAAGGGGACGTTGGTCGTCCTCTAGGTTCGCCGTGGGCGTGGCTGATGCTCACTTACAGCTGGCGGGCATGTTGGCGCCCTTGAGCATTCCTCGAACAGCTCCCAAGGCTTGTTTGCCCTGGGGTGAATTCACGAGGCCATCGCAAAGCGCAGCAGCACTCAGCAACGTGCCTTTTTGATCCAGCGG
>DAOMZH010001449.1:0-2331 GCA_035437985.1 Polyangium sp. (in: bacteria) | reverse complement strand
CGACGTTGCGCAATTGCGCTCCCCACGGTGAATCCTTCGGCGGAGCGCCGCTCCATGTCCGAGGTTTGCCCCCAAATTCCGCAGGATCGAACCAGCTGAACGTCCACTTGGCGGGCAACGCGCCAGGTTTGTCCGGACCCTCTTCGTCGAAACTCGCCATCGGGCCCATGATGCCGTCACGGATGGATGACGCGGTGGTCACCGAGCGCCGTGTGCCCTTTGCAGCCGGCTGTTTCTTGTTCAGCAACGCGCCAATGAGTCCCGTGCCCGTCAACGGCGGTGTTCCCTGAACGTTCGCCTCGACCGTACACGTGAGCAGTTTTTCCGGGGCAGATACTCGCGAGACGGACGGCAACGTCGAGTCGAACACGGGTTCGATCGGTTCGTCGAAGTTATCCGTCGATCCCCATCCAAGACGCACGGACTTGTCGATCAACATCCCCACTTCCGATACGCCGAAAGCGCTTGGATCCGTGGCAAAGGAATCGATCTGCGTGAGGGCATCTCGCGCGCGGGTGGGCAGTGGAACGCCAGCCCATGTGCGTCCGCCATCGGTCGTTGCCCGCATGCCGTCAGCTCCTACGGCGATGCCTCGCAGGCCTCGCACACGTGCTTCGGTCATGCCTTCGATGCGTTGCGGTGCGCGCGGCTCTTTGTCGATGCCCTGGACGATGGAGTAAAGCCCCTCGTCGTCGCTGACGATGAGGTGCAAGGTGTGCTCGGTGTCTTCTTGAATCGGGCTGTGCACCCGTAGATCGCCATGCGGACGCCAAGCAATCGTCGCGATCCGTTCTTCTTTGTGGTTTTCCCCGACGGTGGCGATGTAGAGGCGTTTGCCCTCGGGAACCATCCGATCTTCGCGATCTTCACCCGGCTCTTCGCCCTCTTCTGGCTCGCCGCGAACCTCGTCTTCGGAGTCTTTGGCGCCGTTTGGCGCTTCGGGTTTGTCCCCGTCCCACATGTTGCGCAAAAACGCCACGCGACCGTCGCTCAACGGACCCACTGCGCGTGATGACAACTCCACGTCGGCACTCAGAGTGATCCAACGACCATCGGGTTGTCGTGCACAAACCTCGCCGTTTTCATCCGTGGACGAACAGGGCGCGAGGATCATCACGCCGCCGCTCGACGAGGTGCGCAGATCGGTTTCTCCGCTCCGAATGATCGCTGGACGGTCGAGTTTCAAACCTCCATCGAGCTGCACACGAACGATGCCAAACGGGTCGTACACGTCGGCATTGGGTTGTTCGCCGATGGGACAAGCGAGCCACGCGACGTTGCCCGCACGTTGCAACATGCACGAACCATTGCCTGGTTCTCGGGCAAACTCTTCGAGGCTCACGATGGTACCCGTTTTCAGATCCACCTTCGCCAAGAGGCCGCTGTTGGCCACAAGCGCTGTGCCATCAGCAAGCTCCACACCCCCGAGCGCGGCGGCCGCAATCGGATCCGTTCCAGTCGCGCGGATCCAACGCACGAGCGAGGGAACGCTCGATTCCGCCGGAGGATCCGTCGATCGACCCACGCGTGCTTGGGCGACGTCGATCGCTGAATCACGACCATCTTCGAACACGTATGCGCGGAGCGCGCCATCGCGCACGACGACCCCTTTCATGCGCAACGCATCGCCGTTCACTTCGTCGGTGACGCGTTTCCACGTCCCGCCTCCATCGGCTGTTACAGCAAGACCAACTCCATCGAAGAGCGCCGCGCCTTCTTTGTCGTTGCGAAATGCAACTGCCCGCATCGCCAGCGGCGGCAAATTTGGTACGAGTTTGAACTTTCCTGCATCGACATCGATGAAGCGCGGAGCGTCCGTGTTGTACGTCCACACGACGACGAGTCCGACGTATGCGCCAATCGAACGAATTTCCGACTCGGATTGGGCCAGCGGTTTTGGCGCACCGAGCGGATCATCGAGGCGATAAATGCCCGTTGTGCCTCGCGCGATGAGGCGTTTGCCCCCGCCCGCGAGCGGCACGACGATGACTTCTTGCAAAGGCTCGGGTGAAGGCGCTGTCTCGGCTTTCGTCGTTCCGTCGGTCGCGAGAAGCACGCGACGCCCACCCACGAGCATCAACGTGCCGCCATCGATTTGCGGGCCCATGGCCGTCGCTCCAGCAACTTGCATCCAACGTGCTGGCGGTAGCGGAGGAGGCGGGGGAGGCGCAGCAACGACGACAGGCGGCGGGGGCAAAACCTTCGGAACTGGCGGAGGTCCAGAACAACTCAGTGAAGTCGATACGACGGCAAATCCGAACGTCCCGACGCCCGTGCGACGGAAGAGCCTTTTCATGGGACGGGAGATTAACGAGCTAGGACGGGAAACCC
>DAOMZH010001448.1:0-2334 GCA_035437985.1 Polyangium sp. (in: bacteria) | reverse complement strand
CGGTACGGGGATGCTCGACGACTTGAGCAATGTGACTGGCAAAGCGGCTGGGTGATCGTTGAAGCAGAAACGTTCGAGGTGATTGAGACGGGTTTGTCGGTGGCCAAACTGCGTTCACCGTTATGACTTGCCAGACTTGGGCTGCTCGAGCTTGCAGATCGACTCGACTTTCGCCATTTGCTTGCACTTCGCCACAGCGTCGTCGCGACCCTTTTCGTCGCCGTCCGCGGCACGCAGGCGCGCGAGGGCGGCGTATGCGTAGGGCGTCGTCATGATGTCGCGGGCAGCCAGATCCTCGAGGATCTTCTTGGCTTTGGGCGGGTTGGTCTTGGCTAGGGCCTCGCCGAGATCGGTCATCTTCGCGGCGTCGTTCGGGTTGTCTTTGGCGATACGCGAGAGAAAGTAGACGGCGCCCCCGAGAATGACCCTGCGGCCCTCGCCCTTGCGATCATCGATCCGGACGTTGGCCAGCGAGATGATCCGGTTGGCGCGGTTGGCGAGACCTTTGGCGCTTGGCGTCTGCTCGTCGAACCCACTCGCGCCATTCATGAGCGCCTCGATTTTGAGGCGCGCCTCCGCCGGATTACCGTCGTTGAGAAGCTTCTCCGCCTCTTTTACGGTGGCGATCGCCTTGTCCGTCGCCAACACAACGTTGCCGCAGGCAATGGCGTCCGCCGGGACGAGCGCAGAGAGGGCGGCGACGATGGGGAGGATTCCGAGAATCCGTCGGTGAGTCATGGGACCGAGGTTATCACGTCGGCAAACTCGAAGCGATTTAATCATGGGAAAGATCTCCACGCGATTCGAATGGAGCGGGGCCGCTCGGAGGCATTGCGGCGGATTCTGCGTGCGTATCCATTCTATGAGCGACGCCCCCGTTCGTCCGGCCGGCAATGCGTAATGTTCGGACGCTATGCCGCGACGAACCCCAAGCTCCATCGTCGAAACGCAACATGCCGCGACAAACGACGGCCATCATCACTTTCCGGCCAATTGCAATTCGTTGACACCATGTTTGTCTTTGCTTGCTTGCGCCAGAGGTTTGGCGTAAAATAACCCGACGTGATGGCGAAAGCGTCAAGAAGACCACCGCCTACGTGCAAACACCGGGGTTACAATGTCCAAATTGAATCGTGAGGAAGACAACCTCTATCAACATGTTGCGGAAATCCTCGAGGCTGCGCGCAGTCAGGTTGCTCGCTCGGTCAATACAGCGATGGTGCATGCATATTGGCACGTGGGGCGCGAGATCGTCGAGGTCGAGCAACGTGGCGAGGACCGTGCCAACTACGGGGAACAACTCATCACCACTCTTGCCGCCCGCTTGGGTCCGAGTTTTGGCCGGGGGATGAGCGTCGTCACCTTGCGCCGCATTCGGCGCTTCTACCTCACCTACCCCAAAGGCACCACAATTCCTCGTGATATCGAGAGCTTAGAAATTCGGTCAACAGTGTTGACCGAATTGATGTATGGTAGCCATGTGCTGTTTCCAACATCCCTAAGCTGGAGCCACTACTTGGTGCTCATGCGGGTGCAGGACGACCAGGCTCGGGCGTTCTATGAAATCGAGGCCGTCAAAGAGATTTACTGGATTTGAACCCGCTCCTCGATCTCGAGCAAAGGGTTCAGCTTGATCGCCGCACGAAACGCAGCGTTTGCCTGCTCTTCGGCTTCGAGATGTGCGGGCCCACGAAGCCGCGCTCGCACGGCGAATAGTTGTCCTTTCGTCTCCAAGGCTGTTGCCATCCTCGGATGGATCGAGAGCGCTTTGTCAGCCATCTCGAGCCCGCGCGCGATTGTCCCTTCGGGGCTCTTCTTCTGCGACAGCAGCCATTTCGCCTTCAGCATATGGATTTCCGATATCTTTTGATAATACTCGGGATGAAATCTGTCCGTCGTGAGCAGCGCCGCGAGCGGCGCGAGCGCCTCGTCGAACTGCTCTTCCGTCGCCTCGCTCCGCTTCATGGCCCATGAGAGAGCGACGATATCTGCACGCGCGCGGTAAACACGATAATCGATATCCCAAGGAGTCTCCTTCGTCACGCGTTCGAGGCCTCGCGCGCCTTGGCGAGCAAGAGCCCTGGATCCTGCCCAGAGAGCGCAGTACGGCGGGCTCGGAGCGTCGTCAAGAGGCCGGTGTTCGCCGAGATCGACGAAGCATCCGGGAAAATGGCCCGAAGATCCTCGATTGCTTTGTCGGCCATCGCCAACGATCCCTCCGGATCGCGCCTTTGCATCATCTGCGAGATGGCTTTGTAATAATAGCCCTTAGCGAGGATGCCATAAATCCCCAACTCGTTGGGGTCACGTTTACGGGCCTCTTCCAGGTGCTTA
>DAOMZH010001447.1:0-2334 GCA_035437985.1 Polyangium sp. (in: bacteria) | reverse complement strand
GGCGAAGCAGGCGCCTGCGCCATCACCCTTGCAGGTCGCGGCGAAGACGGATTCGTTCATGGGCAACGTGCGCGAAGCGCTGCAAAAGAACGCAATTGGTGCGGAAGAAAAAACGAAGCTGCTCCCGTTATTCGAGAATGCGGATCATACGGTGAATTTGATTCAAACGCGGGGAGCCGTGCCGCCGCATCATCACGTCGAGCACGACGAATTGGTGATGGTGTTGGAGGGGAAGGGGACGTTCACGATCGAGGGGCAGAATCGAGAAGTTTCGGCGGGGGATATATTGATTATTCCGCGCGGCGCGGTGCATTCGTACGTGCATCAGGGAGATGGAATCTCGGCGGTCGTGTCGGTGTTTTCGCCGAAATTCGATCCGAAGGATCGGATCATGGTGGAGAAGAAGCCGTGAGCACCCGCGGCGGGACCGCCCCACCTCCCCACTTCCATAACCAGTTATCTACATGGAGACTCCCTCAAGTCTCCTCCAGTAATCCCGCTAGCATCTTGACCACTCGATCAAGTCTGCCATTGTGAACTAGCTACCACCATGTAGACTCGACCATAAGCTGGCAATCTCGACGTTGACCATCTTTGGCATTTGCCGGTATGGTCGAGCAGACTCAACTTTAGCTCCAGGAGACAGGGTCATGTCCAATCCCACAGAAGCTGCAGAGGCCTACGCCAAGTTCTGGCCCCTGGCGCAAGCCTTGGATGCCGCCGATGTATTGCCTTATCGCCTCGATGCAGCCTTGGCGCTCGTCAATGTGCGAATGGCGATGCCGGCGCTGCTCGCCAAAAAAGATTTATTGGCTGACCATTTGCCCAAAATCGATGCGGCCTTGCTCTTGGCGCTTCCCGACATTGCGCTCGCCACGGAATATGCCGCGTCCAAGGCGGAGAAGGCATTGCCCGAGGATCGGCTGATGGGTCCCAAATTGGCGGAAGGTTGGCAATTGCGGAGTTTGCTTTTGGGGGCGGCACGAATGCTCGCTGCGGCGGGATTCGTAAAACAAGCGGAAGTCGACCCTATCGCCGAAGGTCGCGGCCAACGCGACATGGCGCTCGATTGTCTCGCCCTCGCCGACTTATTTCGGAAATACGAAGCGACCATTGCGGGAAAACATCCCGTCGAGCCAGCGCAAGTCGATGAAGCGGCAGCCGTAGGTTCGTGGCTCGTGGCGAATTTGCGCACCAAAGGCTCGGTCCCCGAAAAAGCCCCCAAACATCCCCCGGAAATCGACGCCCGGGATCGAATCGCCACCTTGCTCGTCCAGCAATACCACCTTCTCGAAACCGTCATTCATTACTTTTACGGGAAAAACTGGGAAAACCTGATTCCTTCGTTGCAATCGCGCGTGGTCAAACCAGACCCCAAACCCGACACGCCGTGATGTTTTCCCGAAGGTTCCTGGACGTACGTACGGGTACATATTTCGTAGGTCAAGCAAGGTGTTCGTCGCGGACGAGGTTCGTCGGAGCAGTCATTGGGGTTTGAAAAAAAGTGCACAGGAGGGGCAGATGGGCCTTGACAAAACGAAAGTTCCGAGGAACGGTCAGCACATGCCTGCAGTACCGATGCAAACCTCCGAAGGCCCTGATGAGATCGACTATTCGGGCTTCGTCATCGAGGACGACACGCCCGTGGACAACATCGTCTCCGAGAAGCAGCAGCGGTTATTAACCGAGCCTTTGTACAGCATTGGTTATGCGCCGCCGCTTCGGGAAGACGGCGTCGTTCGGCCATTTTTGGCCAATTCCAATGTGGGCTTGTTTGCCATAGGCGAAAAAACCGCCATCGTTCCCGATGTGATGCTCAGCGTCGACGTCAAGCTGGGCCTGGACAGGAGGAACAAGAAAAACCTTAGTTACTTCGTTTCGGCGCTCGGCAAAGTGCCGGATGTCGTCATTGAAGTCGTGTCCAACGACGAAGGTGAGGAACTCACCGGCAAACGTCGGCGTTATGCCCGGATGAAGATTCCGCATTACATCGTGTGGGATCCCGAAAAAATCATCAGCAAAACACCGCTACGGATTTTCGAGCTTCGTGGCGACCTTCTCGTTCCCAGCAAAACGAGCTTCTTTCCGGAGTTGGGTTTGGGCGTTTGTGTTTGGAAGGGAGCGTTCGAGAAGTACGAGGGCGATTGGCTACGCTGGTGCACGGAGGATGGGGCGGTCGTGCCGACGGGCGCAGAGCTGGCGGCGAAAGCAAAGGCGCTGGTCAAGGCGGCGAAAGCGCAAGCCAATGCGCAGCAAGCACGTGCCGATGCGCAGCAAGCACGTGCCGATGCGCAGCAAGCACGTGCCGATGCGCAGCAAGCACGTGCCGATGCC
>DAOMZH010001446.1:0-2337 GCA_035437985.1 Polyangium sp. (in: bacteria) | reverse complement strand
CCATTGTGGATCGACGCGAAGGCTCACGTCGACATACGCCACTGCGATATCTTTATGTTCTTGAAGGCGATCTTGCGCCACAAGCAGCTGCGTCGTTTTTCCCGACCCTACACCTCCAACGAGCAAATGCGACGCCGACGGTTTGACCTCGAATCGTGCTGCGAGCTGCTCCGCCAACGTCCGACCCGGACGTGGCACATAAAATCCACGCTGTACAGCATCACGCGGGTCACTGCTGGGCTCGAAGCAACCCATGAACTCGCGCCAAATCTCTCGTCGGTTTCGCACGACGGCAGTATGCACACCATCCAGGGCAATCGTCCACTCCCAGAAACTCCAACAGCCCCGCATCGTCTACCCTCCAACCTACGTGACTGCCCGAGGTCCAACCAACACCAGCGCCGATTCGGATCCGCCCGAAAAGTCAAAATCGGCCGATGCGCAAAACGAAGCACTCGCAAGCCTCGGTATCGCCATCAACCGCGCCGAACTCGAACGCATCGTTCTGCTCTCTTCGCTCCTGTTTCTCGCCGCGCTCCTGCTCGTCGTTGGGCGAACCGCACGCGATGCCCTTTTTCTCACGCGATTCCCCGTTACCTGGATCGCCCCCATGTGGGTCGCCTACGGCACCCTCTCCGCCGTCGTCGCTCTAGGTTACGAACGCGCCGTGCGTCGTTTGCCGCGAGCTCGATTCGGCGTCGCGTTCGCTCTGTTTGCCGCCGCAACCTACATCGTCCTGCGCGTCCTCATTGGGTACGACATCCGCGCCGCGTACTTCGTTTTCGCCATCTGGTGCGAGGTCATCGCCAACCTCACCGCCATGCTCTCGTGGACCATCGCGCAAGACTTGTACGACGCCCGCAGCGCCAAACGCGCCTTCGGGTGGATCGGCGCGGGACGCATCACCGGCACCATCGTCTCCGGCCTCATCGCCGGCGCCATCGCCCCCATCATCGGCACCGAAAACCTCATCTTCATCCTCGTCGCCGCGCTTCTCCTCGTCGCGCTGCTCTGCCGCGTCCTCGCCAAACGCCACGGAATCGTAAAAAACAATCGTCCGGACGAACGCCTGAAAACCAGCTCCGAGCCGATGTCGGCGTCGTTGCGTTCGCCTTATGTCGCCGCGATTGCCGGATCGATTCTGATCCTGTTCACGATCCTCACGATCGGCGATTACCAGTTCAAAGCCATCGCGCGTTCGACCTATCCCACCCGCGACGCCCTCGCGTCGTTCATGGGCATATTCTACGGCGTCGTAGGGTTTGTCGGGCTCTTCGTGCAGTTTGTCGTGACGCCCCGGATCCTCAAACGCTGGAGCGTCCTCGGCGCAGCAGCGACATTGCCCATCGCGTTTTTGTCGAGCTCCGCGTTGCTCGTGATCATGCCCTCGATGACCACGGCGGCGATCCTGAAAACCAGCGACAACGCCCTGCAATTTTCGATCTTCGACGTCACCTTGCAGCTCTTGCTGTTCCCCTTTCCTGCAGCGCAACGGGAACACGTTCGCACCTTGGCCTTCGCGATCATGAAGCCTTTGGGATACGGCGTAGGAGCCATCCTGCTCTTCCTTTTCGCTCCTTCGGGTGCGGCAACGGTTGCCGGTCCTGAACTCATCGCTGCCTCGGCCCACCTCGGTTGGCTCACCCTGCCGTTGGGTTTGACCGTGCTCCCGATGCTTCAGCAGATCAGTCGCGGGTACGTCGCGGCCATGCGCGGAACACTCGTCCGCGGGCGCCTCACCGATGACTTGCCCACCGAACAAAGTCGCGTGGATCGGGCTCTTTCCGAGGCTCTCATGAGCCAGGATGCGCCGCAGGTTCTCTTTGCCCTCGACCGCTTGCGCCAGATCGATCCTGAACATGTTCGTCTCGCCCTTCCCCACCTGATCCGCCATCCATCTCCGCAAGTTCGAGGGGCCGCGTTACGCGCCTCCTGGACGCTGATCCATGAAGATCGAGCCGCCCTGAGTCGTGAAAGACTCGATGATGAAGATCCGGAAGTGCGAGGTTTGGCTGTCGAAACCCTCGCCCGCGCCCTCGACGAAGAAGCCCACGACGAGCTTTGTGCCCTCGCTTCACGCAACGACAACGCCGTACGCGCAGCCGCGATCGGCGCGCTCCTCCGACATGGAGGACTCGACGGCATGCTCGATGGCGCTCCACGTCTGCGCATGTTGCTCGAAAGTCCAGACGCTCGTGATCGTATCGTTGCAGCTCAAACATTGGGTCTAGCAGGACAAACATCCCTGGACCGAGCCTTGGCGCGACTCCTCGACGATGTTGATCCTTCCGTTCGCCAAGCAGCGCTCGTCGCCGCAGCAACCACCGCCACGCCACG
>DAOMZH010001445.1:0-2337 GCA_035437985.1 Polyangium sp. (in: bacteria) | reverse complement strand
GGGCCAAACGCTCGATGCCCGCACCGACGTGTACCTCCTCGGCGCGACGTTGCATCATGTGCTCACCGGAAAGGCGCGGCATGTTGGACCTTCCATGCAACAAATCATGAATTCGATAACGGACGCGCGCCCTTTTGGGTACGCGGAAGACGTTCCGTCGGAGCTCGCGGAATTGTGCAATCGAGCGACAGCGCAGGATCCTGCGGTTCGTCCGGCATCGGCAGAGGCATTTCGTCAAGAAATTGCCGAGCATCTTCGCAAACGTAGTGCCCGGGTCTTGTGCGATGCGGCGCTCGAACGCTTGTCGTTGCTGGAATCCATGCTTGCTTCGAGCGTCGAGAAGGGTGGGGACCTCAAAGATTTGGGCGCAATGTATCGACATGCGGCCGAGGCGCGGTTCGGGTATGGTTATGCTTTACGAATCGAACCCAAGCTCGAAACGGCTTTATCGGGACTCGACAAGACATTGCGGGGATTGTTCGATTTGGAATTGCGGCAGCAGCACATCGACAGCGCGGCGGCATTACTCGACGAAATGCAAGGACCTTCGGAAGAGCTGCGAAATCGCTTGGATTCGGCGCGACAAGAAGTGGCCCGGCAACGTGCGGAGACGGAACGATTGCGGGTCATGGCGTATGAGCTCGATCCCCAAGTGGAAGCACGTTGGCGAGGAATTGGCATTGCCTGCATGGTGTTGGCGACATTCATCGCCATTGTCGCGCTCATGC
The DNA here is from genome assembly GCA_035437985.1 of Polyangium sp. (in: bacteria). GTDB lineage: Bacteria > Myxococcota_A > Polyangia > Polyangiales > Polyangiaceae > Polyangium. The sequence continues at coordinate 1,609 of DAOMZH010001445.1, read as the reverse complement.
ACGGGAGGGATTTCGGCAAAGTCACCAATGCGGATCTGACGTTGTTTGCATCGTTGATGTCCCTCAGCTGCATTTCGACTATCTGGTTTCTCAGGCGCCGTCTCTTGGGTACGACCTTCAATCGGCGCATCGCGGCTATCCTTGGAATCGTTTGTGGGTTCATTCTTATTCACCGAGCGCTCGCGTGGTACGAGGAGCAACCCGTGGAGTTGGTCCTGAGCGCAGACATACTGAACATCGCCGCAATCATGAGCGTCGGGACGGTCCTCATCGAAAAGCGCATGAGCAGCGTGGTGCTAGCGCTCCTGGTCATGCGAGCATTCATGATTTTTTTTCCGCATTACAGCGCAGAAATTTTCACCGTGGCCGGCCTTGTGACGCTGGCGCTCATGTTATGGGCTTGGAGAGCGCCGAAGGACCGGGCAAGCATCGGCAATGATTCGGCGTGAAGCAGACTGCGTCGTGCGTGACGGGGCTCCGGCGATGTTCATTCTTCCAAACGCGTGACGAATTTGGCCAGGATCTTGCGAATGCCTCCATCATCGAATCGCAGATCCAGTTTTTCCTCGTCGCCGCTGCCCGAACGTGCCACGAGAATGCCGACCCCTAATTTCGGATGGCTGTAGCGCTCGACGGGCCCCGCAGGAGCTGAAGGCTCTGGGTTTTTCAGGACGTTTCGTGGCTTTTGGACGACGGGTTTTGCCGCTGATGCGTTTTGCGGCCGTGGTGCCAAGAGGTCAAAACCTGCTTGCACCTTGCGCACATACTTCCACCAAAATCCCCGCTCGGACTTCGTCGCTTTGTCGATAACGGTAAAACCATCGCGCCAAGCAGCGACGCGCCCCGGCGCGGGCTGGAAAAACCCCGCCAGCGAAAGCTCGATCAAAATGCCCAAAGGCGCAAGCTCCCCCGCTGCTTGATACAAGTCATTGCCTTTTTTCGGAGCGAGTGCAGCGTCGAGCTCCTTGGCCATTGTTTCACCAAACGCCTCGATGATTGGTTGGGCCGCGGGAAACTTCAACAATGGCTCGATTTGCGGCCCGTCGCAATACCCGCCAATCACCGCATGAGCTTCGGGCTTACGCGATCCATCCTTTAATGCCGTTTCTGGATCCGCGAATAACGTGGCCAAAACTTGCCGCGTTGCCTCCGGAAGCCGCTCATGCTGCCCAGAAAGCGCGTCCACACGGGCCTTCAGATCGCCAGCGTCGCAAATCACGAGGGTCGGGTTGAGCCACGCGGCCAGCCCAATACGCGCCGTCAACTCGACAATGTCCTGAACCTCGTCCTCGATCTGCAAGAGATCCCCGAGAGAATCGAGCGCGCTGTCGTTGTCGTAAAGTCCTTCGCCCCAAGTGCCCATGCGTGCAGCATATCCTACTGGCGGTTCAAGGGGGAAAATTTCCGCGATTCATTCATTTTTCGCTTGGGGCACAAACAGCAGAGCCTCCGGATGGGCCTGGGCACGATTGCGGCATTTCGGACCTTGACGACGACGGTGAAGAATCCGCTTCCCAGGAGCTCGGATTCGTGCATGATAGGCAGTATGATCCGCTATCGTCATCCGGTTCTGGTCGGCTTGTTGGGCATTTGGGTAGGTTGCAATCCT
>DAOMZH010001444.1:0-2339 GCA_035437985.1 Polyangium sp. (in: bacteria) | reverse complement strand
AGCCCCTCCCCCGTATTCGTTGCCGCCACCTTATCGAGCACCGCCCGCGTCTTGGCTCGGAATGAGGGTGAACCGTCTATCGCTATACCCTCCTGGTACACCTCTTTGCCGTGTTTGTCCGGGGGCAGTTTGTCCTCGACCTCCTCGTCTTCATCGTCGGTATCGTCCTCTTCGAGCTCCACCGGGCCGCCATTCATGACGATTTCACCGTCCCCTTCGATGAAAATATGCGGGCCATCCAAAATGATACTCGCTTGCCCCGTCGTCAAAATCAGCCGCTTGCCGCATTCGATGACCCGCGTTTGTCCTGTCGTCTCCGTTTCGTCCAGCTTGACCACTTTGGTCAAATTGCGCTCGGCTTGCACGTGCACCAACTCGCTGCCACGGGTATCGTCGAACCGCAATTCATTGTATCCACCCGTGCGGGGAGACGTCGCAGTTCGCAATCCCGTCACGGCCTTGTTTTCGGGCAGTTTGTAAGGAACCGGGTTTGTCCCATCGTACAATCGACCAATGACGACGGGTTGGTCTGGATCACTGCCGAAAAAACCCACGAGCACTTCTTGGCCTACGCGCGGAATGGTCGTCAGGCCAAACCCAGCACCGGCCCAACCTTGGCTCACCCGCACCCAACAAGAACTCGCATCGTCGTATTGACCTTGACGATCCCACGGAAATTGAATGCGGACTCGACCAAATTCATCCGTATGAATTTCTTCACCTTTGGGCCCAACCACGAGCGCACTCTCTACACCTCTCGCCACGGGTTTTGGAGTTTGTCGCGGTGGACGATAAGGAGCAGACGCCGATGCCGCTTTTCCGGAATATATCCATTCTTCGCCCACAGCTCCTTCGATTTGGAATTCAGTGACGAGCCATTTGTGCCGTGCATCGAGGAGCGGATGCGGATGCCCCTCGACGAGAAAAACCGTGCCGGGCGCTAAATCGGGCGCATTGGTTTTGAAGGACAAAACATGTCGCGATGCACGAGCTTCGTCGACGCGCCTTTCGGCAATGGTTCGTCCTACCTTTTCATCGTGACGCACAGCCGCCTTGTCATCGGCCATCGGTGTATCACCGCGAGCATTCGTCTCGATTGCGAATGCACCCGGTGCATATTCGTATCGTTCGAGGGCCCCTTCGATGGCGTGATCCGCAGCTGCCTGGCCAAATAAGGCAAATCCAGGATCTCGACGGTGATCCACATCTCGCACCGTATGGCGCAACGAGGCTACTTGTTGCGCGAGCCGCATTTCCGTTACGAATTCGCGCTCGGCGGACTGGTTCGGATGATCGACGTAATGCAAGGCTCCACCCCCGCGAGGCTCGATTCCATGCGCACGATCGCTCAGAACCAGACGGCATTGACCATCTTCATTTTCCCGAAAAAACGCCGCAATGCCCGCATCCTCGAGCAACCGCGATACGAACACAAGATCGCTTTCGCCGTATTGTGTGCACATGGGCAATCGCGGATGACTTTCGCGATCGAGCCAAAGGTCTGTCTCAACGCGCCATTCCGTGAGCAATGCGACGACAATGGCCGGAATGTTTTGATGTTGAAATACTCGATACCCCGTGCGTCGGCCCAAAAGCCACAAACGGGGTGCGAGCGTGAAACGATAGGTCGATAGACCGGTCGTCTCGGCTTGAAGCAATTCGACGTGGGAACAAATGCCGGTCCACGTCCGAGAGCCCCGCGCAACATGCTGCGTCCCCGTTTGCAGGTGAAAGGACGCCCCGCATCCGACAAGCGCATCGAAATCGAGAGCCTCGTTTGACGTTCGAGCCTCGACCACGATTTCGAACGTGGTGTTCATTCGTTCATGTATGACAAACCGGCGAACAGAAACCTCGTCGCCGGATTCGAGCAGTAATTGTGTAGATGCCAAAAGAACCTCCTCTGGGCCAGACGCGCCCCTCGTCGCTCGGGACGAACTCGTTTGTCTTCACGTACCCAACCATTGGTTCACCCAAGGTGCAATGGAAAAACGGAGGCGTTCAGTCACAGCTGACAGTTACGCAGCCGAAACGCGCGCGAAGCGGTCACTCATGCGCTTGCAATGTGCCGCGGAACGAAAAAACGGATCGGTGGTTCGTCATGGACGGGGCGCAATGCTTCGAATGAATTGCGCGTCAATCAGCAAAATGTACGCGTCTACTTCCAGACGACACCTTCGCGTTTCGCGCAACGCTGGAAAGAACTTGCTGTCGCTTCAGAGGGCTCGTTGACGAAGAGCGAGGTACTTGGCTATGTCGTTAAAGCAAATTCGACGCATCAATCATGTACGTCGGCCCATCGGCGCCCGTCGCCCCACTTTGACTCACCAATCCTTTCA
>DAOMZH010001443.1:0-2343 GCA_035437985.1 Polyangium sp. (in: bacteria) | reverse complement strand
GACCAGACAAAGTCCGAACGAATACGGACGGAATAATTTTGCAATCGAAATTACATGACGCTTGCCGTAAACGACAGGATTGTTGGCGACTGCCGCGATTGCTCAGCGATTCTGAATAAGATCACGAAATTGCCTGTTTCACGGCTGCGGATTTCGAGATGAGCCGCTCAACGATCCACTTTTTGATCAACTCGACATGCAATCGCGAGCCAATCGATGTTTCACGCGCATCTCATTCTCGACCCATTCATTCCGTACACGACACTCCCAGCGGCCCATAACTCAACCGAAACCTCGGCGATGGGCAGGACATCGAACACCATGGAAACGTGCATCCGAGCGCGCCGAATGGCACGCCGTACACGCATCCCCCGGCAGCACATGTCCATGCAAGCCCGCTCAATGGATCGACGCCGTGTGCATTCGGAGCCGCCACCACGCACTCTCCATAAAGATTCACGTACCCAGCCGGGCAATCGGTGAGGTCAGGACAAACGGCATTGTGCCGAGCACTCCCATCGGCGCATGGGGGCGTGCATTGTCCTGTGATGCTATCCGGCAAAAGCCCATTGGGGCATTGACTCAGTTCTTCTTGGCGCGGTGGAACGTTGCTCAATGACGAATCCCAGAGCTCGGCATCCACGAGATACGCCGCAGTCAGATTCATTTCGAGCGTCTTTTCGTGTAACCACGCATATCCTCGATCTCCCCACGCTTCGCCCCAGCTATTGTGAAGCAAAAAGTATGTACCAGACGGACGAACTCGATACCCCGCAATGACCATGGCGTGCCCCGAGAACTTATCCTCAGCCTCGAAATGACCCATTACCCAGCGCAATTCGTCGTGTTCGGGAATGAGTCTCGCTGAATCGAACGCGGCATATGAAAAATTCATGGCCATCCAAATATCCTGTCCCTGCGCCAAAGCCCGCATCAGCGTGAATTTGTCATGTTCGATTTGGGTGGCATTCGTAAATCGGGCAATCGGATTGGCGTCAGCCAGGGCGAGCTGCCCTGCATCTACTTCGCGACCACAATAGGTTGCGGGAATGTTACAGGCACACGAATCGCCGCAATAGGGCTTGCATTGCCATGGCCCCACCCACATGCATGCGAATACTTGATTTACGTCCGAATACGGCCAAAACGCTTCGGACGTGAGTGGTCGATTGCGATTTTTCTCCACCGACAACGACATCAAAGGATCATGATATCGCGACCATATGTGCATTGCCGAAACGGCCCAAGCTTTGCCAGTGTGTCGTGCCAGCGCGTGATCGATCGCCGTCGCAAACGAAAACGCTGAACATGCACCGACATTGCGTTGATTCCTCACGGGCCCTTCGGTCCCGTCTTCGCGGTGATCCACGACGGCCGGGAGCTCAGCCGCTCCAACATATGTGGATGCGCGGCGAAATATCGGACCAGGAAGCATCGGACGCGCTGCAGTAGCGATATTCGAATAACCCGGCTTCGCACAATCAATGGGAATTTGTTCCGATCCGACCTGAACAAACCCGCACCCGGGACGCGGGGGCAGTCGTGGCACGCGTGGCGGAGGACCAGGGTTAGCCAATAAAGCAGGCGCAGACGTCATCGCTGTCGTCGTGATTGACGACGTTATCGGCGGCGGGCGCAAAGGCGGCGCAAAGCCGCTTCCAACGCGTTGATCAATGTATGTGGGCCGAGGCGGAAAAATCGGCAGCGTGGGCGAATGCCTTGACACGAGCCCACATGAAGCCGTGGTCAGCGGCAACGTGACAAGAAAAAATCGGCGCAAACGAGATTGTCCGGTCCACACGTCGATTCGCTACGATCGTTCGTTCAAGATGACAATCGGGAAAATCCGTAGTTACGCATAAGGGAATAAAGAGACGAACACCAAATGTACAACGTCCACGATTAAAATCGCCTCTCGAGGCACAGGTAGAGCCCATCGATTCTCATCAAGCGCCGCTCATACCGCCGCATTTCACACAGGTATTGGAATGGCAAACTTCAAAACCCGAGCACCCGAGGTCCTGCATGAGAGACGGCCGCTTTTGTAACGGCTTTTCATCAGATTTTGACGTCATCCGCAATTGCGTGATTAAAATAACAGTAGCTGGGCAAAATCGCGCGCAGATCAATGAACTGGGGCACATTCCAACCGGCTGAGCCGCTATTGGGGAGCGGCTTGACCAGCGGCTTTTGCAGCGGCTTTTCCGCAAAACGGGGGCGCGTACCCAAAGCCCATCCGGCGTCCAAAAATCAGGACCCTCCTGACGAGAAATGGTCATTGAGCACGTGTACGCTGCGGACATGCTTCAATGGATAAAGAGACGCGCTGAAATGCGCAAAGAT
>DAOMZH010001442.1:0-2348 GCA_035437985.1 Polyangium sp. (in: bacteria) | reverse complement strand
GGGGGGAGTGGACGATGTCGTACGGCAAATCATTTTGACGCGAATCAACAAGGTCCCGGCGCCCTCGACGAAGGTGCGCGACGTTTCGCCGGAATTCGATGCGATTGTCCTGCGCTGTTTGGAAAACGATCGTGCTCGCCGATATGCCGATGCGGGCGAAGTCGCGCGTGGGCTCTTGGCGGTGGCCAGTGCGGGTGTGCCGGCGCGAGTCTCCGCGACATTGACGCACCACATCGCCATCGAGCGTAAAGCGACAACGGAAGCAACGGCGCAAGACGCGCGTACTCCAACCCCCACGCCCATGCCTCCCGTGCGTGCGCCCAGCTATACGCGCCATGGCACCGAGCCCATGCCGAGGCCCGAGGCGTTGATTCATTCAGCCAATACGTCTGACGTCTCCGCACAATCAGCGACGACGCGACCTGCTTCGTGGCGCAACGAAATGGCGGCATGGCGTGCAAAACGCGAAGCGGATGCGACACGAAATGTGGAGCTCGCCGAAACGCCCGGTGAATTGCAGACGGCGAGCGACGCCGCGTTCTTGGTTGCGACAAACACTGGGGCATCGACGGGCACGACCTCGGCGCTGGGTGCGTTTTCGCAGTCGGATTTCGGGGCGAATCCGTTCGACGGATCGACGCTACGAGCCCGGAAACGAAAGAAAAACGCCTCGACGCTGTACGCCTTGTTGGGTGCGGGGGTGGTCGTGACCCTTCTTTTGATTGGTTTGGTTCTGACGGCGGCAGGAGGCTCGGACGATCCGGCGGATTCTACGCCGTCACAATCGGGCTCCGTCCTTGTCCCGACGTCCTCGGTGCATGCACAACGACCCGAAAGTCCGCCGACTCCAACGACGATAGCGTCGGTTTCCTCGGTGACGCCTGAATTGGCGCAGTCAACGGCGTTGACCAAGCCAGCCGTAAACATCTCGGCCCCCATTACGGCGCCAGTGAAACAAATACCCGTCAAGCAATCGTCAACGCCGCAAAAATCGGGGACGAAGAAACCAGCGGGAACGACGCGGCTGAAAAGTCACGATTATTTCAGGAAAATCCAATGATTCTGACGGGAGTATTCGGATGGCGCTGGTAGCTGCAAATGCAACGTGGAGCCGGGAAGGCATGAGGAAGCTCGCGCTCATGTTGATTGGAGTTCTTTTCGCTTCGCCATGTTTGGCGCAGACGAAAGTAGTCAAGAGCGCACCCAAAAACATCAAAGAAAACGCCAAAGAAGAAGCCGATGCGCGGGTGGAAAAACTTTATAACGACGGCGTTGCGGCAGCCAAGCGACAACAATGGGACAAGGCCGAGCAATTCTTCGAGGAAGCATTGCTTCTCAATCCAGATCCAGAAATCGCCGCGAATTTAGGTTATGCCGAACTATCCGGGGGCAAAGCCCGTGAGGCGGCCGAGCATCTTTATTATTATCTGCAGGAGGACAAATCGGCCGATTCGGCCGCTCGTGCGGAAATTCAGGCGTTACTCGACAAAGCGCAAGCGAAGATCGTCACGGTCAAAGTGAATGTTGATCAGAAGGGGGCCGAGATCTACATCAACGGTTTTTACAGCGGACAGTCGCCATTAAACAAACGCATTTTTTTGAATCCGGGAAGATATCTCTTTGAAGCAAAGAAACGCGGTATGAATCCGGGTAGCCAAGCCTTGGACTTACAGGCCAGTTATGACATCCCCGTCAATCTGGTCATGGGGGAAGCAACGATTGGAACTGTATTGTCCAATGGAATGGTCCGCGTCGAAGAGAAAGCTCCACGATGGCATCAGCCGTTGCACTATGCGAGCTTGGGCGCTGGATTGGTTGGCCTGGGATTGAGTGTGGGATTTACGACGGGGTTTTGGGTGCAAGAAGAGGTGGCCAAACGGCAACATGAAACAATAAACCAAGCTATCGATGAAGGTATTCTCAGGTGCCCACCCCAGAATGAAACTGGTCAGACCTGCCTAGAAATCCCCCTTGGAAACAAGGAGCAAAATGCGTATGCGGCAGGTTCGATTGTTGGATACTCCTTGGCCGCCATTGGGGCGGTCGGAACGGTTATTTGGTACATTACTCGACCAAAAACCAAACTCGAAAAGGGATCTAACGTTGGTATTGTGGTGGGTCCATCGCGAGTCGCATTGTTCGGCGTGTTTTGATAGTCAATGTTGTCTGTCCGGAACCAACCGCATGCAAAATTATTGCAATCCCTAATAATCCCTTACAAGCGGTGGTCCTTTTCGCGACTTGAGAATCACTCGGTTCGTCGGCGTTTTAGGCGTTTTCGGCGGCTTCTTTGCCCCCGCACTCCCAGACGAACTCGGCGCCACGATGCGCTGTTCTGCTGGTGCCTC
>DAOMZH010001441.1:0-2350 GCA_035437985.1 Polyangium sp. (in: bacteria) | reverse complement strand
ATCTTGCCGCGTAGGCCGAGGTGCACGACGAAAGCGGCGACCGTCGCGAGCACGGCCAAGGTCCAAAGCGCCAAAAAAGGCCGCTGTTTCATGCGCTCGCTGTTCATCAGGCGCTGACTCCTCCCTCGATACGTTGCGCGGCGCGAAGTTTGGCGCTGCGGGATCGTGGGTTTGTCGTTGTCTCTTCATCCGTGGGAATTACGGGCTTTTTCGTGAGCGGCTCCCAGATGCCCGGCACACGAAGCCCATGCTTCACGATGCGATCTTCGAGCGAGTGGAACGAGATGATCGCGATGACTCCACCCGGACGAACAACCCTCGCAGCTGCTTCGAGCAGCGCTGTCAGCTCATCAAGCTCGGCGTTTACTGCGATCCGCAACGCTTGAAACGTACGGGTTGCCGGATCGACTCCGCCCACACGTGATGGTCCAACTGCGCGCACGACTGCACGGCGAAGATCGAGCGTCGTGCGAAGTTCGTTTTGCGCTGCAGCTTGTTTGATACACCGTGCGATCCGTCGCGACCTACGCTCTTCACCGTATTGATAAATGACGTTCGCGAGTTCTTCATCATCGAGGCGTTGAATCAACTCGAGCACGGTTTCACCCGTGGAACGATCCATGCGCATGTCGAGGGGACCTTCGGCGCGAAAAGACATGCCGCGTTCTGCGTCATCGAGCTGCATGGAGGACAAGCCGACGTCGGCCACGAGACCGTCGATCGTATGAACTCCAACTTTTTCGAGATGCGATTCGAGGGCTGAAAACGGCCCTTGCGCGAAGGTGACGCGATCGCCGAAGCGGGCGAGGCGTTCGCGGGCGAGCTCGTGGGCGCGATCGTCGCGATCGATGCCGAGGAGGCGGGTGTTCGGAGCTGCATCGAGAAGAGCTTCGGCGTGTCCACCAGCGCCGAGGGTGGCGTCGACGTAAAACCCACCAGAACGCGGCGCGATCGCGCGGATGGATTCGTCGCGCAGCACCGTGACATGGTGTTCTTTTGACACTTGGGGCGGGAAATCCACGAGACGCATAGGCACCACGTTCACCACGTTCATAGGCGGAACTGCTCCGAGATCGCGGTCTTGAAGTCGGCGAGTTGCGTGTCGCTCATCTGCTGAGCCGCTTGCCAACGTTCTTTCGACCAGAGTTCGATCGTTGGGCCCATACCGGCCCACAAAACTTCTTTCTGAAAACCGGCGTGATCGCGAAGGGCCGGCGGAACGAGAAGTCGTCCTTGTTTGTCCAGTTCGCACTCGACCGCGGCGGATATGTAACGACGACGAAAAGCCACGACGTTCGGGTCGAACTGCGGGAGTGCGGCGATTTTTTCTTCGAGCGCTTGCCACGCGCGCATCGGATGTGCGTGCAAACAAGGATCGAAAAGCGCCGGCGTGATGACGAGCTGCAGGTCTCCGGTCGCGGCGAGCAAATCTCGAAAGCGTGCCGGAAGGCTCGTGCGTCCTTTGGCATCGATCGAGTGCTCGAAATGTCCGCGAAACATCGTCTGCATGAAAAAATCCCGTTCGCTGCGAGAAGCCTTCGAGCCCGGATCTACCGGACCGAACGACTACCGCCTAGGTTTGGGCAAGTTTGCCACTTCTTCCCACGCGGCCACGCCACGCTACGGATCGCAGCCAATCCTGTCAACTTTTTGGACTTTTTTAGGTGTTTGGCGGATCGTTACAATGCGCAATTGCGTGTCATGGACTACTGAAAGGCTGGATCAAGGCTGCTTTGGGTGGTCTTGATCGGGTCGGGTCGGGGCTATTTTGTTAAAAAGTGGGAGAAGGTGGATCGATGGGTGCTCTCAGAGGACGAGGGTGGAGTACCTGGTAACGGCAGTGCCCAGCCTCCGTGGTAACGGGAGTGTTCAGTTTCCAAGCCTGGCGGCCTTCGTTGACGGCTACCACACATTCGGGTGATGATCGCTCCATGCTGTACGTGCTTGTCGGCTTGTGCGTCTTGGCCGTGTTGTTGGTTCGTCGCGGCCACGCAGCGTATCTCATCGGTTTGTCAGCGTTGATGAGTGCTGGGACGTTCATGGGTTGTACGTCAGACCCCTGACCCGGTGGTCGCGCCAAAGATTGCGCAAGGTCTGGTTCGGAAGGTTTGTTGGTTACCCGAGGAGCAGGATCCCGAGCTGAAGTATTTTGTTTTTGCAGGCGATAATGGCGAAATCGTATCTGATCAGGACAAATCTGCATTCGAGTCTGCCGTGACGCAGGCCGGATTGATTTACGAATACGACAAGTCTGCCCCGGTCGAGAATCTGCGTCTGATCCCGCTCACGCGTCCGGATGCATGGTGCACCCGTGTGCCAAGACCAACCGATGAAGCGGTGTTACGCCTGC
>DAOMZH010001440.1:0-2366 GCA_035437985.1 Polyangium sp. (in: bacteria) | reverse complement strand
GGTGTGAAACATCTGTTCGACAGCGCGAAAGACAGCGATTTTACCATTTTCAACGACGGGCTCTCGATCAAAAACATCAATGAGCTGACGTGGGGCTATTTCAAGATGGACGATAACGCTGCGGCCAGCGCCAAGGATAACAACTACACCTCGCAGCTCGACAAAGGCGTGCTGCCGCAAGAACTTGTCAACGCAGTGTGGAATGAAGGCGAAGGGATCTACATCTCCGGCTATTCCGTAAAGGTCAATGAAGCAGGTTCGCAATGGTTCATGAGCAAGGGCGGCAGCGACACCGAATACATCGTCGACCTCGAAGGCGGCGTCATCAACTTCTACAAGGCGACGAAAGTCACCATTGCGGCCAATCAATTCGAGATGAACCTCATCAATAGCTTGTTGGAGATCAAGTTCATTGATTTGACCTACCACCAGAGCTGGGAATACGACGTCCATATCAATTACACGGAACAGGTCAATCTGGGTTTGAAGACAGTGACGACGTCCACGGGCGCGAGCAAACAGATCTTCAACTTCACGCAGTCGGTACGCGATATGACGGTGAATGTGACGAAAACGCAAGCGGCAATCACCTTCGATATCGTCATGGGGGCAGTTACTGCCGCTCTGGCGCTCATCGCGGTCATCGGCCCCGTCATTGATGGCCTCTCGGCAGCCGCGGAAGGTACGGTCGAAGTCACCGAGGCTGCGGGATCTGCGGCGATCCGAGGGGAACAGTTTGCCAGCGAGCTCGGGGGAAGCGCCGAGCGTGAGGCAAGCAATGTGGAGAATGAAACGAACGCGCTTTCCAATGCAGCGCGACAAACCGGCGGAAGAATGACGAGCATCAAGAATGCGTTCAACGCCACGCGTTGGAAGGTGTTCGGAGGCATCACCGCCTTCGTTGGCGCGGTGTACGGGGTCGACATGGCCATCTCGGCAATCATGGAAGCCATGACGAAAAGCGAATGGGAAAAAGTGCCGGGATTCGACGAATTCGCCAATGCCGCCATTGCTCCGTACGCCTTCCCCGGCGTCACGGGTTACGACCTCACGTCCGCATGGCTCGCTGGTTCACTCCAGATCGGCTTGAAGGCCAAGTAAAACCGCCCCCTCGCTCCACCTTGATCAGAGCGTGTTGAACAGGCATTGCGTAGCAGCTTGTTCAACACGCTCTTCGGGACAAACACCATGAATACCACCAGCAACGTCAGTGTCTACACGTACAACTGGGATACGGTTTTTGCGATCCCGGTCTCCGACGTCAATAAAGCGATTATCGACCATAAGTCGTCACCTGCCAATTTCCGGTACGAGGAAGCCGGCTCGTACACGCTGAGCGCGAACTTCGGTGCCTGGCAGATGAGCCAGGGAGGGGACGGGAAAAACGTGCGGTTCACGATTTCGATGACCGACATCGTCGTCACGTATGCGACTGGTAAAACGGTTACCTGCGCGTCGGGGACTGCGGTCATCGAGATCAACCTTCACTTCATCCCCCACACTGAAAGCGCGAGCGCTTCCTCAGGAAAACCCATGGCGCTCAAGGCCAAGACCGTCACGGACGATCCGTCGATTCCCATTGCCGCCCTCGTGGGACAACCAGTTCTTTCGCCGGATCCGGGCACGATCACAACCGCGGTCATTGGAGCGGGTCTGTTGCAATGGGTCTTGAACAACCTCGACGAGTTCAATCACATCTTTGCCATCGTCGACCTCAATCTAATGGTCGATCAGGGGCAATGGGGTTTCGTCACGCCAAACTACACGAGCTACGCGTACCTCGATGGGGGCACCGTGGATAGCAGCATCTTTGGTGTCCTGACAATGACCGGAACGCGAACCGGTGAATCGTTGAGCGAGCAGATATCGCCGTCGGCCATTCCGAAAGGGAGTCGCGCCGGTTTCCTCGTCTCGCAGGAGCGAACGCTATGCGACCTGGTGCGTCCGGCGATCATGCGGGCCTATCCCGGTTTGTCCGACGCGACCTTTCTGATGAGCGACGACAAGACCAAACTTTACCTCGCAAACAATGTTTCCGTGGATTTGGCGCCGGTCGAGCATGATGGCAGCACTTACCATCCGAAACTCACTTCGCTAACTGTAGAGACCGACGGAGAGACATACACGGTCACGAGTGTCACGAGCACGTATATTTCGTTCGGCATTACGGCGACTTCGACCACGACAAACTGGTACACGCTCGAGCTGGGTACGTCGAAAAACGGCCAGACGATCGTGTTCAAGCAGACTCAACCGGCGGATGAGCAACACACGATCGAGCAGGATCCTGGGGTGATCATCACTGAGATCATCGTCTCGATTGTCGTGGCCGTAGCGTCACTCGTGCTGGCGATCGTCACGGATGG
>DAOMZH010001439.1:0-2369 GCA_035437985.1 Polyangium sp. (in: bacteria) | reverse complement strand
CCGAGGCGTTCGTAAAACATCGATGATGTAGCTAGGATTCATGACATTTCTCCTTCATTCGTTTCGCTCGAAAAACCGCGCAAGGCTACGATTCCAACCGCTCGCGCAGCCGTGAGAATTTCTTCCGAAAGTTTCGTGCCCGCCAAGGCTCTTGACAAAGCGAGCCCGCCATACATGAGCGCGACGATCCCCAATGCATAAGTTCGTCGACGGCTTGTCCGCATCGATTGCGGCAAAAGATTGGCCATTTCTTTGGTCAATTCATCAATCGACGCCCCAAGTGCATTTCGATATTCAGGCACCGTCGTCCCCACCTCTCCCACCACCGCGGGGAGGGGACATCCCAGCGAATGTTCGTCCCGATGGACACTCGACAAATACCGCTTCAGCGCGACCACCGGGCGATCCGCGGTTGGTTTTTCCTCAATGCGCGCAAATAGCCGCGCTCGAAGTTGCGCCGTGGTGCGCCGTAATGTTTCTTCGACGAGCGCTTCCTTCGAATTGAAATGCGCATAAAATCCACCAACCGTCAGCCCCGCGCCTTTCATTACGTCAGCGACCCGCATGCCCGCAATCCCATGCTGCCGCAACAAACCCGCCGCAGAATCGAGGATCGTTTCGTGCGTCCGCTGCTTCTGATCCGCTTTCGCATTCATGGCTCGTCTCCTGATATGACGACCATCATATGACCATCATCATACATGTCAAGGAGAAAGCAGGTTGCCGCCATCCACGCAGTTTGGGTAGGCGGGACTGTACACCGACAAACAGCCGTCAATCAAGTGGCCTCTGTGTTGTAACCAATCTTTCGGCTCACACGAGGTCGGCGCAGAAGCAGAAAATGAGAAGACGCTCTTTCGCGACTCATCGCTGGCGCTTCGTGGTGGTAAGTGATAACTTAGCACTCAGGAGGAGCCATGCACGCGATTACGCACAATCCCCTGACGCTGCTCATCTTGCAGATTGCAACTGTCGTCACATTGTCGCGAATTATCGGGTTTTTGCTGCGGCGAATCGGGCAGCCGATGGTCATTGCCGAGATTGCCGCAGGTATCTGTCTCGGTCCATCGCTACTCGGCTGGCTCGCTCCTGGCGCGATGGACACGGTTTTTCCGCGAACGTCAATGTCCATTTTGAGCATGCTCAGCCAAGTCGGGTTGGTTCTGTTCATGTTTCTGATTGGTCTCGAGCTCGATCCGAAATTGCTCAAAAATCGTGGCCGAACTTCGATTGTGATTAGTCATACGAGCATTGTGGTGCCTTTTGCGTTGGGGTGTTTGGCGGCCTCATGGTTGCGGAGTCGTTTGTCTGAACCGGACGTGCCATTCAGTTCATTTGCTTTGTTCATGGGTGTGGCCATGAGCATTACGGCGTTTCCTGTTTTGGCTCGAATTCTTGCTGAACGGCGATTACTGCGTACCAAAGTAGGCGCGTTGGCCATTACGTGCGCAGCAGTCGACGATGTGACTGCGTGGTGTTTGCTGGCGTTTGTCGTGTCCACCGTGCGCTCGACGGGCCTCGATGGCGCCATACGCACGACGCTGCTCGCTTTCGGCTACATTGCGATCATGCTTCTCGTGGTGCGTCCGTTTCTAGCGCGACTTGGCGCACGTGTGAACCCCGGACAAACCATTGATCAAACCACGGTGGCCATTGCGTTGCTCTTGGTCCTCATTTCGAGCATGGTGACGGAAGCCATTGGGATTCACGCTATTTTCGGAGCGTTTGTCATTGGTGCGTGTATTCCCAAGGAAGGTGGTTTGGCCGAGGGTATTGCCCACAAAATCGAAGATCTCGTCGTCGTGCTCCTGTTGCCATTGTTTTTCGCATACAGTGGCTTGCGGACCCAGATCGGACTGCTCAACACCTCACAGCATTGGACCATTTGTGGCGTGCTCATCATCTTGGCGTGCATTGGGAAATTTGGTGGGAGCACCATTGCGGCACGATGGACGGGATTGAGCTGGCGTGAATCGAGTGCTCTCGGCATTTTGATGAATACACGCGGCCTCATGGAGCTCGTCGTGCTCAACATCGGCCTCGATATGGGCGTCATTTCAACGACGCTATTCACGATGATGGTCCTGATGGCCTTGTTTACGACATTCATAACCACGCCAATTCTGCAGCGAGTTTATCCTTTCGAACGATTCGCTTCGGAGCTCGCGGATTCTCCCATTGCGACGCCCATGCCCATTCCGCAGCAGCCCGATTTTACCTTGGTAATGTGCGTGGCCGATACCCGGATCGGGCCCGCCATGGCCATCTTGGGTCGAGCACTTTGCGCGCCAGATCAAGCCGAACGAGCTTATGCACTACACTTGATCGCGCCGGCCAATCGAGCTTCTTTCGTTTTGCAACAAGAGCGA
>DAOMZH010001438.1:0-2372 GCA_035437985.1 Polyangium sp. (in: bacteria) | reverse complement strand
CTTGAATCGGTTCGACAATGAGCCCAGCAATGGTGCCTCGTGCGTCGCGAAAAACGGTTTCGATGATTTCGAGCGCCTTCGCTTCCAATGCGCGATTTTCTTCGACATGGGCATCGAGAGGGAATTGGTTTGCCGGAAAAGGTACGACGGGCCAATCGAATGCGGGAAAGTCGAGCTTGTGAATGGGTTTGCTCCGCGTCGCCGACAATGCCCCCAAGGTTCGACCGTGAAACGCTCCCTCGAAGGAAATGATTTTCAAGTCATTCACCCCGGATTGGCGATTTTTCATGACGTTGTCGAGATCTTCCGTCGACCACGAACGCCCCTGACGTAATTGTCGAGCTTTCCAAGCAAAGGCCGCCTTGATCGCATTTTCGACGGCTTCCGCACCACTCGTCACCGTCATGACGCGATCATGTCCGCGCGGGGCGCAACGCATGAAGGCTCCTTCGACCAAATCCACCCATTCTGGAGGCGGTGCAACGCCCAGCGCAGGCCGAAAACTCGATAACCATGCAAATCGCTCGCTCCTGAACGCCTCCAGCAATGCCGGATGGTTGTATCCAATCGGAACGCAGGCAATATGCCCATACACGTCGAGCAGCGTGTTTCCATCGACGTCGACAGCATAATTTCCGCGACTTTGCCGTGCATCCTGATAATAATGGATGGTTCGCGCATCTTGGTAGCGCTGGTGTCGGCCGCGGAGCTCTTCCGAACGTGGCCCGGGTAGGTCGGTTTTCACCTCGGCCTGCAATGGTTCATCAGGAAAAACATCCCCAGGAACCGCTTCGCCGAGCCATTTGGTGGAGTATAGGTGGGCTAACTTCGTACGGGACAGAGGTTCGAGCGACGCCGTGGTTTGTCCGGTCGGGGTGGGATCAATCAGCGGAACGGGACCTCCGTTCGGGTCGAGGCGATACGAAACGTTGCGATGCATCGCGTGAATCTGTTCTGCATCGACGGTGACATGATGAATCGCGGCCAAGGCATCGAGCAAGGTGCGGGCACGTCGGGGCTCGATGGTTTTACGTGATTCTTCCCCGACTTGTCGCACCAAAATCATCATGGGCACGGGTTGTGCTGGAATTCCAAGGGTTGCGAGGTCGCGAAAATCAGGTTGGGCATAAGGCAAAAACCAAGGAGCGACGGTTCGAAACCCTGCGCGTCCATATGAAAAGAGCCGCACCAGGCTTTCTTCACGATGTGGTTCGAACATTTCCATTTCCGCGAGCAAAGACACTTCGGTCGGTTCAATGCCAAGTGCTGCGGCGTCTTCGCGGGCATGTACTGCAGGCAACGCGCGAAGAAGGGCGGCGACGCCGGAACGTCTATAGCTAGGAAGCACAAGACTATGCGACAAAAATGCCACGACATGACCCGTTTGTCGATCAACGACCCCGAAGTCGTCACGCACGGCAGCGAGGGTTTGTCCTTCCCAAAAGAGGCTCATGTGGTAAAAGGCGCGAATGTGTTTCTCGTGTGGCGTCAATGATTTGTGTTGAAACCATTTCCGCAACACGTCGCGTCGTTCGATCTCGTTGATGGGTCCGAACTGAACTTCGAGTGTGTCATAACCGAACTCGAATGCTTCATCGCTGTGGACCTCTTCGAGTTGAAAACGCTCGAGGGCTGCTTGGACTTTATCCGGGTTTTCACCGGCTGGAATGTCGCCTTGACGGAACGACCAGGGTACGATCGAAGGAATGACCATCGACTCGACACGTTACCAAGAAACCCAAGGATTGTGTAGATAGTTTGGTCCCGATGCCTCGATGAGTTCCGTGAGGTAATTGTGCGCGACCCTTTCGTCATCGACCACGAGAACCCGAAGTCGATCGTAAGACGACGATCCCCCTGCCCGAAATGGCGTGCTCATGATGGCGATTCCTGTGGCAATTCGAGCACCGCACGGGTGCCCTTGCTCGTGGAATGATACGTCAGCCTTCCGCCCAGCGCGTGCGTTGCAAGCCGTTCGCGAAGCAATCGCAAACCAATGCCTCCTTCGCGATGCTCCCGACGCATACGCGGCCCGTCATCCTCGACCGTGCATACCACATGGCCCGGCTCTGCTTCCATTGTGATGACCACGCGGACTTGGCCCCCCTCTTCCCGCGACAATGCGCCATGCATCACTGCGTTCTCGACGAGAGGTTGCAGCAGAAGGCGCGGGACCATGATCTTTTCTACGCGAGGATCACTCTCGAACGAAAAAGAGACGCGATCCGGATGGCGCGCTTCGAGCAATGTTGCATAGGCACGAAGCCACCTCATTTCGCGGGCAAGCGAATGATTTTCCTCGTCCCGTCCAAGCTCATGCCAATAACTCGCCAAGTCCCTGTAAAAGTCGGCGCGCCTCCGGGGGATCCTCG
>DAOMZH010001437.1:0-2382 GCA_035437985.1 Polyangium sp. (in: bacteria) | reverse complement strand
GTGGCGTTTGCGTCGAGGTGACGCCAAAGAAGCCGCTAACGTCGGCGCGCCCCGGAGTGCTGAAGCATTATCCGAACCGACGGTGGTATTTCTGCAAATTCTCGGAGTATTTGGTATTCCCCTGGCCGAATCGATTCTCGATGCGATTGCTCCCCGCCCTTCCGAAAGCCTCGAAACGCTCGAAAGAATGGGCCTGATCGAACGCACCCCGCAAGGACTTCGCCTGCATGAGCTGACCCGTGATTTGCTCACCGGGCAAACCTCGCGCTCGCTGGATGATGCGTGGTACGTACGCGCCGGTCGCGAACTTGCCGCGGCTTCGGATACCGCGCTCAAAATGGAGGGGCTACGGCTGTTATTCGAATCGGAACGAATCGATGAAGCCATTTTCATTTTGAATGAAGCTGGGGAATCTTTGCTCCTGGCTGGATATGCCACGCGGTTATGGAAAATGCTGGAAACGAAACAACGTAGCTCCATGCGCCGCCTCGTGGAGGCCCGATCTGCCGCATTGTTGGAATTATGGCGGTTGCGCTGCGCCGCGGAACTTGGCGATGCGGAAGCATTGTCGTCGGTGCACGAACCTGATCCCGATGCTCTCGCCGCACGGTACTACTGGGCCCGCTTATTGCACACGAAAGGCAATTTGGGCGAAGCGTGGTCTGTAGCCGAAACCGTGGCTCGCGAAGCGACGAACAAGAACGAAGCGGAATGGGTTTTTCGCGCCGGACTACTCGCTGCGCGCTGTCTGGCCAATCGCGGGGATATTGCGAAAGCACTCGAGCGTGTCGAAGCCTTGACCCCGTACGACCCATCGAGTTTGGCGGAACAGAACGCTTTTCGTACGGTGGTCCTTGCCTTCTTGGGCCAGCGCAAGCAGGCCTATGCGTACGCGATGCAGCTTCGACGCTCCCTGATGAACCTCACGTGGCCGACGCGGGGACACGTTGGTTATTCCGTCGCCTTGGCACTTTATCATTTGGGCCGATTGCGTGACGCTCGGGAAACCATGGAAAGTGCGCTTGCAGATGATTCTCGAGGTTCCGTGCGCTTCGACATCGGCCGTCAAGCCCGTTATCTCCTGGCAGCCATTGCGATCTTGTCGGGAAATCTGAATTTGGGTCGGGCCCTTGTGGCCAGCGTCGAGCCGTACCTGGCCCGAACCTCGCTTTTACGGCCGCATGTCTCGCTTGCCATGGCGACAGTATCGCTGCATGTGGGTGATTTCGCGGATCTCGATCGCCGTATTGGTGCATTACGGGAAGAGGTCTTGAGCCCACAATTGACGCGCGATCGCGAGGCCGCCGCATTGGCTACACGTATTCTACGCCGGCAGGAATCCTCATTTGCCAACGAGCAGCCTCACGAAATCGGCTCGACCTATGATGACGTTTTGCGCGTGCTCCGCCTCGAAGCTGCTTTGCGAGAAGGGAAAATCTTGCCCGACCAAGCGTTGAAGGCACTTGAATTCGACGAAGCTCATCCCCTCGTGGCGACAGCGATTTCGCGCATACGATCGATTGCACATTTATTGGCGGGTCATGCCGAAAGCGCCTGGGCCGAAGTCCGCACATCGATATCGACGTCTCATGAATTCGGTTATGCTTTGCGCGAAGCGGAGGCTCGTGCTGCAGCAGCCGATGTACTCACCGTCCTCGGTCGCTGGCGGGAGCTGGCCATCGAGGCGGAAGAGATTTTCAAGTGTGCGTCGACGACATCGTCACCGAGGTTTACTCACGTAGCGCGGCTTTATCGACAAATCGCGGAGGGAAAGCAATTCGATCCCGCGCAGCTCGAAGCGCTCGCCGGGTCTTTTCCCGTTGCCCCCGATGTAGCTCTTCGCTCTCGGGCGCTTTTAGGAGCCAACGTAGTTTTGGACGAATTGGATCGGCGCGTGCTCGATGCATTTCGCGCGGCTACGGGATTTCACCCGCCTTCGCCATTGCGCACGGTCCCGCATTCCAACGCAGAATGGACGCCCGCCTGGGGATTCGACGAGCTTCGTAATCGCGTTTGGCTGCCCGACGGACGCACCATTGATCTCGGGAAATATCCGGGTGCAACGAGTCTTTTGCGTTGTCTCATCGAAAGCGGCGGTCAGGCGACGAAAGAGGAACTGGTACTCGGTATATGGAATGAACGTAGTTATCATCCATTGTTACATGACAATCGATTGCGTGCGGCCATTTTGAAGCTGCGACGTCAAATCGAGGACGACCCTGCATCGCCCACGCGCGTGCTCACGACCGTTGATGGATATGCCCTCGCCGAGCCCATGCGGCTCGTGCGCCGCTCCACGACGTCCAGCCAATGAGATCGCCGCGCTCTGGATATTGGGTTTGCCGCCGGTGACGGGATCACAAACGGGTTCTTCCCAGACGG
>DAOMZH010001436.1:0-2387 GCA_035437985.1 Polyangium sp. (in: bacteria) | reverse complement strand
ATTGATCCGGACCTCCGTATTGTCCGTATCGGTAACCACTCGGATTCGCTGCGCCAACCGTTCCGGATAATCGTCGACGACGAATTCCTTGCCGAGCACATTCGTCGGAACGAGGTGCTCTCGACCTTCGTCGCCACAGGCGGAAAACCAGCCGCGCCCCCCGGTAATGACGGAGATGGGCTGCGTCGAAGTGATCAACGCACCATCGATATCGGCGCCCACCACGGTCCGGATACCATAGGTTTGTCCTTCCGAAAGGTTGAACGTAAAGCTCAACCCAGGGATGCCATCATTCCAAAACGGGGCAGTGCTTCCCGGTGGTGCCGTAACCGTGATGCTGGTATCTGTCGGCGCATAAAAATTCAGATAGTCGTAACCAGTGTCGTCCTGCGGAACCGACACATTGAGGGGATACGAGCCGGCCCGAAAACGGGTCCCAAGGGAGAGCGTGGCGCTCTTGATCGTGGCCGATGCTTGCCAAGATACCGCCATGGCTCGTTGATCGATGAGCACCGACGGCGAATCCATGACAATGAATGCTCCCCGGTTTTCCGGGACCAACCACCCCGACATCCGCCCCAAAACGCTCGTCGCGGGAATCGTGAACGGGGTATTGCTCGTTGTGGTAAACGGAACCGGCGTATTGCCATTGAGCGAATACGTGCCGCTGACGTTCGCGTCTGCGGAAACGAGAATTTGGCCATCATACCCCTGCGGCGCGACGATCGGCTGCGGCAGGATTGGCGGTACGTAAAAACATGTTTTCCCAGGTGGACAGGTCTGCGCTTGCACCACGTTGGGTACGAGCAGCCCACTGAGGGTCAACAGGGATGGCAATACGCCGCGGAGTATTCGGCGAGAAGCAAAGTGCGTAGGGATGCGGTTCGTCATGGGATGCCTCTTCAACGTGTTTCGTTTTTCGGGGCAATTTCGAGCGATTTGAATTGAACTCGACGATTGGCCTGCCGGCCTTCGGCGGTCCGATTACTGCCAATGGGTTGGTCAGGGCCAAAACCCTGAGAAGTCAAACGGCTACTCGCAATTCCTCGAGCAACCAGCGCCTCGCGCACGGCTTCCGCGCGATCTTGCGACAATCGCTGATTCATCGTCCGTGAGCCAGCGCTGTCGGTATGCCCTTGAATTTCGACCCGGAGAAGTTCGGGGTGGTCCTTCAAAACCGTGGCCACTTCGTCCAAAAGTCTCTCACTTTCAGGCCGAATCGTCGCTTTGGAGGTATCGAACTGCACCTGCTCCAAAATGATGATCTGCGAATTAACGACGCGGACGCCAATGGGACAACCATTTTTCTTCGGATCCGGATCGGCTTTGCCTTTTTCGTTCGGACAAGCGTCTTTGTCGTCGAGAATGCCATCACCATCCGCGTCGGGTGGACATCCGTTCTGCTTGGGGTTCGTACTCGCAACCCCCTTGACTTTGGGGCAAGCATCGGTCGCATCCGGAATCCCATCACCATCTTCATCGGGCGGACACCCATTCTTGGTCGGATCCGGACTCGCTACGCCAGCCACGTCGGGACAAGCATCCACCTCGTCGAAGATGGTGTCCTTGTCCCGATCTCGTGGAGGACACCCATTCTTGGCTGGATCTTGATTGGCGAAACCGGGTTCGGTTGGACAAGCATCGTACATGTCCCAAACCCCGTCCCGATCCGTATCTTTCGGTGGCGGACAGCCATTTTTCGTGGGATCGATGTTGACCATGCCTGGTTCGTCCGGGCACGCGTCCTGCGGATCGAAAATACCATCGCGATCGCGATCCTGAACCGTCGCCTCTTCCGAATCTTTCTGCTTCGGGCTGTACGCAAACATCAAAACACCACGAACATCAGGTGTTCCGATGCCTCGGCTGAGCCCAGGTCCGACGCCCAAACCCACCTCGAAATCCCGGACAAACCTGTACCGAACGTCCATCAACGCTTCGAGGTTGCTCGTTCTTGTCGTCACGTCCTCGACCGTGAGCGCCGCATTCACCTCGGGACCAATCTGAAATTGCTTGCTTTCGCCGAGCAGAATGCCAACTCCGGCGCCCAGACGAACCATCGACCCTTGCGCGACGGAAGCGAATTGTTGCGTCGGGCGAAACTCCATGCCTCCAAGAAACGACCACACGAATTGTCGACCGCGACCTCCCGCGATCACGTACGGCATTCCGCGCACTTTGCCATCGCTCACGAACGAATTGCCAGCCCCCGTCGGGAGCCACAAAGATCCACCCAACGCCAACTGAAACGCATCGTTGTACTCGCCAAAAAGCCTGACGCGTGCGCTCAGGCGCAAGTCCCCGAACTGCACGCCCGCAGGCGAAACGAACGACTGTGCTCCGCGCCCGGGATTCTCGCCGGATTGTTGCAACGCAACGGGAGCATC
>DAOMZH010001435.1:0-2387 GCA_035437985.1 Polyangium sp. (in: bacteria) | reverse complement strand
GGCAGGCGATTTGGGAGGCTCTGCGCAAACGAGAAGTGTACGGCACGTCCGGCGATCGTATTTTGCTGTGGTTTGATCGCATCAATGGTCCCAATGCTCCGGCAACGATGGGTTCCGAAGGAAAGATGCACGAAAATCCCCAATTCCGCGTCAAGGCCGCAGGAGCATATGTGCAATTGCCGGGTTGCCCTGATTTTGGCGAAGGCGGTTTGTCAGCATCGGAAATGCAACGCCTATGCTTGGGTGAATGTTATCATCCGGGCGACCAAAGGCGGCTCATCAAACGGATTGAAGTGGTTCGTATTCGGCCGCGAAAAACCCCGAACGAGCCGTTGAAAGATTTGATTCAGGATCCATGGAAACGACTCGATTGTCCCAATGACGCCGCCGGTTGCGCCGTGGAGTTCGCCGACGACGAATTCATGACGGCGGGACGCGAGACCGTGTATTACGTGCGGGCCATTCAAGAAGCTTCTCCAGCTGTCAATGGCGACCAGCTGCGCTGCACGCGAAATGAAAAAGGTGAATGCATCGAATTAAAACCTTGTTACGGCGATTATCGCACGCCGTTCAAGGATGATTGTCTGGGCAAACACGAAGAGCGCGCTTGGTCTTCGCCAATTTACCTCGATTTTGAAGCTGCGCCAGCACCGACTCCTTAAACGACGGCCATGACAAACACCGGTCCTTCCAGCACCATGCTCCTCGCCGCAGGGGCGGGCGTTGGCGCTATGGTCGCCGCACTGGGGATTTTACAAGCCAAACCGGCAAACGAACTGCCCCCGCAAGCCATCGCCACGGTCAATGGGACCTATATCCTGCGCGACGATTACAACCGCGCCGTGAGTGCCCTTGAAGAGGCCCTCAAAAAGCACGAAGGGCCCGAGGAAAACAGCGCAAACGTAAAGCAACGCGCCCTGGACCGCTTGATCGACGAAGAATTGCTGGTGCAACGCGGAATCGAATTGGGGCTACCCGAGCGTGATCCACAACTGCGCACGCAATTGAGCGGACGCGTCTTGGAAATGATTGCGATGGCTCAATCCGATGACGAGCCACCCGTCGACGAAAAAACCCTCCGCGACTTTTACGAAAAGGAACCAGGACGATTTCGTTTGTCAGGGCGATTTCAGGTGGAGGTGATCTTTTTCGCCGTAACTTCGGGCGCAACCGCAGATCAAGATGCCCAAGCCAAACGTCGCGCGCTCGATGGGCAAGCGCGACTCGCCAAAGGAGAACGATTCAATGATGTGCAAGCAAGCGGTGATGCATTGCTCGTGACCCTACCCGACATTCCCCTGCCCTTGAACAAATTGCAAGATTACCTTGGATCGACCGCCACTCGTGCAGTGGCGGAATTACGCGAGGGTCAAGTTTCTGATCCAATTCGTGGTGCGGATGGATATCGCCTATTAAAACTGGTCGAACGGGTCGAGGGAGAAACACCGACGTTCGAGGCCGTGCGCCAGGACGTGGAAAACGCGTATCGGAAACAGCAGGAAGACGTGCGATTGCAACGATTTTTGGCGCGGCGGCGAAAATTATCGACCATCGTCATCGCTCCCAAGCCATGAAGCGTTTTGTGCTGCTCGTATTCGCGATACTCGCGCTGCTTTTGTCGGCATCGTTTGTCACGGCACACGGGCGCAGCACGTCGTACATCACGTGGACGATGCACGGGACGCGGGCGACCGCGCGCGTGAAAATTGCGCTCTTGGACCAAAATGCGCTGGAGTCCGTTTGGGCTCAAAGCAAGCCGCCGAAGAAAACCGAAGCAGTCCTGCCCGATCTCGTGACCTTGTACGGCGACGATGGTGTTTGTCGTTTCGTACCAGGCTCATTTCATGAATTGTCGGCGGAACACGGTGCAGTGGCATTCGAATGGCAAACCCATTGCGTGACGAAAGAGGGAAAACCGATCCGGGCCTCGAAATTACGGACCGATCTGCTATTCGACGTCATTGCGGCACATAGCGCACTCGTCCGCTTCCACGATGTCGACGACGAGCGCGAAGTCGAGTCCGTGCTCACGGAAAGCCGCCGAGAAGTCCATTTGCCACCGAACAAGGCGACAAACGTCGGAAATTGGGGGGCGACCGTGCTCCATTTTGGTCGCGCCGGAATCGAGCATTTGCTCACGGGCTGGGACCATTTGGCATTTTTGCTCGCGCTGGTGCTTGCGTCTCGGTCGCTGCGGACGGCAGTTTTGTGTTTGACGGGTTTTACGTTGGGGCATAGTTTGACGTTATCGCTCGCAATGCTCGGACACGCGGCAACGAAAACGACGACTGTTGAAACGCTGATCGCAGCATCGATATGGATCGTCTCCCTGGAAAATGTATGGATGGCTGAAGATCGTGCCGGAAAGCGCCTGCCAATGGCGTGTC
>DAOMZH010001434.1:0-2389 GCA_035437985.1 Polyangium sp. (in: bacteria) | reverse complement strand
AATGGCGCGCCGGGGCGAACCGCTTGGCAAATTCCAGATAGGCTTCTTTGCGGCGGAGAAGCAAATCGCAATCGTCTTGGTCCACGAGTGCGTCGTCGACGCCGTCGCCATCGCGGAGGAGGCGCATCAGGCGATTGACCTTGCGATCGGCATCGATGTCGCGATTGACGTCATGATTCCCTGGTACGACGAAGACGCAGTCAGGCGTTAGACCGAGCGTCTTCAACAGCTCGTCGATCCATTTCGAGGCTTGTTCGTAGTCGGCCGCTTTCCCTGAATAGGCAATATCGCCCGTGATGAAAATGGCTTCGGGCGGTGGGAGCGTTTTACTCGACAAGGTCGCGAATTCGTCGCGCAATGCAGTAAGCACGGTCGGTTGATTATGCCGATCGCCCGGCTTGGGCAAACCGAAATGCAGGTCGGACAGGTGCAGGTACGTAAAGAGCGGGGCGGGTTCACGCGCAGGCGCCGGAGCGGGCGTTGGTATGGGCGCGGAAACGCTCGCGGGTGTGAGCGTAAGCGCAGGTGCGTAATGGCGGAGCGCGTGGATTTTCTCGGGACCGGCCTCATCAACGAGGTTTTTCCAATATGGGTATTGCTCCGCGTTTTCCAAATCGATGCCGGTCATCATCGAAGCGTAATCGGCGTGGGCGAGCATCAATGCGCCGTGCGCTCCGTCGAGTTTGCCGTGGTTTTGTCGGAAAAGCTTGGCGTGTTCGTTCCAGGCGAGAGCGGACCAGAAGGCAGAGATGGGGCGTTCGGCAAAAGCCGCGTCCCACATCTCGTCAGGAACGTCCCCATCGCGATAACGAAGGTGTAGGTCACGGCCCGCGGCGAGAAGCCAATCAACAGCGGCAGCCGTGGCCAAGTCGGAAAGAAGACGTGACAAGGCGAATGGATTGTGAAGGACTTGGTTTAATGTGCGCACCTCAGGCGACGGCTCCAATGACAAACGGAGCTGGCGCCGTGCCAACGCAGTCCAGAGGGCATCGCTACCGAGTACTCTCGGCACGTTCCTATCGTCATTGATGGCAATCTCCAATTGACTCTCCATGTCAGGCGCATTCGGGTCGATATGCAGATCGCGGAAAAGCTCTGGATCGATATTCTGTCGGGGAAAACGGACGAACGAACCGATAAAGGTGCGCGCGGCATCCGCGCCGAATACCCGAGCAAAGGCATAGCCAACGAAATGCCCCAATGTGCACCCTAATGAGCGTTCCAAGGAACGGTCGGAACATCCAGGCATAACGGAGATGCTGGAACTACCCCCCAGAAAATCAACGTCCGAGGGGCACAAATAGCTTGCAATAGCCAATCCTGAATAAAGAAGAGGAAACCGGACAAAAGGGCGGACAAAGGAGCGGTCAAGATCGTGGGCAAATCCACGAATAAATTCGCGTAAAGAGCCAGCCAGAAATTTGTGCGCGACGATTTTTGCAATCAACTGCGGCAAGTCGTCAGGTAATGGTTCTCGGCGCGGAAACGCCGTGAGTTCGTTCCCAATGAACTGAGCCATGAAGTCGCAGAGTGGAACATCGAGCGGCTCTCCATTGACGACCGCCACGAAACGCGAGTGCAATAGCGGTGGCACGAGCAAGTGATTTGTTAGTGAGCGGGGCAAATCCACGCTGTACGTCGGACACTCGGTGACAAAACCAAGCGGTATTGTGAGCACATGAAGACTTCTTTTGTCCTGTATTCGGAACATCCCCGGTCGTACGAACAAATCCGCATAACGTGGGTCGGTATGCGCTAACGCAAAATCCGCCCGCGATGTTACCTCCGCAATAACCTTTCGCCGCAACCATCGAATCGCTCCAAGCAATGGTGCATCTGAACGCACCGGACACGGTACGGTCCCAGCTATCCACCCTAGAGTCAATCGGTAGACGCCATTCGCATCCGGTTCCGAAAATGCGGCTTCCCAATGGTCCTGCGTCGACTTCTCGGCCAACAATGCGGCCATCTCAGGCACATCGTGAAACGCAACCAGATCGGCAAGCAGACATGTCACATCGGCACGCGCAGCAAAACGTTTTGCTGCACCATCCACCCCGCCAAACAGTTTTTCCTCCAGATACAGCGCCGCAATTGCCTCCCCAGGCGAACCCGTCGCTTGCACCTGCGCACAAGCCGACCGCAATTCTACCTTCACCTCATCCTTTGCAAACACTCGAATGTCGTCGAGCACGACAAACACATCCCCCTCGAACACTGGATTCGTTGCCCATGCTTGCACAAGGCGTTCCAGAATGGTTTTGCGGTGCTCGGGCCGAAGATTGTGTCGATCCCGCAATGCCCGCCCCAGAAGCAACCACGCCGTGATGCTGTCGCTTCGTTCAAGGTCCTCGAGCATGCCGGAGACGAGTTTGTCGAGGATATCGCG
>DAOMZH010001433.1:0-2390 GCA_035437985.1 Polyangium sp. (in: bacteria) | reverse complement strand
GCCTCGCCTTCGATCGAGTCGACGAAGCGTTGTCCTCCTGCGACAAACCGGCCGTCATTGAGGGCTGTCCCGTCCACCTCGATGAGGGCCCGTTCCCGCGGGAAAAAATGCAACGTGTCCCGCAGATATGCCCGCAATGCATCACCCTCGAGAACGGACGAGCAAAGGCGCGCGCGTGTGCCCTGCATCGGAGCCGTGCGGCGAATCGTGCAAACGAGCGATGAGACCTCGGGCCCATCTGCACGTACCGCCAGCACATGACCACAGACGCCGTTGCCAGTTTCGATCTCGAGCAAAAGGGTCGACGGATCCGGCAATCCCAGGCCAATGACTGAAAAAAAGCCCACGCCAAAACGTCCGAGGTCGATTCCGAGGCGTTTGTCCGTGGCAAACGGAATCAAAAGGCGCGAGAGGATCGCTGGCAGATCCATACCCATGCCCGTGTCCGTCACGGTCACCATGGATTTGCCGATTTGCACGTCAATGCGGGCAGGTGCAGGCGATGCGTCCACCGCATTCAAAATGAGTTCGACGACAGGTCGAAGCGGCTGGGCGAATTGCCGACTCGTCTCTTCCTCCAGGATTTTGAGTAAGTAGCTGCGATCCATGGGCGGACGCGCAACAGCACCCACTCCTGAAACGAGAGACTCGAACGAAGGACGATAAAGCCCAATCGCCACAAGCTCGTGCAGCGAACCCAAAAAACAGTATTCGCCTTCGCGCGCCTTTCCGTGGGCAAACCCCGATGCCCGCTCTGGTGTTGCGTGAAATGCTTCGTTCTGTGCCGCTGGCAGCGAAACAGACGCCTGCCCCGTTGAGCTGCGCGGTGTCCCCATTCCGTATCAATCGTGTGCCAAATTACTAAAATTGCAAGGGGAGGACCGTGCATACTCATTCTGGTGGCAATGTATGTCGGGGGCGTGAGGTTTTTCCTGGAGTTGCATCAAATGCCTTCGATGGCGCAGAACCAAGAGCGGGTTTGGTCCGTCGATGCGCAATCGGGGAAGCTTTGGGTGAGGCCAATATGGACGAATCAAGCGCGGGCTGTGATTCGAGCGGCGAGGACGTATTGGCGGGGTGCTGGGCTGGAAAGAAGAGAGGGGGCTACTTCAGACCCAATTGATTGGAGAGGAACGTATAAGCAAGTGCATCCATATACGCGCGTTGTTCGTTGTTTGCCGCGCCGCCGTGACCGCCTTCGATATTTTCGTAATAAAGAAGGTCTTGGCCAAAATCGAGCATTCTCGCGACCATTTTCCGCGCATGGCCAGGATGGACGCGATCATCACGTGTGGACGTGGTGAAAAGCGTCCGCGGATATTTTTGACCCTTTTTCACGTTTTGGTACGGCGAGTATTTCGCGATCGAAGCCCATTCTTCGGGTTTGTCCGGATCGCCGTACTCCTCCATCCAGGAAGCTCCAGCCAAAAGCTTGTGGTAGCGCTTCATATCGAGGAGTGGCACCTGACAAACGATGGCGCCAAAGAGATCCGGGCGTTGCGTGAGCATTGCGCCCATCAAGAGTCCACCATTGGAGCCACCCATGATGCCGAGCTTCGGGGTCGACGTGACTTTGCGCTTGATGAGGTCTTCCGCAATCGCAATGAAGTCGTCGAAGGCGAGTTGCCGTTTGTCGCGCAATGCCGCTTGATGCCATGAGGGGCCATATTCACCACCGCCGCGAATGTTCGCTTCGATGAATACGCCGCCGCGCTCCAGCCATCCGGCCCCGGTTTTCGACAAATACCCGGGCTTCATCGAAATTTCGAATCCGCCATAGCCGTGAAGCAGCGTTGGTGCATTACCATCGAGGGGCAGGTTTTTCTTGGATACCTGGAAGTAAGGAACCTTGGTCCCATCTTTCGAGGTCGCAAAATGTTGCGAGACTTCGAGTCCACTCGCGTCGAAGAAATCCGGGTTTTTCTTGATGATCGCGGGAGTCCCTTTTTTGCCCAGCGTTCCTAGAGCAAGCGCTTGCGGCGTCAAAAATCCGCTTTCCATGGTCCAATAGTCGTCGGACGTATGACGATCAAATGCCCACGCCGTCGTGGAGCTCATGGCCGCACCCGTTTCGAGTTTTTCTTTCTTGAACCCATCTTTCGTGCGGGTGTGCACGAATACGGAGGTTTTCACGTCTTCGAGCTCGACGGTGATGATATGCGTTTTCGTCGTGGAATAATCGTCGAGCGACGTATTGGCTTTGGGCTCGAAAAGGGTATGGAAATCGCGTTTGCCAGCACGATAATCCTTGAGCGAGATTGCCAGCAGCGCTCCGGAGGGCCAGGTCTTGTTGCCAATCGTCCAGGCTTTGCGCAATTGCATGAGGAGTTGGCCGTCCCAAATGCTGAAGTCCGCATCGTCGGGTTTGTCGAGCTTGACGAGTTTGTCAT
>DAOMZH010001432.1:0-2392 GCA_035437985.1 Polyangium sp. (in: bacteria) | reverse complement strand
ATCTCTTTGGCTGCGCCAAAGAGACTGACCCGACGGCTCTGCCCCCATACCCCCGAAGAGACAAACCGAGGCGTGTAACGTGATGGCCAACGCCTCTACTTACTAAATCCGCCGTTCTTCCAGCGATAACGCACAGTGGGCAGATTGCTCCAGGGCAGGAGAAGCGGCTCCACTCCACCCACAGGGCTCGTGTCTTGCGTGAACGGGTAATTGCCCCCGTTCCATTCGGTCGCTTTGCCCGAGGACACCTCGATGTCCATCCCGCGTGCGGCCTTGACGAACTTCACCGTTCCTTCGACACGCTTGCGACCCATGCTTCGTGCCGTTTCCACGGCAAACACGCGCCTGAGCCCTTCGTCAGTCATTTGGTACACAAACAAAACATCACGGCTGAGAGGCCCTTCGGTCGAGTTTGCCCCGGCAATCGTGCCCTTGACGATGATCTCGGCTTTGCCGTCACCCGTGACATCCATCGTGCTGACCTCGGTGATGTCCGAGCCTTTCACGAATTGTCCCAGGTTCATGTACGTAAAACCCGTGCCGTTTTTCCAACCATTACCGAAGACCACCAGGTCACGATCGTGGAGCAAAACGGATTCCTCACTCTTGTCGCCCGTGATGTCCGCCGACAAACTGAAGCGAGCCTTGCCCGTTACGCCGCGATCGCGCTTGTACTGCGTGTAGACGCGCTCGAGCATTTCATTGAGAGCTGCTCCAGTTGGCGCCGAAGCTTGGGGTTTGGTTGTGGGTTTGCCCGTGCTCGCAGGCGCGCTCTCGACAACCGCCGGTGCGGGTGTCCCAGCTTGTTTTTCCTCCCCAACTTGGGCAAACGATTTGCCGTTCCATTTGAACGTCCGGGAGGCGATCGTCTCCCAAGGCAAAAGCGCCGGCGACATCGATGTTTCCCGCGATTCGGCGTAGTTGCCCGCATCGAAGTTCTTGGCAGTTCCAGGTTTGACCACGATCGCCGTGAGCGCTCCGTTCGGCTCGAAACGCACCTCGTTTTCGACGGCCCCTTTTTCCGTCACGATCGCGACTTCACTCTGAAAGATCATGGTCGGCGCATCGGACTTGCCAAACTGCATGATCTGCAAATACTCGCGGTAATTCTTGGGTTTGCCCAAACGCTTGCGCAAAATGATCTCGGCTTGTCCGTCCCCCGTCAGATCCCGCGTCTCGCACCCCGGAAGCATGCCTTGCGACGCATCCACTCCAAGGTCCGTCCAGAAAAACTCGGACCCTTTGCGGAACGTCGGTCCAAGCACCACGAGGACCTGATCGAACACGATCACGCGTTCCTTCAACGCATCACCCACCACGTCGGCGATGAGGTTGTAACGCGGAACATTCTTGATTTTCTTGGCTTTGAGGCTCTCGCCGAGAGCTTGTTCGCTCTCGATCGAGACGGGTGGAAGCGATTCGTACGCCGATGAAGGAGCTGAGCCGACCGAAGCTTCGATCGCGGTGTCCTTGTCCGCATCGTGGACGAAGACCGCGCCGCGCAAACCTACACGCGTCGTCGTTGCAGGAGGAAATGCCGACCAGGGAATCGTCGCTTCGAGTGACCATCCGCCGCCGTGCGGAGCTTCGATGACCTTCGCCCCCGTGATGGTTTTTCCTTCTTTGTTCTTCGCCGAAGCAGCCGACTTTCCGGGTTCGCCCGGGAACAAGTCGACTTGGTGAACTGCTCCCCCGGGAAAACCAATGACGACTGAGACCCGATCTCCGCCGCCACGAAGCGCATCATCCGTCACGTCAGCAGCGATGAAGATGTTCGAGTTGTCGTACGAGATCGCTGCTCGAGCCTGCAAATCAGCCTTGGTTGGAGCTCCCTTGACCGTGTGCCCAAGGGCCATGAGTTCCGGCCATTCTTTGGGAATTCCATCGAGCTTGATCGTCGAAGCTTCGATGAGCGAGGCCTTGATGGCCGTTCCGCCAGCATGGCTCGATGGGGTGGCGAGGAATGCTCCAGCGGCACAAGCGAGAGCGGCGAAAGAAGTAGAGCGACGAGTGCGAATCATGGGCGCGCGATGGACGAAATCCTGTCGCATATGTTCACGTGATTGTTGATGAGTTTCGTGCGGATCAGTGATTACGCGCGGCTCTTGCGCATCACTCGATCAATGAACTTGGCAATTTCCACTCCAGGCACGACGAGGATCGAAAGACCCAGGAGCAGGAGCCATTCACTGGTGTTCAAGACATAGGTTTTGAACACAGGGCGAAGTGCGGGGACGAGGATCGCCACGAGATGAATCGCGGCGCTGGCGGCGCACGCAAGGACGAGCGGAATGCTCACAAGTGGCCGCATCGAGAGAATCGCGAGGATCGGACTACGACAGCTCCAGGCGTGGAACAGCGGCGACAAAGCGAGCACCGAGAAGGCGAGGGC
>DAOMZH010001431.1:0-2394 GCA_035437985.1 Polyangium sp. (in: bacteria) | reverse complement strand
AGCAATGAGCTCGCCATTGGCACGTATCGAATCGAGGTGAGCACGCTGAGCGGGTTGGATGGAACGTGGGTACCGTGGGCGTCGCAAATTGAAGATTCGCTCGGAACCCCCGATCCGATGAACCCAGGACAATGGCTCCCGAAGTATGCGACGAGCGATTTCGCGATTCACGCGAATCCGGCGACGCCCGTGTCCTATGAAGTCGAAGCTCAGGGGCCACATTGCCATCCGGGCGATGGTATCGATGATACGTGGTGCATTGCTCGGGCCATCTACAAAGCTCAAACAAATGGGGGCACAGTGGTGTTCTCGCCTGGAATCTGGGACATGAATCCGGGTTTTGGTCCTTTCGTAGCAATGCCGGAGGGAACCTATCAAGGGCCCAGCGCGCCGAACCAACCTCAAGACTGCGAACATATCGATGATCTCGGGCCTGCCGGGCTGATATCGCCATGGTACTGTTTGGTGAGTTATACGTCGCAGATAGGCACGTGTGCCGATCCAGCCAACTGCCCTCCGGAAGCGACCGGATTCATCGACAACGGCATTGGAATCAAAGTACCACCGAATGTCAACCTTCTTGGAACCACGGACATCAGCACGAACCCGCCGAATCGGACGCGAATTCGGCGCGGCGCGCAATTCAAACCGAGAAGCGACCATTATTTGTTCACGTTGACGAACAACAACCAAGTGCGGAACATTGTTTTTACCGAGGAAGACAGCGTGAGCGCATCGCTGCATCAGGGGGGCGCCCTGGCGATTGGCTGCCCAAGAAAATTCCTCGCCGGCACAAATTGGTGCGCGACAGAACCCCTCGAAAACATCGTGATTGCCGAGAATACGTTCGAATGGATGGATACTGCCATCACGGCTCCGACGCGACCGATTAATCAATTGTTTGTGACCGACAATATTTTCGGTGCCTTCCGAAATGCGCTCACTCTCTGGGGAAGTCCCGACTATGCGGCGGAAAAAAAGGACCGATTTACGATAAAGGATTCGGTCATTCGGGGAAATACGTTTTACCCCGGAGGGCATGTCAAAGTGGAAGAGCCGAACGGTCATGACGGGACCATTGCGTCGCATGTGTATAGCGGTGAACGCCTCATGTTTGTTGAAAATAGCGCCCAGGGTGACGATCAGCGTTACAACATCAACAGCATGGCTCCAGGTTTTCGGGCGGCTTTCTTCTTTGCAAACTTTGGTACGAACGACATGATGCTGCTTGCCAACAATGACGGGCACTGCACCGGCGACAAGGCGGGCGATGGCGAATTCATTTCTTTCGACGACAACCATCGACAGCTTGCGTTCTATCAGAAGGATGGCACGGGAACCCTGCACGCCGAGGCTGTACCGATTAAGAATTACGGGAGCGCTGCGCCGGGTAAACATTACGTGGACCTGTCTGGAGACCTAACCTCGAAACCTTTCGGCACAGATACGCCGGCACTCGACATCAATGCCGATCCCGATGCAGCCCGCACATTCTTCGTTGGGTCGTACCTGGCGATTACGAATGGCGATGGTATCGGACAGGTCCGAAAAATCCGGCATATTGAAAAAGCTGGAAACAGCGAACGAGTCTACTTTGAACCGTGGCTCGACTTCTTGCCAGCGCTCAACGGTCCCAATCAGAGCTACGCACGGATCGGAACGATGGCGTTTCACATGTACACGGTGGCCAATCATAGTGATCAATCGAGAGATCCTTCAAAGCCGCGGCACTGTGCGAGCAATCCCATGGATTTGCAATGCCCGTCAAACGCGAACAATCTCTACAAGGCCGGAACGATTTATGCCGCCAATTTGGCGCATTCGACGATTGAGGGCAACAGTTTGACCGAAGCGGGTGGAATTGTCGCGCACCAGAGTGTCCGGGCCGGCTCACACCATTACTTCACCGAAATCATTCAAAACCAGATAGACAAAGAGCAAGTATACGATAGTTACAGTAGTTGGGGGGGCATTCATCTGGCCTACGAACGCGACATGTTTCCGTCGCCAGTGACAAACCTAGCGCATAGTGGTGTTGGCATTAACATAGCCAATAACATCATTGATTCTTCGTCATCCTTTCGAGGTGGAGCGATATCCGTTGCTTATGGCGGCGCCCTTGGCCAGGGGAAAACCGGCTCGCTCAGCACGATCATTCACCACAACGACATCCGGGGACTTACGCTGGCGCCCATACCCAGCGAGGTCAAGTGCTCTTTTGCGACGTTGGGCGGCGAAGAACCCAAGTTCTGGCATGCCCATTTGAACAGCTGCGTCGATCTCTCGCCCTTTTATTGGGACGCTCCAATGGCGCAGAGAGACAATTTCGTACATGGTGCGGTCGTTCATGCGAATGCGTGCAGCAACGAGGCTGTGGCACCAATGGACTACGAC
>DAOMZH010001430.1:0-2406 GCA_035437985.1 Polyangium sp. (in: bacteria) | reverse complement strand
ACCAGCAGCAAATCCATACGACCCGTACCAATCGCGAATTCTCGGTCCACTCGGCCTCCGCCATTGGACACTCGATCCAAAAAGGCCATCAGCACCAAATGCGGCGCTGCTTCATGGTACGGCGTCGACTTCAGCAATGGCTCGCCGTGACGCAGCCAGAACGCCAAAAACGCCTGCAACAAGGCATCAAAGTCCATCCGCCCATTCGGCTTCAGCCATATCGGCGTCAGCACCGGGATCGATTGAATCGCGAGCGTCGACAACACCCGCGGAATGATCTCGCGGTACATCGGATTGGCAATCTCCACAGGTTTCCCCGGGGGTTCTCGCACGAGGCCCAAATCGAGCACATAACGTCGATCGTCATCGGCCATCACGGCGAAAGGCTCGCCCACCATGATCGGCTCGATCACCCGACGGACCCTGGGTTCTTGCAGTCGTTCGCCCAAACTGTCGAGGTGCGTGTCGCGCCGTTGAATCAAAATATCCTTCGCTTGGTTGACGTGTTCGACCGTGATCCCAACGGCGGGATCGGGTACGATGACCTCCACGATCTGCCGCGCCAGCGCATTGACCAGCCACGGTTGCCCGTTCGTCAGCTCGTAGGCTTGGTCCAGCGTTTCAGGCGAAAATACTTGACCCGTTTCCGCCGTGTGTTGCCCATAAAGCTCGGCGACTTCTTCACGCGAAAAATTGCGAAGCGTGAGCGCATCAGAAATGATGTTGAAAGGGCTTGCTGAATGACTGCGATCGGCTCCTCCCGATGCGAGTTTGTAATCGCGCACGTTGCGCATGCCGATCAGCGCAAGCGAATGCGGGAAGTGCTTGGGACGGTATTTGTGGCCATCGCGAAGTTGGCGTAATACCGACACGAGCGTATTGCCTTCGAGCGCATCGATCTCGTCGATGAACACCACGAGCGGCCTGGGGCATGTTTCCGCCCATGCTTGGAGTGCACCGGAGATCCGAGCGCCAGGAGACGCTTCAGGCAAGGTGGGAGGTTGCAACTCCGCAGGCAACGATATCCGCGCCGTCGCTCTCCATCTATCCAACATCGCCAACTCTGCAGCCCCGATGTCTTCACGATGCGGCACACCGGCTTCCGCGGAGACAACCACCGCCGCGTATTCGCCTTCTTCGGTCAGCTCTTTTGCGAGCGTCAAAATCGCCGTCGTTTTGCCCATTTGCCTAGGTGCATGGATGACGAAATAAAGCTTGTCATCGATCAAGTCGCGGATGTTTCCAAGCCTTCGCAACGCGGGCAGCGTGTAGCAGTCACGCGGATCGTTCGGGCCTGCGGTGTTGAATCGACGTCGACGACGCTTCGCCATGGCCGCGACTGTTCCACGGAGCATCGCGCGGGGCAAGCTTTGTGAAGGCCTGCCTGTCGGGTCGATGACGCTGCAACGGCTGAACCGACGGTCGAGGGGTTGACGAGGGGGTCGGAGTCGCTTCGGGAAGCAAGGTGCCTGGCACTTGGGAGCTTGCGACGTGGATCCTTGGCATCGGTGACGCCAACGATTGGCGGTTGGGTGGTGGATGATTTACGTCGACGAGGTAGATCATTGGCGTCGCCGACCCCGAGCATTGGCCTCGCCGACCCGAACCATTGGCCTCGCCGACCCGAACCATTGGCCTCGCCGACCCCGAGCATTGGTTTCGCCAACGTGGTTCATTGGCATCGGCCACGTGATTCATTGGCGGACGATCGGCCAATCGTTGGCCATCAAGGTGCCTTTGGGGGGGACTTCTTCCGAGGACCTTGGGCCATGAACTCGACGACGGAGGCCAGATCGGCGGCGACATCGGGCATGCGTTGGGCCATCGACGAAAGCACGCCATAATACGCCAAAAACCCTTCCCACGATTCGGACGACGCCTGGGCGCCGGTGTCTTCGGCGATTTGCAAAGCGACGCGCAATTCTTCTTCAATGGGCTGAAGCTGCTGCTCGAGTTTCAGGTCGTTGGCGATTCCGCCGAGGGGCACGTTGGCGAGCGAGACGCCATATTTCGTGGCCAAATCCACGACGCGCTGGATATGCTCGGAGGCGCCTCGTCGGCCGTGCAGGAGGCGTTTACGGTCATCCGTGGTGAGGGCGATTCCGTGGGCCTTCAATTTGTTCGAAATGGCTTTGGCTTGGGTGAGCAACTCTGCGACTTCTTGTGCCGTGAGCCCGTTATCACCGACTTTGTTGTCCATGTTGAAGTCTCCCTGTGTGAGAAGTCGGCACGGTAACATGGGCCGGAGGCGAAAGGCAACTTTTGGGAGAGGGTTATTGCGCCGCGCAATGGCTGCCAATGCCTCGGCCCATTTAATGCTGCGTGCCGGCCTTTTCGAACGCCGCGGCAACGCGTTCTTGGCACCGGGCAAATTGCCGCTCGGCTTCTTCGGCGCTCACCGCGAGC
>DAOMZH010001429.1:0-2408 GCA_035437985.1 Polyangium sp. (in: bacteria) | reverse complement strand
TCACGTGATTCTGGAAGAAGCGCCGCAGCGTGAGGAAAAACCATTCCAAGAAGCCTCGAGTTATCTTTTGCCGCTTTCGGCGAAAACGCCCGAGGCGCTCGTCGCATCGGCCAAATCGTACCACGAATGGCTGTCCACCCACGACGAACCATTGCATCACGTGGCGTACACAACGAGCTTGCGTCGCAGCCATTTGGAACATCGCTTGTGTGTGGTCGGGACAACCAAGGCGGAGATAGCATCAGCGTTGGGTGCATATGCCGCCGGCGAGGTGCCTGCGGCCATTGTGACAGGCAAAGCGGAACAAACGGTCCCGAAAGTCGTCTTTGTTTTTCCGGGCCAAGGTTCGCAATGGGTCGGCATGGGTCGGCAATTGTATCGGGAAGAACCCGTTTTCCGGGACGCACTCGATACGTGTGATGCAGCGATTCGCAAAGAGGCGGGGTTTTCCGTCGTGGAAGAGCTGGACAAACCGGAGGAGACGTCGCAGTTCTCCGATATCGGCGTCATCCAGCCAGTGTTGTTCGCCATAGAAGTTGCCTTGGCTGCATTATGGCGTTCGTGGGGCGTCGAGCCCGCGGCCGTCATCGGGCATAGCATGGGCGAAGTTGCGGCGGCGTTTGTCGCGAGCGCGTTATCCATGCAAGATGCGGCGGCGATTATTTGTCGTCGTAGCGGCCTGTTGCGCAAGGTTGCTGGAAAAGGCGCAATGGCCTTGGTGGAATTGACGTTGCCCGACGCGGAAAAGGCGTTGGCTGGGTACGAGGAGCGGCTGAGCATTGCCGTCAGCAATGGGCCTCGATCCACGGTGATTGCCGGCGACCCGGCCGCGCTCGACGAATTGCTGGGCAAACTGGAAAATGGTGGCGTCTTTTGCCGGCGCGTCAAGGTCGACATCGCGTCGCATAGCCCGCAAATGGATCCATTACGTGACGATTTGTTGGCCGCGTTGAACGGAGTATCGCCGCAAAAAACAAGCATTCCGATGCGTTCGACGGTGACGGGCGAACGTCTGCGCGGCGATGAATTGTCGACCGGGTATTGGACGGACAATCTTCGCAAACCTGTCCTGTTTTCCAGCGTGATTGCGCAATGGATTGCGGAAGGACACACCATTTTCGTGGAAATGAGTCCGCATCCGATCCTCACGCCGTCGGTCGAGGAAAACCTTCGCGAAGCGAATGCGGAAGGAGTAGCGCTAGCGTCGACTCGCCGAGCACACGACGAACGACAAGCCATGCTCCTTTCGCTCGCTGCATTGCATGTGCGTGGCGTATCCGTGAATTGGCAAAAGTTCTTCCCGGACGGGGGACGCGTCGTCGAATTGCCGACGTATCCTTGGCAAAAGGAACGATATTGGATCGAATCCACGAATCGGCAAACTATCCGCACGAGCCTACAGGCATTCGCGGTCTCGTCGGCATCAAATCCGCTTGTAGGAACATCGTTTACTTCGTCGCTCAATCCAGAAGCTCGATTTTGGCGCCGAGGATTGAGCACGGCGACGATATCGTGGCTTTCCGAGCATCGGGTTCAGGGCGAAGTAGTATTTCCTGGAACAGCATACCTGGAATGCGCACTCGAGGCAGCCTCGGAAACGCTCGGAAGACAATCGTGGTTGCTCGAAGACATCGCGTTCGAGCGAATGATGGTGTTCGGTGACGATGAAGTGCGCAATGTCGAAGTGGTTTTTCTGGACGATGGTCCGCGCAAGGCGTATCGAATCTCGAGCCAATCGCAATCGGACGAGGCGTGGTTGCGCCATGCTTCAGGATATATCCAAACGTCCAATACCCGATTCGAGGACCTGTACGAAACGCCGGAAAGCATTGCGACGCGATTGCCCAGCACGATGGACGTCGCCGCCTACTATGCGGGAATTCGCGCCCGCGGCGTGTACCACGGCCCGCCATTTCAGGGTATTGTGGAACTTCGGGCCGAAAAGGACGAAGCATTGGCAAAAATTCGTTTGCCCGAGGAAATCAACGCCGAAGGCTACGTGATTCATCCCGCGCTCTTGGATGCTTGTCTTCAGGCATCGGGGGCGTTATTCGCGACGTCCGCGGAGTCGGGCACGTACGTGCCCGTGGGTATCGAACGTCTACATGTATATACGCGCCCAGCGCGCGAAGTCTGGGTTCAGGTCAAGAGATCAGCGAAAAACAATGAAACCTGTGATCTGCTTCTTCTCGATGAAGCCGGCCACGTTCTCGCGCAAGTCGACGGATTGCGTTCGCAACGTATTGACCAGAACAAACAACCTGCGGATCCCCTGGCCGATTGCGTGTACGAAGTCGCTTGGCGTCCGGAGAAACCATTGCTGGATCCGACATTTGCGTCGAGCGATCCCTGGTTTGTCATGATGGATCGGTCTGGATTCGGCGAAGGTTTGGCGGCGCGAATATCCG
>DAOMZH010001428.1:0-2413 GCA_035437985.1 Polyangium sp. (in: bacteria) | reverse complement strand
AGCGATCGAGGCGTCCCGAAGCAAGAAACGGGGCGACCCTCGCGCGCAGATTCACCGCTGTGGCGCACGAGTCCACAACAGCGCCTGTTCGCGACGCCTCCGTGTGCGACGACGTGCCCGCACAACCCATCGCCATGACCAGCAGGGGACTCAGAAGCCGACGCAAATTGAACGAGCAATGCATGATGGGCTCCTATCCTATCACGAGTGCTGGTAATGCGATAGTCATGCCAACACAGACCCCAACTTTTTTGAAGTACGTCGTAGCGAATCGAGTGAAACTCTGGGCACGAATTTGGCTACGAGCGTTTTCATGGATGCTGCGCGTTCGTCTCGTGATACTCTCGGGAGCAAGGTTATGGTTTATCTACGAAAACCTCTTCTATCGTTCGCCACTGTTGCATTCTTGCAAGTTGGTTGTGGTTTGTCCGTAACGCCGCCCGCGTCGACGTTGCCCGTGATGGCACAGCCGACGATCTCAGTGCCGGAAAACGAGAGTGATCCAATGACGCATGTCAAGCGACTTCCGGATGTCGCTACCCGCACGTTCGCGATACGCCATCTGCGGGCGCTCACGGATGACGCCATGGCGCAAGACAATGGCGATCCAAATGGGCCGCACATCAAGCCCTTGGCCGACAAGATCATCGAGCCACTGACGAATCATTGTACGACGGGCGCATTCGATGAAGTGACAAATTCGACTATCATGACGATTGTCGCACGCATGGCTGATCTACGAGGCGAATCGTGCTTGCTCAAAACGATCGAGCGGTACACGCCAGGTGTTCCGGAGGAAATTCTGGGCACTGCGATTCGTGCATGGCTGGCGACGAAATCTCGCAGTGGCAATTTGTCGTTGGATGTCGTTTTCAAGCTTCGCGCCTCATATCCCTATGTCCGACAGTTTGGCAATGAGATGCGTGAAGCGTTGCTCGCATCTCCAGACCCGTCCTGGGAAACTGCATGTATTGCGGTGATAGAAGATTCGCGCACATCGGCGCCGCTGAATGCAACCGACGAGCACGATTCCTTTCCGCAGGAAACGTGTATACGAATTCTCGGTCGGATGAAAAGCGAGAAGGCAATCAAGCCGCTCATCAAGACTCTTCTTTCGGTCAACGATCCTTCACTTGCAAAAGATGCCCTCATGGACATCGGGCGACCAACCATTGCACCGCTTGCGGCAGTGCTTCGGGGTGACGACAAAGAATTGCTTGCACTTGCGCAGGCGAATTACTTGGCGAACGCCAATCAGGCACGCAATGCACACAGAGCTGAAGAAATCCGGGCGGAGGCGTCGTACTCCCATGTCCACCTCATCGCACCCATTCTTGCGTCAATACAATCTGACGATGCTCGTATCGCTCTTCTCGATGCGATTGCCAAAGGGGATGAAGTGGTCAAAGTGCTGCTGGTTATCCATTTGCAAGATTCGCCAAGCTCGTCGACCACCGTAGCGGTCGTGAAGCGAGTGATCGAGCAAACCCCCGAGGGTTTACGATTGCCTTATCATGTATATGCACGTCCATACGCTTTGTCGACGTTGCACTCTTTCTACGATTCCAATCTCGTGCCTTGGTTGGTTCGTCTTGCGCTTACCGCCAAAGGACCCAAGAAGGAGCTGCAAGACATGCACATGTCCGCATTGTATTTGGCCCAGTCGTTGATGCGTAGGGATCAGGTTTCCGAGGTCGAAAAGCTCGTGCGTAGGATGAAGCAAGATCGGGAGGTAGACCCGCAAAACCTCGAGAGCGCTTTCGAGTCATTTCAGACGGCGAAAGAGCTACTGGACAAGTGCAAGGAGGCGATCGATTGTTACTTTCAAGAATTCGAGAATCCCGACGTACGACTCACCGATGATCCCAAGAAACGTCAAATGGAAGAAAAATATGAGCGCCTCAATAAGGCAGCGCGTATTCGTGACAAGAGCATACACATGATCGGTTTGTTGGGCGGTAACGACGACCCGGTCAAACTGGTCGAGCTGGCTTCGAGAATCCCTGACGAACACTACAAATATCAGGTGTTGCGCCTCATCGACCACCGCTTACCCAAAGGTGATCCAATCGTCGTTGCGAAACTGCAGGCAATGCTCGATGCTCTTTCCCCTGTACGGGTTGGTCGCAGAGAGGAATGGTTCCAGCGCGAATTGGCGAATCTCATCCGCAAACTGAAAGATCGCGCAGAATCGAAGCCATGAATCACGCGTGCGCGTGGTTATGCGATCTCCGAAGCTTTTTGTGGAAGATCGTGCGGCGCGGAGCGTTCATCCGTATCTGGAAAAACCTTGTCCCGCTGATCGCACAACGCCTTCGCTGCCAACGCCGCAGCCTTTGTATCCGCCGACGCCTCGGGCGCCATGTCGATTTTCGCCGCGATCTCCCGCGCCTCGGGATAACGTCCCAGCTCC
>DAOMZH010001427.1:0-2414 GCA_035437985.1 Polyangium sp. (in: bacteria) | reverse complement strand
AGTTTGTCACGGATTTCGTTCAACACGCGCGTTGACAAACCAACATCTTCGGCCGCTATCGACGCGGCCCAAAAAACGTCCCGGAATAGCAAGCTTTCGTAGGCACTTCCCGCGGCCAGTACATGGCGCACGAGCTTGTCATTTTCAGGCGCTTGAACCGAAATCACGCCGAGATACCCGACGCAAAGGAGCAGAGGCTCACGCCATCGCGGTTGATGCAACACGGGACGGAGGATTTCCCATCGTTCTTCGTCACGCATATTGGCCAAAGCTTCAGCCACGAAAAACTCTTGGTAGGTGAGATGCGAAAAACCAAAAGCATCATGACCGCGTTCGATGATGATGCCCGTGACGCGTTGCAGTTCATCGAGCAAAACGTTGATGTCGCCAGCGCATTGCGCAGATTCCTTGAGGCTTGGACGGGCGGGATCATTGGCATTGAGTTGCAACCAAGTTCGTTTGAGAATTCCCTCGACCTCGGATTTCGTGGCCGTGCGACTAGGGCGCTCTTGTTGCATCCACAATGCCAATTCCCGGAGGTACATACGCAAGAGGGGAACATTGTGTTGAAGGCCGGTATCATGACGCCGGTTGATGGAGCGATCTATCGGCCATAATTCGAGAAGCATGGCGGTGAATCGGTTGAAGATTTCAACACGTCGACTCGGCAAACGCTCGTGATTCTTGCGCAGCAAGGCCAGCATTCCGAGCTGGAGAGGATTTTTGGCCAGGGCGAGCAAATGCGGATTGGCCTTGATCTCCGCAAAAGCTGCTTCTTTTTCCGTGGCCGCGCGATTCTGCGTCCGGGTCGTTGCTCCACCGGCGACCCGAGCTTCGAGCGCTTCGTACCAACGTTGTAGAAACAACTCGATTTCTCGTTCGCCAAAGTCCAATACCGAACGATGCTCGAATTCATCCGGCAATTTCGTTTGGCGATAACCAACGAATCGACTGGTCACGACGAATCGATTTCCTGGTTGGGCATTGCGAATCAAAAGCTCGACCTGATGAACGATATCCCCGCGTCGTTTCGGGGTCATGATTTCGTCGAGACCGTCGAGCAAAACAAGTGCGCGCCCTTCGACGAATGCTCGATCGAAAACGAGTTTGGCATCGCGAAACTGTTGACGCTGTTCCCAGTAGTGCGCCAGGTATTCGCGAAGGTTCATCGATGGCTGCGTTTCTTCGACGTGCGCGTCGTAGGCCGCGAGGGGAACGAAAATAGGCATTATGCGTTTGCCTTCGTCGACGCCGCCCCTCTCGGTCGTTTGAATGGTACCCGAACGTGCGGACCGAATGGCAAGGAAATGCAAGAGAGTCGTTTTTCCGGAGCCGGGATCTCCCAAAAGAACCACGGCCCTTTTGCTCGCATCCGCAAGAAGTTCGATCAATGTCTCCGGTTTGTTGGATGTGGAATTGATTCGGGCAAAGGTGCGGTGACGGTCGAATTGGAGCGTATCGAATTCTTGCCAAAGCCTGTCCCGGGTTGCATCGGTCGCTTCGTCGAGAGCGGCCAAGATGCGTCTTTCTTCCACGCTGAACGTGTCGGCAACGAGCGGCACTTTGGCAACGACTTTGAGGTCGACGTAGATATCTTCGAGGGACAACTCGACAGGTTCTGCCGCGGGCATGCGAACGGTGAGTCGCGAATGAAGGTCGAAGACGATGTCCCGGAAGCGTTTCTCGGCGGCATCGAGAATGGCGGTTGTGCTCGATTGCGACGAAACGAAGACTGGCTCCGGATTCTGGGCCTTGGTTTTGATGGGAATGGTTCGCCGGAGGTCATGGGTGTCGTAATGGTTTGGCTCGTCCACTCCTCGTGAATCGACGACGAACTTCATTTTTGACTGTTCCCAGCAACGCGGCCAAATCCGAATGTGAAGTTTTCCCTCGTCATCCTGGAGTAGCGCCGCGATATTGTACGCGTGTCTGTATTCCTCGCCGCGCGGCCGACCATCTTCGTGCACGGCGCCTGCATCAATGACGATGTGCCTATGGGTGGCGCCTCCTCCTTCGCGTATTTCTCGGCTTCTCCCTCGATGCTCGTGACCGGCGAGGTGAATATGAGCATGGTTGCGAATCCAGGCCTGAGCCTTGTTTTGGTCGTTTTCTTCTAGCCAATCTCGCTCTATTGGATGATGGCTGAGGACGATGACGACTTCGTGTTCACTCCCTATGGGCAACGAGATTTCGTGAAGCTGTTTTTCGCCGATATGGAGCTGGCCGCGATCCTTTTCGTCATTGCACAAAAGAGCGGTATTGAGACCAACGAGCCGGACGCGAACCCCTTGGGCGGTGTCGATGGTGTGCTTCCAGGACGGGAACTGAGCACAAATCGGGTTTATCTCGGAACAAAAATTCAAATACCCAGCAAGACGTTTTTGAAGCAATTCAGAGTAATCTTCGTCGCTCAG
>DAOMZH010001426.1:0-2427 GCA_035437985.1 Polyangium sp. (in: bacteria) | reverse complement strand
ACGATCCAAGGCGTCGTAGGTTTGCGAAATGGTAAAAACCTCGCCGTTGATGGTCCAGCTCATTTTGTCGAGCCGCATTACGTCGTCATGGGGGTACGTTTGGGTCACCCGGTTCGTCGACGTCTTGCCCTTGATGCATTGCATTTCGAGGGCGTGGGCGCCGATAGCGTGTTTGTTTGGGTACGGATTCCGGCGATTCGATTCGCGGATCATGTTGCAAAGACCGTTGAAATCGCTCGTGGGTGGAGCCGTATCGAACTCATGAGCGCGGTCCGTTTTCCGCCGAGGTGGTGTTGCAATGGATTTGATATACCGCTGTGGTCCTC
Source organism: Polyangium sp. (in: bacteria) (assembly GCA_035437985.1). Lineage (GTDB taxonomy): Bacteria > Myxococcota_A > Polyangia > Polyangiales > Polyangiaceae > Polyangium. The sequence continues at coordinate 2,101 of DAOMZH010001426.1, read as the reverse complement.
GAGATGGGCGGGCGATTGTCGTGGCAACACCTAATGCGCATCGGGTGATTGTCGGTGTAGTCTCATGGCCCGCAATAGGCAGGTTTCTTATTGGCAGGCGCGGCGTCGCACATGGCTTTTATCTCTTCTGGGGACGGTGCTGAACCCGATTCGGCACAACTACGACCCGGCGGATGGCTGCCAGGTATATCACATGCGGCGTAAGGGTTTTTGGCCTTCTTTTGGCACTCCTCGTCTGACACACAGGATCTGCAATACCCTTCGATACAAAGACCTCGACAGTGCCAGTCCGCAGCACACGGGGCTCCGGGATAATTCAGACAAGTATATATCGCCGAGCAATGGCCGCGGTCGCAGATACCATCACCGCATTGCGCGTCTTTGGTGCAATCTCGATCGGGTACGTTTTTGGACCAAGGTCGGCGAGAGCATATGTTCACGCGCACCTTTTCCTCTGGTGTCAGCTTGAGGCCATACTCCTTTTCTGCAATCTCTACATGCGATGGCGGTTTCTCGCCTGGATGACGTATCGGTGCCCCTATCTCATTGGGGCGCACCCTGGCGCTCGCATCTAAATCCGGCACATTCGCTGTGTCTGTTGCGTCATTTACATCAACGCTGCCGTCATGCTGTGCATGTTCGATAGGCTTTCCACCCAGCACCGCGCCGCCCGACGAACATGTAGCTATGCTGACGAGGGCTGCGCCAAGGCTCAATCCGAGCAGGGCGTGAATGTAGTGTATTCGATTTTTCATGGAGCGGGCTTTTTCTGGGCGCACGTGGGATGTTTACCGCCTGGACCACCAAGATACATGATTGGACCACCGGATCCCTGGTACGTTAGTGGTGATCGGTCGTAACATGGCGGATAGTAGGGTTTTGACCAATTCGCCAAGTCGTCGCTCTTGGGTTCGTTCACAAAGGACACGCTGTTGTCAAAATACCTGATTTCTCGCACCCAGGCGACATTTCCATTGGGGCCGCTGGAATATTGTCCGCTGCCCATTTCCGTACGAACCCAGCCCTGCTCGGGGTGGGGATTGTACACTTCGCCATAGATCTGCGCTCGGCACGCACCCTGGTTCAAGGTCGTGAAGACGGATGCTGGGAATTTTCCTACGGTCTGGTAGTTATAGACGACCCACCAGGTGCCGTCGGGCGCCATGATGAGCAATAAAGCGTGTTCTCGCTGTTCTCCGCCAGCCGTTGAGAAATGCTCCAATGGAGCGCCAACGTCCGTAGGTCGTATATGCTGTGCCGCAAAGCCGGCCGATGCGTTGTATCCGCCTCTACGTACCCCGTTGACCCATCGCCAACGTTCGACGCTGAGGTCCAAGGTTGGAGGCAGGTCATAATTTACCCAATCCATCCCGATGAGGATCCCAACCATCTCGTCGGGCGGACCTACTGCCGGGCAGACCACAGCCAATTCAATGACGCTGAAGCTTCCTTTCTCCACCTCGGGCTTGAACGCGTTCACGCGCGCGTAAATGCCCACGTTCGGTTGGACAATGTTGAGCCCTGCATAAAGTCGATTCGGATCGTCGGGGATTCCGGGAACCTGGTAGTTGTCGATCCAGTCCTGAATCGACGTCGCACCGCCCGGATCCATGATGTATTTCGAAAAATCCGGCCGCACGAACACTGTCGTCCCGATAGGCCCCCACCATTCGGGATGATTTTCAATCTCGGTCATCCCAAGACTCACACCTGGAAGGCACTCGTGCCCGTGCCGTCGCCGCCCCGAGGGTCGAAATCGACATCGAAAACGATTTTACAGCTTGCACTCATGAAAACGCAACAAACCAACGATGATTTGAGACGCAGGAATTCCCATCGCATGCTGCACCTCCCAAAGCAAAAGCAAAGTATCCTCCCATGCACCTCGGAGAAGTACATACCACTTTAGTGGTATTGCGTTCGCCATCGATATCGACCGTAATTGCATCCGGCCCCGGAATCGTTTTGCTCACGACCGCTTCATCAGGATCGTCCGAAACGTACACTTCGCCATAATCCAGCGTCAATGCGACAAACAGATCGTCTTTGCCGTCGCCATTGGCATCGAGCACGCGAATTTGCTCCCGCGGTATCGCGTCAT
>DAOMZH010001425.1:0-2429 GCA_035437985.1 Polyangium sp. (in: bacteria) | reverse complement strand
TTTCCCAATTCCTCGATGGCATTTCGTCGAAGGTTGTCTTTTGCTTCGGTGTAGGCTTTGGGTCCGCCTGGAACGGGCTCGGGTAAATCGTCATTGCCATCGAAAAGCCATCGAGAACGCAACACGAAATCCGAAGGGGTGTGGGCATGTTGATAGAGGTCACGGAAACGCCGTTGTTCTTCGTCCAATTTTTCGCCCACGTCATTCGGCGCATTCTGCGTGTGCTGTGCCGTCCACGACGTGTGCATCAATTGGTTTCGCACCGCATTCCATAACACGGCGTCGGGATCATTCTGCACGAGCCGTGGATAAGCCTCGTGCAATGCATCCATGACCCGCCAGCCAATAACGTGATGCGGTAGATCGACGAGCGCCGCCCATCGCGTCGGGTCCTCGGCGGCATGAGCCAGCAGCAAATCGAGCATTCCTTCAGAATATTGGGCGATTTCGCCATAAGTCACCCGAGTCTGTTCCGACGCGTCCACCCACCGGCGATAATGCGGACGTGGTGTCGGAATGAGCATCCCACCGCCGCGCAATTCGTTCACGAGCGTAATGGTCAAACGCCACGCTACGTCCTCGTGTCGCTCGAATAGCACCCCCAACAATTCTATCCGCTTCGCAACCGTGGTTTTCGATTGCGGCAGCATGGGATGCAGAATCTCACACAAGGAACGGAAGGGACGATTCGAGTGCCGTTCGGGCAGCTTGTCGTGCCCGTCCAGTGCGGCCAAGGCCAGAATCACTTGCGGCAACCATTCCGTGCTCCAAGCAAGAGTTTCCAGCGCCCACAACAGCTCGTTCGAGACCCCATGGCCCGGATGCCAAAGAAGTCCGACCGGGATCATCCGCCCGGTGCGACCCGAGAACAAAGCCCCTAGTCCCTCGGCGCCTTGTTTGAGGCTATCGAACAAACACTCAAAGAAAGCCGCTGGAGACGCCTCAGCCAAGTCGCGAACAATGGTCGAATGCGACCACCACGCATACCAGTCCGGCGTGAGCAGGCGCGAGACCAATACGCTCGCCAATTCGCTCCCACGACCCCGGCGATGCGTCGGCTCCAAATACCCTTCGTCATCCGCTACCGCCAGCCATGCTATCGATGCTGCCACTCCCTCACGCATGATTCCCGAGGGAGTTCCAATCTCGCTTTCGACTCTCGTTCGAGGTGTTGTCCAATCGTCGCCCGTGGGCGGCGCTGATAGCGGCGCAAGCACCTCTTGCGCAACCTGGAAAAACCTATGCAAATCGCTTTCAGTGACGTCCTTGCCAAGTTGTTTCCAGGACGCGCGCGGCGCTGCTACGCGATAAATCATTCCTTCCCGATCATCTTCCTGCGCCTCCAGCATTGGCTCATCCCCTTGCGCCAATGCCGCCGACAACCGCTCCGCCCGATCCGGCTCCGCCCCCAGCTTCCGCATCACGGCCCGATCCGCCTCTTGCGTCGGTTTCCATGCCCCCACCAACAACAATGCCATCTGCTCAGCCGAAATATCCGAAATGCGTTGCCCATGGCTCGTCCCCATCAAAAGCACCCGCAACTTCGACCAACGCCCATCCGCATCCCGCGCCAATCGAGCCGGATCTGCAAACTTTGCCGCGGCCAAAGCCCGTTCCAGCGGCGCATACGGAATGAGATCCAGCTTCAATCCCTCACCTGGACCAATTTCTTCTTTCCAGGAAACAGGCAACACCGCTTGCACTCGTGGCCCCGCCGTTTTCCCCGGCAATGCATGAGCAAACCTCGGAACGATCACCAGCGGTTCCAACGATTGCGCATGCAAATAATAACGAAACGCCTCCTGCGTTTCCACGATCAACGTTCGTTCGCGCAAACTCGCGGCTTCGTCCCCTGGCATTGACAATGTCGCGGTTATGAACAACAACGCTTCTTCAGCCGACTCCGCACCAATTCGCCAAAGGCGCATGGGCAATGGCCGTTGTTTGGACATTCGCCGAAGCCCTTCATCCGTTTTCACCAGCGCCTGCAACAATTCACGGGCTTGTTGGGCCCGCTTCTCGCCGCTCAAAAAAATGCTCGGAGACAACGACGGTTGCGACGAGCGCGAAAACTCGTCCAAAAAATCTTCAATCGTGCGGACTTCATGCATGGGCCGGCCCAGTTCCGTACGGCCAAACCACATCCCCACCGCTGGCGCCTGCTCCAGCCACGTCGCCAGATCATCCACGTCGTACACGCGAACGTCGCCCCAGACCCCCTTTTTCTTCTTTTCTTTCGCCCAGTTTTGCTTTTGCTTGTCGCCAACGCTCCGCGCCGTCACCGCCACGTACGTCACGCGCCGCGGATCCACCGACAAGTCAGGCTTTTTCGTGCGCTTGTCAAAATCCTCGTCCAGCTTTTGCTTCACATCACCCCGGACCGACAGCTCCCACACCGACATTCCGCCTGGGCACCACGGAGTTTCGGC
>DAOMZH010001424.1:0-2433 GCA_035437985.1 Polyangium sp. (in: bacteria) | reverse complement strand
GCTCTCTTGGCGGCGTTCATCTTGGTCATGGGTGGGATCAACTTCGAGCCCAAGTACTCGATGTTCGTGGACTTCGACAACCCCGGCGGACTGCAAACGGGAGCTCCCGTCAAAATTGCGGGGGTGAAGATCGGCAAAGTCACCGAGATTCAGTACCGCGGTGGTTCGCCCAGCCCAACCGGGACGCGACAAACCTTGGTCCGTCTCAAGATTCAAGTCGAAAAGAAATATCAGCCCGGCATCCACGACAACGCAATCTTTTACGTGACGAGCGCCAGCGTCTTGGGTGAGCAGTATTTGGCCGTGGATCCTGGCTCCGCCGATCGCGCGGTCCTCGCCGAAGATGCCATCGTTCGCGGCATCGACCCTCCCCGCTTTGATTTGCTCGTCGCCGAAACCTACGAGCTTCTGCACACCGCGACGCAAGCGATGCGCGGCAACAAGGAGGAGATCGGCACGGCGTTGAACGGTTTGTCTCGGACGCTCAAGGGCACCGGGGACTTCTTCGAGAAGAACGGTCAGCGCCTCGATCGCATCACCTCCAACGTCGAACAAATCACGATCGACGCGCAGGACACGGTGAAAGAGGCGAAGCAAAAGTACGTGGAAAACCCGGCGATCGACCGAATTTTAGCCAACGTCGATCACGCGACAGGAGCACTCGCGAAAGATGCGCCGCCTCTTTTGGCCGATGCGAAAGAGACGATGACGGCCGTGAAGCGGGTGAGCCAAACCGTGGGTGGCGAGGCGGAACAAGCGAAGCTGAAGCAGATGATCGCGGATCTGGGTGAGGTCGCGAAAAACACGAAGGGCCTCACGCAGGACGCGCAGGCGATTGCATCAGGTGTGCGCAAAGGCAAAGGGACTGTTGGAGCACTCGTCGCGGATGAGCAGCTTTATGACGACCTTCAAGAGCTCGTGCGCGATCTCAAGCACAACCCCTGGAAGTTTTTCTGGAAGGAATGACGAGCTGGTGGGGGTTTGTCACTCGAGTTCGACGAGGGGCTGACCTTCGGTGACGGCTTGACCTTCTGTGACGAGAACGGTCTTGATGGTGCCTGAATCCTCGGCCTCGACGGGCATTTCCATCTTCATGGATTCGAGGATGACGACGGTGGTGCCTTCATCGACCGAGTCGCCGACTTTGACTTCGATCTTCCAAACCGTGCCCGTGATGTGCGCCTTGATGAAGTTTGCCATGGGACGGCGACGCTAGCGGAGCAGACGGAAGATTCCAAGTGTCGCGACGTCGATGCTGGAAAAGGGGCAGCCGTCAAGATCGAAACTGAGTGAATCTTTTGGGGCGAACTACGTCGCCGTTGGATCGCGTAAACGCCGGAGAAATCGCGCTACAGAGAAAAGTTTCGAAGCGACCCAATTGACAGGGCTCCTTAAGGGTTGATACCGAGAGGCGCGGCGATACTCTCACCCATTATGGGTGTCCTCGGAAAGGTGCCATCACTCTGCGCTGGAAGTGGTGGTCCTCCTCCGGATCTAGAATGGCGAGCGCGCAGCTTTTGAAGGAGCCACGACGTCATGTCCGAACAGAAGGAAAGCTCGGTCCTGTTCTCCCTAAAGGAGCTGATGAGCCTCGAGGAGGACCGAATCAAGCAGGAGGAGGATGCGAAGGCGGCGGCCGTTGCCGCAGAGGCCCAGGCGAAAGCCGATGCCGAACGCCGCGCACGTGAAGAAGAAGAGGCTCGAATTCAGGCGGAAGAAAATCGGCGTCGCGACGAAGATCGCCGATCACGCGAAGAGGCCGCGCGCCTCGAAGCGATTCGTCAAGCCGAAGTCGAGAAGGCCCGCGTCGAAGCCGAGCAACGAGCCCGTCCCGAAGCGATGTCGAAGCAGCAAGAGCACGAGCAAAAACTCGCAGCGTTGCAGCAAGACGAATCCAAGAAGAAGCTTCGTAAAACGCTCTATGGCGTCGTCGCTGCAGTCGTTGTCATCGGCAGCGGCGTGGCGTTTGCCGTGTACAACTCGAGCCAAAAGGCCGAAGCCGAACGACGAGCGCTCGCTGATCAAGCGCAGCGACTCGAAGACGAACGGAAGAAGGCCGACGAGCAAGCGAAAGTGCAACAGGCGAAGATCGACAGCCTGCTTTCGCAACTCACGAGCGCGCAAGACGAAGCCACTCGCGCCAAACTCCAGAAGCAGCTCGAAGAAGAAAAGGCCAAGCAGAAGCAAGGTGGCGGTGGTCGACCTGCTGCTGGTGGTGGTGCTCCCGCCAAAGCCTGCAACTGCGCGCCTGGCGATCCTCTCTGCAGCTGTTTGTGATCGACAAACGGCCCCTCCTAGTCCATGCCAAACTCGACTAGGAAAAACTCATCGTGATGGCTGATCTTCACGCCGCTACAAAGCGTCTCATCTACCCCCTCGACTACGCATCCCTCGAAGAAGCACGCCAAGGCGCTCGACTCGTCGCGCCGCACA
>DAOMZH010001423.1:0-2433 GCA_035437985.1 Polyangium sp. (in: bacteria) | reverse complement strand
CGAAACGCTGAGCGCTCCCAAATGTCCGTGGCGCAAGGTCCGCGAGATTGCTCGCCAGGGAATTTCCCGCTCGACGAGTTTGGCCATGGGCGCGACGTCGAATACCCCGACCGAATCGATTCCGCCCCCGAAAAGCACCCGCGGCAATCCCAGGGCTTGACGCATTCCAAATCCTAGAACATCGGGCAAATCGAGCTCGGTCCACAAATTCGAAAGACGCCGAATTCCCGTCGTCGGATCCGATAAATGCGCCGCGAGGAAACAGGCGTTGATCGCTCCGACCGACGTCCCACACAAAATATCGATTCGTGGCGCAGCTCCTCGTACCCGGGCAAACCCGTCGAGCACGTACGAGAGAACTCCGACTTCATAAGCGCCGCGCGCACCACCACCCGAAAGAATGAGCGCGACCTTGCGTCGCCCACTGCCTGCTCGTCTCGTCGCTCGTGATGTCATGCAAACTCGCCACGACTTCTCGGTTCCAACCGACTTGATTCGAACCCGAGACTGTCTGCCTCCGACAGAATGCGCGCAACGACCTTTCTGCGCAAGAACAGCTCACGCAATCGTGCGTCACGAACATGCGCAGCGACTGCACGGACGTGAGCGGACGCGCGAAACAGTGCGTCACGTAAACCCAGCGGGCTCGCGCGACGCAGACCATCCGTACACAGCGCGCGCACTTCAATGCCATATTCTGAGCTCGTCGACTCGATCGCGCCAAGCGCCGTACGCGCCAAAAGCACACCCGTGTGATGCTCTTGAGCGTCGATGCGCGCTGCTGCTTCGATGGCCGTCGCATAGATGTGATAACTCAGCAAACCCTGCGGTTCGGCGAGTTTTCGGGCCGCTTGGGCATAGTGAATTGCATCCATCGCGTGGTTCTCGGCTCGCGCCACCAATGCGCGCACGATGCGTTCATGCACCGTGTCGTATGCGCTTCCCGTCACTGCAACGAGCGCTCCTGCATCACCACACAACGTGGCCGCTTCTTCGAACGCGCCCTGCTCCAAAAGCACTTCTGCGGAGCACAGCAGCGTATCGGCACGCGAGTCTTGATCGGCATATCGCTCGTGAGCTTCGCGCGCTCGTTTCAAGTAACTCAAGCCGCGCTCCACGTCGCCTAGGCGCGCATAAGCTTGACCCACATTGCTCAGGGTCTTGGCAATTTGAAATCGGCCGCTGATTGCCAAGTCGATGCTGATCGAGGACAAACCGAGCGCGATGGCGTCTTCGAAGCGTTCCATGACAAACATCGCGTACGCCAAAGCGTTCTTTGCTCGAGCCTCGCTCCGCCTTGCCCCAACGACGCGAAAAACTGCGATCGCTTCCGCATGCGCATTGACCGCTTCGTCCACGCGTCCCACGCGACGCAACAAAACGCCCTTGGATCGAAGCACTTCTGCACGAACACGTGGCGGCAGTCGCGCTACGTTCGCCACGTGCAGCGCGCGCTCACAAGCTTCGATCGCTCCGCGCACGTCGCCGAGATCGCCTAGAATTTCCGAAAGAATCGTGAACGCTTCGACTTCGTGTGCAGGTTGGCGGGAAATACGCGCCGCTTCTGCTGCTCGTTCCGCAACCGGCAAACCTCGCGCCAATTGCCCATCGTCGCAGTCCATACGCGCCGTTCGTAACAACGCGAGCGCGGCCCATCGTGCTTTGCCACTACGCTTCGCCAAATCGCGCAAGGCGTCGAGGTGCTTGCGCCGCTCGGCGCGTCGTCCAAGGTGGCGGTAAATCGCTTCGAGCGCCGCGTGAGCCGTCATTTGCCGTGGATCCGTGGGCGGCAAGAGGCTCAAGGCCCGCTGATAATACCGCAATGCGAGTTGCTCCTGATGCGTCGCCCGCGCCGAAACTGCCGCTTCGAGGTACATCTCGGCGGCCTGCACAGGCGCTTCGCCACGCGCAAAATGCCGCGCAACAATCGCCGCGGACAAACCACGCGCCAGCGGCGTCCTCGCCAAATGTTCACCCAGCAAGAAATGCAGTCGCGATCGCTTCGGAACATCGAGCGCCAGATACGCCACGTCGCGCGCGAGGGGATGCCGAAAGTCAATCGAATCCCCGCGATTGTCGCACAAGCCGCGAGCACATAACCGCATGATCGCTTCCGCATCCGGAAGGCGAGTCAACGTCACGATATCCGCTTCCGTCAGTGGACCACCCGCGACCGCAAGCCACGCAACGACGTCGTGCTCCGCAGCAGGCAATTCCCGAATGCGATCCCCGATCAATTGTTCGAGCGTCGACGGCAACGTCTCACTTCGCTCACCGGGTCTTTCATGACGAACCAGCTCATGACGCCCACTTTCTTTCTCGACGATTTCCAGCGTTCCGCGTTCGAGCAAGGCATCGATCATTTCCAGTAGGAAAAACGGATTTCCAGCGACACGCGGAACCAGCTCGCTACAAATCGCCGTTACGCCGTCA
>DAOMZH010001422.1:0-2442 GCA_035437985.1 Polyangium sp. (in: bacteria) | reverse complement strand
GCCCTTGGGTCACAAAATGCCGATCTGCCTGTGGCCAGTGCATCGGCTACCCCATCAGCGGGAATACTGCCTATTGACAGTTCGTCGCCTTTAGCAATGCCAAGTGCAAGAGCGTCGGCTGTCACGCCAGCGATTGCACAACCGCCGACACCGTCTTCGTCTCCAGCGTCGAAGACGAAGCTACCTTTGCCAAACAAACCGATTGCAACAAAAAAACCTCCTCCGGTGGATTGAATCATGAATTCATATCGTATTGGCATACTCATAGCATCCTTGTTGCTCGTTCCGACGATTGCTCGGGCTGATGACGCTGATCTCGAAGCACGTAGAACGCAAGCCCAGGCTCTTTCTGACAAAGCGTTCGCTGAAATGGAGCAAAAGAACTACGTAAGCGCCTGCCCTAAGCTCGAACGGGCGGTGGAGGTGTATCCCGAAGGCGCCAGCGTGAAGAAGACGCTCGCAAGCTGCTACGAGGGATTGGGGCGGCTCGCGAGTGCGTACACGCAATATCAACGCGCTGCGGCGCAGGCAAGCGAATTGGGAAAAACGGAGATTGCCGCGGAAGCGTCGAGCAAAGCGGCAGAATTGAAGCCGAAGCTTGCGACAGTAACGATTCACGTGCCCGATGCCCTGCGAAAATTGCCCGGCGTGCTCATTACGAACGATGGTATTCCCCTGGAGGAAACAGCTTGGGAAACGGCCATTCCGGTTAATGTTGGCGAGCATGTATTCGAATGGAAGGCGCCTGGGTACACCGGTTTGTCGGAGAAAGTGGTGGTCACCGCGGATGGAACGCATGCGGAGGTGAATCTTCAGGCTCCCGGGCCGAAGACGGTGTTGCCACCAGTGGAAACGCCTCCGGCGCCAACGCCGCGGCCGTGGCAGAAGCCGGTCGGGATTGGGATGCTCGTGACGGGCGGGGTGGGACTTGGGGCAACTGGCCTACTCGCAGGGCTCGCGGTGGGGAAGAAAAATGAAAGCAACGACAAGGGTTATTGCAACGCTCAAAACCAATGCTCAGAGATGGGGCTGGACATTCGACGACAAGCCGTAGGGTTGGGGAATGGAGCCACGGCAGCCCTCATCGTTGGCGGAGTTCTTGCAAGTAGTGGCCTCGTGCTCCTGCTGACGGCGCCTTCCATCAAGGAAACGCCAAAGAATGCAGGAATGATGCGCTGGGGCATTGAGATTGCGCCGAATCGAGTCGGCGTTCACGGAGTTTGGTAATGCTTACGTCAAAGAAATCGTTCGATTACAAGTACACGCTGTTGGTGCTGGTTGCGCTGACGGGGTGCAATGGGGTGCTCGGTATCGACGGCGGAGAACCATTACCACCGGAAGGTTCGTCATCGTCGAGTTCGTCATCGTCGAGTTCGTCGGGGGCTATGTTGTTTTGCGGCGATGGTATCGTCTCAGCGGAAATGAACGAACAATGCGATGATGGCGGCACCGCGGATGGGGATGACTGTTCGTCCACGTGTATGGCGCAACGTGTGCTCAGCGTATCGGCGGGCGCGTGGAGTACATGTGCGAAGCTGAGTGGCGACGTGGTAAAATGCTGGGGACGTGGTTACAATGGCACACTTGGGTTGGGCGATCCAAGCAATCGTGGAGACGGGCCGGGCGAAATGGGTGCGAATCTCCCAACCGTTGACATTGCGCCGGGCTTGGCCGTGTCGAGCATTGTGGGCTCGGAGCATAACTGCGCGATACTCGAGGATGGATCCGTGAAATGCTGGGGGCGTAATGACTACGGTCAGCTTGGCCTCGGAAACAAGTTCAATTATGGTGGTGGCTCCATGCAAATGGGTGCCGATCTTCCGTTTGTCGATCTCGGGACGGGTGACATGGGCAAAGTCCATACGGCCAAAGTGATTGCGACGGGGGGTAAGACGACTTGTGCGATTCTCGATGACGATAGCGTCAAGTGCTGGGGCAAAGCGACGGACCAAATGGACATGCTGCCCACGGGCCAGCTTGGTCAAGGCAATGGTAACAATTTGGGGGATGACCCGAATGAAATGGGGGACAATCTGAAACCCGTGGATCTTGGGACAGGAAAAACGGCCAAAGCCATCGGTGTGGGTGCGTTTCACGTATGCGCATTGCTGAATGACGACACCGTCAAGTGCTGGGGGGCCGGCGGCTCCCTTGGTCTTGGTGACATGCTTGCTCGAGGAGACCAGCCAGGCGAAATGGGTGACGCCCTTCCCACTGTAAACCTTGGTACGGGCAAAACCGCAAAGGCCATCGCAGCGGCGGGCGTTTACTCTTGTGCGATATTGTCGGACGATACGGTCAAATGCTGGGGATACAATGGCACCGGGGCGCTTGGTCTGGGTGACGGAAATTCCCGTGGAGACGAAAGCAATGAAATGGGCGACAACCTGCCCGTGGTCAACCTCGGGACGGGAAAGAAAGCCGTGGCGATTGCGGCACACG
>DAOMZH010001421.1:0-2442 GCA_035437985.1 Polyangium sp. (in: bacteria) | reverse complement strand
GTGGAAAGCGATTGTGCGGTACGCGTGCGCCATCCAAAATGCAGCGCGCCAAGGATCCACTGCTTTCCGTTTTTCGACACGACTCAACGCCTCGACCAGATTCTTTACCTGTGGGTCGGCACTCTTGCCAACAATGAGACTGTTGTCCACGATGCGCACCAAAACTTCGACAGACATGAAGATCGGCAATGAAAAATTTGGATCTTGCTCAATCGCAAGATGAAATTCTTGGCGTGCTTTTTCCAAGTTATCGACCATATCGTTGCCCCGAATTCGATCGAGGTCTGAAGCATGCATGAAAGCTTCGCCGAGATCGTGGTGGGCCCAGGTGAATTGCGGGTCTCGGGCAAGGACGTCACGATATTCGCGTATCGCGTTGTCAATGGGCGCCGCCTCGCCCCGACCGAGCTTGAGTTTGGCCTGAAATCTCAATGCGGTGGCGTGCGCGTATTGGGCCATGACATCACCCGGGGAAGCTTGAAGTGCTTCTTTTGCTGCAGCAACCGCACTTTCTACGATAGTGGTGGACGCGTCTCCTTTGTCAGGACGACAGGCTGCATCGGCACGGACGACGAGGGCGCGCGCCCGTTGCAACAACACCCGCGCATTCTTCGGACTTGATTGGAGTGCACGTCCACATGCCGCAGTGGCGGCGTCGAGCGCTGGCCAGGGCTGTCCGCCACGATTGGATTCGGCCCAGGCCATTTTCTCCCATAACTCGCATTCCGCGCGATACACCTCGGGATCGCTGCTGCCCATTTCCGCAGCCACTTTGTACGCTTCGGCGGCAGGCTCGAAATACTTTTTCATTTTGTCATAATCGAAAGCCGCGTCGTGCCGATATTTGCTGCCCTCTGCAAAAAGCGCATCGGCTTCGAGTTTTTTGGGCTCGTACATCCACGGTGCTTTCTCGAAGGCTGCCCGCGCTTTGGTAATGGCGTCTTCGTTTTTCCCTTCGTATAGCGCAACCAACCCTTCCGCATAAAGAGGCGATTCGAGCCGCGCGCCCGACGCTCCCCGCAAATGCAAAAGCGCCGGATCCCGTAATGCTTTCTCGATTTCAGCGACCTTTTTCTTGCGCTCTTCTTCGTTGGCAATACGTTTCGTCTCGGCCAATGCCCGCTGAAACAATTCACCAATGGCGCGGCCCAAGGCGTATTCGACGTCCGGCGTCGAATACCCCGCTGCAACCGCCATTTCCAAATGTTTTCGCGCAGTTTCGGGATCGCCCAGCGCCAAATGCCCGCGTCCCAAAGCATAATGGCCCGGCCCCTCGCCGACTTTTCCAGCTTGCACCATGCGCTCTTCGATTTCATAGAGGCGCCCGCGAATGACGTCACGCTCGCGCTCGACGTCGTGTACGGGCAATTCATACGCGGCGCGCAGAAAAAGTTCCATTTCTTTGACGCTTTCGCCGAGTTCCCGGGCAAACGTTTCGCGAATGGCAGCCTGACGTTGCGTGCGAATCCAAGCCCCTGTAAAACCAATCGAACCCATCAAAAGCACGGCCAGTGAAGCCGTGAGTAATTTGTTTTTCCGGACTTTCTTCAGAAAAATGTAGCCAAACGAGGCGCGTTTTCCCATAATGGGCTCGCCATCGAGGAAACGCTGCAAATCCTCGGCGAGCGCTCGCGCCGAATCATATCGACGTGCCGGCTCGCGCTCGAGGCATTTCATGATGATCGTTTCGAGATCTTCGGGCACGCCCTTGTGCACTTGATTGATCGTCGGAGCGTCGTCGTATCCAACCATCATCAGCAACTTCCACGCATGTTCCGCGACAAACGGCGGGCGTCCAGCGATCATATCGTACAGGGTCGCGCCAATGGAATAGACGTCACTGCGGCGATCCATTGCGCGCACGTCGCCGCGGGCTTGTTCGGGAGGCATATATGCGACAGTGCCAATGACTGCGCCCGTTTGCGTTTGTCCTTTCGCCTCGACCTCACGCGCCAAACCAAAATCCATGACCCAAGGTTTTTTCGTTCCGTCTTCGCGCTCTTCAATGAGAATGTTGGCCGGTTTGATATCGCGATGAATGATGCCAATTCGATGCGCTTCGTGCACGGCGAGCGCCACTTCCTTCATGACGTGCACCGATTGCTCGACCGTGAGGCGGTTGCGCAACGTGCTCATGGGTTGCCCGTCGATGAATTGCATCGAGATATAGGGTTCGCCGTCCGCTTCTCCCGCTTCGTAAATGCGGCAAATGTGCTCGTGTTGAATTCGTGCTTGCGACCGCGCTTCGCCCAAAAAACGATCCCACATATCGGAATCGGTGCCTTTGAGGAGTTTCAGGGCGACAGTTCGTCCGAGTTTGGGATCGACGGCGCGATACACCGTGCCCATTCCCCCCCCCCGCGGAATTGTACGTGTTCGTAACGTTGCGCAAGCGATTCTGGGATCCCGCGCCGCCTCCCGCGCGAATCAGACCGAAGTCTG
>DAOMZH010001420.1:0-2445 GCA_035437985.1 Polyangium sp. (in: bacteria) | reverse complement strand
GGTGAAGAGCGCTGGGCGACCACCGACTCCATCACTGCGTTCGACGGCGGAGCCGTGGCTGGAGGTGGTGGCGTGATGACCGTGACTTCGACCGGTGGTGCAGTCGGTGTTCCCATCCAGTCTTCACGAGCGCGCGGAGCTGTCGAAACCCGTCCGATCGCTGCTCCACACGTCGCACAGAAACGATGACCAGGCGGGTTTGTCGCGTTGCACGCCGGGCAAATCGCCGGTCCTTCAGCGCTGAACGATTTGGAAAACTTGAACGATGGAGCCTCGGGTCGTTGCCGAACCGAGCCTGGTCGTCCAGACGAACCCGGATGAACCGAGCCCGAGGCCATCGTGGTTGGTCTGCTCGGTCGCGGCGGTGGGATCGGACTGTTCGGAGACGAGTCCGAGTCGAGTGAGACTTTGTCGAGCGACGCGAACAACGCCGATGACGTAGGCAAACTCGGGTCCACCCGTTCAATGCCGCGCGGAGGCGTGGGCGGCACGCCTCGATTTTGCGGTTTCAAACGCCGACCGCAATCGAGACAGAACGTCAAGTGGTCGGCATTTTCACGCCTGCAGACGTCGCAGATCACAGGAGCGCAAGGGGACCTCGTAGGCGCGATCAAGTCAAGTATTGCGCGCAAGATCCTGGTTTCGTACTGAACGTCGTATCGGATGTCGTTCTCACGAAAATCACAGAACGGCTATTTTCTCCCGATCTCACTGCGCAACTCGAACTGAAACTCAGCGCCCCAAAATTGCGCCACCCCTGTCTCTCGCAACGTTTGCGCCGAGTCCTTCCAGCCAGCGATCAACATCGCTCGATAAACCGCTCCAAACCCGATCACGGCCGTACGTGAGACTTCGATCTCGACACCGAGGCCGCCGAACAACAATCCACCACCTGTCTCTGCGCCCCACTCGTTGCCGTACGCGAGTGCTCCGATTCCCCATGATCCATAGGGTGCCGTGCGTGCTCCTAGATCTGGCAAGTAGCGCATCTCCAAACGCAGTTGTTGCAAGATGCCGAGCCGGTAAAGGTTGCTCGAGTCCATCTTGGCAAACTGGTACGCGCCGCCGATGTACCAAGGTCCGGCCGACCTATAACCACCACGAATCGCCAAGCCGCCAGCTCCACCCAAAATGCACGGAGCACTCTCCGCGGATGAACACACGGCTCCTGGATTGATGTCGTTTTCGAAGACAATCGCGACGCCGTATTGCACGTACTCCACGTGCAAAGGAGGTGGACGCGCCACCTCACCCTTCGGCTTCACGACTTCCGAATCATTTTCCGAATCTTTCTTCGGAGCCTCGGAAGTCGCGGCAGGAGCCGGCGTCGACGCTGCCTTCGGAACTTCCGTGGCTTTCGCTTTCGTATCAGCTGCTTGCGGCTCTTGCGCCAGGGCGGACGTCGTCGTGGCAAGAACGCAGGCGCCAACGACCGCACTCCAAGCCCGCCTTCGCGTATGCACCCCCCCACGCTACGCGTCCGTCGTGCATCCAGCAACCTGGGCACGGATTCGTCTCGCTCCGCGTCATTTGGTTCGTCGTAGGTTGCTGGCCAGACATTCCGAGACTTTGACGCGCAACGTTTGCGCCACCCCTGCTGTATCGATCCGCGCGGAACACATCCCGGATCGGACGTCACCTGCAGAAACAGAAACTTTGACCATCGGCACGCTTGACGACGCCTCGGTTCGTCGCCTAAACGAAATCTCGCCCATGGAGATTCACCTCCACAACCGTTCGGTCAAGACAATCCGACTCTCCGCTGCCGAGGCTATCGAGGAAGGCGATACCGAAGCCTTGCGCGAAGATGTCATGGAAGCATTCGATGAGACGCAGGTCGAAGAGATCGAGCGTCGCATCGATAGCGGTGATTTCTTCGAATTCGTCACCGACGTGCTCGATGAGTGGAGCGGCGACGACGTCGACGAACTCTTCGAACTCCTCGAAACCCAACTCAGCGAAATCGGCATCGACCTCAAGTACGAGCGTCGCGATGACGAGGAGGAGGGAGAAGAGGACGCCGACGATGAAGAAGAAGACGAAGAAGACGTCGGCTTCGACGATGACGACGAAGACGAAGACGACGACGAACTTCAGGAAGAGGAAGAAGACGACGAAGACTGAATCTGCCCAGTCACCTCGTCTCAGGCGCTCCTTCACTTCCTGTCGAACATGAAGATCACCGGTTTTCCCGGCGATTACTCATGGTTTTTCCTCCCCAACATCCTCCGCTTCCTCCGGCATTTTTCCTCCACTCACCTGCCGTTCGATGTAGTTCGCACACGCGCGCTCGTTGGACCCAGGTTTGACCGAATCACACACGAGATGCGTGCACCGCGCGAATCGCGAGTCGGCAAACTCTTTGCGCAACGTCGTCGCGAGCGAACACGCCTCGCTTTTGTCTCCATCCTCATGAGCCAGCACCGCTTCAGCCCATAAGGCATC
>DAOMZH010001419.1:0-2450 GCA_035437985.1 Polyangium sp. (in: bacteria) | reverse complement strand
GGTGGATTTTTTGCTGCATTGCAAGCAGATTATACAGATAAAGCAAATCAAAACACTTAAAGTATTATTCATAGGGTACTTGTTTAATAAAAACAATATAAACGATTCGAGGATTAATCTCTATGCAAATTTTGGGAATGCTACAAGTATTTCATAGAACCTAAACACATCTTCAAAACTATTGTATAATGGTGCTGGTGCCACTCGAATGACATTGGGTTCGCGCCAGTCTGCAATCACCCCTTACATCTTCTAAGAACTACGCCGTGCTCGCCGTCGACTGCTTCCCACGGCAAATACGATTCCCAGCGCACAAGCAAGCGCTCCACTTCGCGTCGGATGCAAAGGCTTGAATCCCGGCGCGTTCTGTCCCATCGGGCTCTCCGTGAAGGAAACGGCCGCCACGAAAACATCATCGTTTAATGGATCGGTCAGGGTTTTTCCCGCCCCCGCATTGGCCCCGTTACCATCCACCCCTGCGACGTGCATCGTCACTCCGCCCGTTCCCATTGGCGGTGCGGTCCACGTAAAGGTCCATTGCGTGACATTGGGCTTCGTGCCTGTCGTCACGATCGTCGCGGGATACCCCGAATAAAGGTCCTCCGCGGCAAACCCGCCCATCGATCCTGCCTGATAACCTTTCCCGTCGACCACTTCCACCGCGACGGAATTGTAATTGGAAAGCGGCGAGTTTTTCCCGAGCTGTTCATTCAGCATCGTGGCGGTGAACGAATAAACGGCCCCTGGCGAGTACGTGAAATTCTGAAACAGCGATGGCGGATTGACATCGAGCTTCACGCGGACTTTGCCCGGAGGGTCCAAATGGCACATGGTGCAATCCCAGCCGCGTTCGAGCGGCGCGCCGGCATAAAAAATACCTCCACCTCCGCCCGCGCCCGGGGGTTTGTCGAATGTGGATCCCGAATGATACGCCCAAGCAGTCTTCGGCAAAAACAAGGCCGAGGACAATGCAAAGGGCAGGGCGATCACGAATCGCTGCCAGGCTCGATACATGCCGCATCCTCCTTTTCGCCATTCACCCATTTTTCGAGCGTCTTGAAATCAGGATCATCCCGATTCAAGTACACATTTCCTTTTTTGAATTTCGTCTCGCCGCCATGGTAATACCCGCCAGCTGCCGATTCGAGCGGTTTGAGCAGCAAGTAACTCTCTTTGGGACTCGCCGCATTGACGATGGCCCGCGTCGCGTTGTAATTGAAGGCCCGTTCTTCCGCGCTCAGCGCCGCATTGCGTTGTTCTTCCGTGCCCGCGAGGCGCAGACGATTGCGCGCGAAAATGTGGTAATACCGTTTCACGTCCCCATGACACGCCAAAGCTCCACAGCTTTTCGTCAAGATCGGCTGCACCCGACAACGAAAATAAGCTTCGTCGAGTTTGTCCGAATACGGCGCTTCGTCCGTCAGGCCCGATTGACAACCCCACAAACCCAGCACCAGTCCCAAGACGAGCCGTTTCATAAGGTCGCTCCAATCGCGATTTCGCCAATCACGCCAAATCGATTGACCAGGCGCGGAAAGTCGAAAAAGTGAAACGCAAAGCCCGTTGCTTTGGCTTCGGCGCGCAGCTCTTTGAAGGGCCCCACGGTTTTTCCAAATGCAACACGTAATCCACCAAATCCGTCGACGAAAGTCGCCAGCTCCCGATCCGACGTCATGTATTTGCGCGGTCGATCATAAACCGGCTGGTAAAACGCCACCTTCGATTGCGCATATCCCCGCACGAAAATGCCCAAATCGAAATTCCCCAAGCCCAGCACGAATTCCGTACCCGCCGTGACCGAACGAACGCCCCAGTCGTCCGTATACCCGCGAATATGCGATTTTAGTGCGGAATCGGTGCCCACCGCGTGATTCCAGCGCGCTGCGAGCGCATGCCTGGCTCGCTGTTCCGGAGGAGCTTCCGGACTGGCTACGTAAATGCCGGGAATCGTCACACTCGGATCCATGATCCGCACGAATCGATAAGGACTCGCCTGGTAGCCATTCAAATACACGAACGTGTAGTCCACGTTGATCAAATCGCGCTTCGTCGCCACTAAGCCCAAGGTAATGCTCGCACTCCCTTGCAAAAGCGAGCGATGAAAGTTGGGATCGCCTGAACGTCCCACATCATTGGCGGTAAACCCTCCACCAAGCCCCACCGTCACCTGATGCGCGAAAAAGTCTTGCGAATAGGACCCCGAAATCGAATGCGAGCTCCAATCGTGCTCGGTCGAATACACGTACGTCGCGCTCGCCGTGCGCGTCCCGTCGCGATAGGCCACCGAGCCCAATCCTTCGTGGCGCAATTCGTCGAAAGCTCCCGTTGCGGCAGTAACCACATCGACCGAGGCACTCGTCACGACATCCGCGATGTAGCGCCCTCGAAAGGACAAAACGTCGATCGGCGAAAAACTCCCCGACACGGCGGTTGTCGAGATGAACGTATGA
>DAOMZH010001418.1:0-2451 GCA_035437985.1 Polyangium sp. (in: bacteria) | reverse complement strand
CGTCACCGTCTTGCAACTCGCGCTCGCCTACGCTGCCCTCGCGAACGGCGGAACGCTGTATCAACCGCAGATCGTCCGCGCGGTTGAAACGAGCGCCGGAACGGTCGTGCAAGAATTCACGCCTCGTGTGCGTCGGCAAGTCGACGTGAGTCCCGAAAACCTCTCGCTCGTGCAAAAAGCTCTGTTCGCCGGCGTGAACGAAGAGGGTGGTACTGCCACCAAAGCACGTATTGCGGGCGTGGATGTGTCCGGAAAAACCGGTACTGCTCAGGTCTCGCACAAACTTGCCCGCGGGGCCGAGGCTGAACGGGTTTGGTACTTCAACCGCGAGCACGCGTGGTTCGCTGGATACTCGCCATCACGTGCGCCAGAAGTTGCCGTCGTCGTCCTCATCGAACACGGCGGGGCCGGTGGTAAACACGCCGCTCCCGTCGCAATGGACGCTGTCGCCGCGTACAACCGCCTCTTCCGGGAACGTGGTGGACCTCGCGCGGGCACGAGTTCGGCAGGACGAACGCCTGCAAAAGCGGTCGGAGGTGCACCGTGATCCTCGGTGGTGATGTCTCGACGCGCGCCAAAGATCATTTCGACTGGCCGCTCTTCATCACGGTCGCATTGATCGCCGTGCTCGGGGTCGTGAACCTCTACAGCGCGACGAGCGTTTACCAAGGTGTTTCGACGCGATCCGAGCTCTACATCAGCCAGATCTATTGGCTCGTGCTTGGCGGCATCTTCGGCGGCGTTCTCGTCGCCATCGATTACCGCTACTTCGAGCGTTTTGGGTACGTCGTGTACGGCGGCAGCATCTTCTCGCTGCTCCTCGTTTTCGTGTTTGGCAAAGACATCCGCGGCAGTGTTCGTTGGATCGATTTCGGCGGTTTTTCTTTCCAACCCAGCGAATACAGCAAGATCTGCCTCGTCATCGCGCTCGCCAAGTTTCTCCACGACGATCCACGGAGCGAAGGACGAACGCTCAAAGATCTCCTGATTCCCGCGCTGCTCACGGCGGTACCTGCGCTCTTGATCCTCAAACAGCCCGACCTGGGCACGGCGATGATCCACATCTTCGTCTTCTTGACGATCGCCGCGCTCACGCGTGTGAAGTGGAAGAGCGTCGTCGTGTTTGCCGTCACGGTCGCATCGGCGCTGCCCATCATTTGGACGTACGTTCTGCACGACTACCAACGCGATCGCGTCACCGTTTTCTTGCGCCCCGAAGACGACATTCATCATCGCGGCTGGCATGCCCATCATTCGCGCGTGGCGATCGGCGATGGTGGCGTGCTCGGCACGGGCTTTCTCAAGGGCACGCAGAATCAGTTCAACTTCATTCCGGACCAATACACCGACTTTCCGTTCCCCATTTTCGCCGAAGAGTGGGGGTTTGTCGGGTCCGTATTGCTGCTGATGCTCTACGCGTTTCTCGCGGTGTGGTCGATTCGCATCGCTTCGTTGGCGAAGGATCGTTTCGGAGCTGTCTTGGCGGTTGGTTGTGGAGGGATTCTCTTCTGGCACGCGATCATCAACATCGGCATGACCAGCGGCGTATTGCCCGTCGTTGGCGTCACGTTGCCGTTGTTCTCGTACGGAGGATCCAGCATCACCACGATGCTCATGTGCGTCGCGATGCTCATGAACGTGTCGATGCGGCGGTACTCGGTTTCGCCGGCGCCCGATCGACTCTGAATTGCCGCGTTTGTCTTTACCGAATCAAACTACGCGCCATTCGAACTTCGACCGCAAATGCATAGGCGGCGAGTGCGTCTTGCAAACTCGCTTTGGCGCCGCTGCGTGAAGCTCGCACGATCGAGCGGAACGCAAGGTACCGTCTTCCGTCGATGCCGAGCAGATGCGGCATGTTCGTCGCGTCTCTGGCAATGTCGATCGAACCGAAGAGCGTGGCGGTATTCATCAAGATGCGGCTGACGAGCGTATCGGCGTGATCGATGGCTTCCGAGCATCGCCCGACAGCAATGGCAGTTTCGAGATCCCGCACGGCTGCTCGATCCGCTTCGGGCCACAGCTCGGCGAAGGAAAACCCTGTCGAGCGACTCGATGCCGGAGCTGGGGGCACCGTGCCCCGTTTGGTGTCGACAGCTTCTCGCCCCACCAACTCCTTGGCGGTCAAAGGAGTTTGTCCTGAAATAGTGGCGAATCGTGGCTCGGTGCTGAATCGAGGCGTACCGGGCGGTTCGGTCTTGGGGCCTTCGGTCAGACTTGCCGCCAGTTGCGCCAAACTTGCGGACGGTCTCTCGGCCTGCCTCGTTCGTGACGACGGAGGTGTCGTCGGATTGCGCGATGCCAGTTCGAGCAACGTGTAACGTTCGGCCTTGGGCCCTGCTTCCGGTTCAGCCGGAATCGATTTGGGTCGGCTCGACGCCGACAAGGCGGCCAATGCGGAAGCGGGTTGCAGGTCGGCAACGGCTGGAGAATCCGGTGGAACGGAGTGCT
>DAOMZH010001417.1:0-2451 GCA_035437985.1 Polyangium sp. (in: bacteria) | reverse complement strand
ACCGGGACGCGATTGTGCGCTCCACCGCGCAAAATGATCGTGTACATCGAAGAGATCGTCACCTGTCGTCGTGCGAAAGTGACTGAGATCATATGCTTGCCACGTGTCCATCATATTGATTACCGTTTAACGATCTTTCAAGAGTTTCGCCTTGACGAATCCCCATTGGGACGCCGCCAAATGCTTGATGACGCCTAATTTGCCAAAATTCGCATTGGTTTGTCCAAGCATTCCAACACGGTAAAACTCTGCTGTTTTCGCGCGCTGAAGTTTGCCGCTGGATGTTTTGGGCAAACTACCCGGAGGCAAGGTGAGCACTTCGTCGACGCGAAGAGACAACGCTTCGAGCACGCGCGCAATGACCTCGTCGCGTATGGTTTGTCCTGCTCGAGGATCGCGCACTTCGGCCGCGACGATTACGCATTCGCGCCCCAATGTCGCGTCGAATAACCCAAACGCAACCACGTTTCCTGCACGTACGCCGGGCACTTCCCCAGCTTGCCATTCAATGTCGCTCGGGTAATAGTTCCGGCCTTGGACGATGATCACGTCCTTCTGGCGGCCACACACATAAAGCTCGTTGTTTTTGACATATCCAAGATCCCCGGTCTCGAGCCATCCGTCGCGCAACGTCGCTGCCGTCATCTCTGGATCGTCCCAATACCCGCTCATCACGCTCGGCCCTTTTAATCGAATGTGCCCAACTTGCCTTTCGGGCAATTCGCTCCCCGAGTCGTCTTCGATTCGCAATTCATGACCCGGGAAAGGTCGTCCACAACAAACCACGTCAATGGCATTGTCTCCCAATCCTGGCCGTGCCTCGCCCATTGCAAGCGCCTCTGGATCGACGGTATCACAACGCATAGGCGCGCCTCGTCCGGTAAATGTCGCGGCCAACGAGTGTTCGGCGAGACCATAACAAGGTAGCAGCGCTTCACGCCGAAATCCGAATGGACCAAAGCGATCGGCGAAAGACTCGAGCGTCGCGCGTCGAATTGGTTCGGCACCACAGCCGGCAACCTCGATGGACGACAAGTCGAGCCCCACGAGCTCGCTGTCTTTGATCCGCTTGGCACAAAGACCATAAGCGAAATTGGGGGCAAATGATATCTGCGCGCGCAATTCGGATATTTTCCGCAACCAAGTCGACGGACGCTTCAAAAAAAGAAGCGGCGTAATGAACAATGTGTGCACAGCAAAACGAATCGAGCCAAACACTAGCCCAATCAAGCCCATATCATGATAAAGCGGCAACCAAGAAACAGCAGATACGTCCTTCCGGTCATGCATTCCGAGCGCGGTACCAAAGGCATTGATATTCGCGAGCAGTTGCGCATGCGTAAGCGCCACACCTTTGGGCTGCGAAGTGCTTCCCGAAGTGAATTGCAAAAATGCTATAGAATCCGCCTGGGGGGGAGCAATACGAGGTTCCACATGCGTATCCACTCGTTCTTCCAGCACGGTGATTTCTTCAACGCTTCGAAGTCCAGGAACCTCGCTCATGAGCGTTCCGAGCGCCACGCGAACCTGTCTGTCGGTGATGACCAGACGACAACCTGCCCGACGTAGTATGAGCGAAGTATTCGTCAAATATGTCGCGAGCTGGTTCAGATTCATTGGCGGATACACCGGCACCGCAATCATTCCGGCGATCATGCAACCAAACATCGCGGCAATGAATTGCGCCGAATCTGGAAGAATAAGCGCAATGCGATCCCCCGGCGCAAGGCCCATGTCCAGACACGCCGCTGCCAAACATCTTGCTCGTCGCCACAAATCGGCGTGCGAAACGAAATCGGCTGGACGCGTTTCGTCGACCCAATGCGAAAACCCCAAATCGTGCCGTGACGCAACCGCCTCGAGCGCCTCCACGAGCGTGGACGGCGATGGTCGTGTCGTCATGTGCGCCTTGCCGCTTCGAGCGCTGACATGACGCTCGTGGCTACATCACCCAATGTCTCCGCTCGCTGAAGAACGCTCACGGCAATGGTCACTTCATAATGATCTTCCAGATCCGTGAGCAACTGCGCGCCCTCCATTGAATCGAGGTGCAAATCGTTCACGATGCGTGTTGTCGCCGACAATGACGTGGGGATGGGTCTGTCTAGATTTTGACGCAAATAGTCCGACATGCGCGACAAAATGTCTTCTCGGGTTAATTCGGGCATACTGTCTGCGTTCATATCATCGTTGACTTCGAAATGTCGACACAAATTTGGTATTGAGGCAGCGGACAGGAGGGCGACTCGGCTGGGTAAGCTTCTTTTCGGGTGTTTTGCGTTGGCAGTTCGTGCCAGACGGTGGGATGTTTGGTGCTGGCGGGGTTATGCGAAATGGATAAAAAAGCGGCAATCGAGCGGGTTGGAGGAGGCGTGGACGATTTTTGTTTACGGGAGTATTTTTTTGGGTGAGACTGGGACTGGACGGCGCGCGAGCGTTCGGGTTGGTCTG
>DAOMZH010001416.1:0-2452 GCA_035437985.1 Polyangium sp. (in: bacteria) | reverse complement strand
GCACCTCGGGCGCCCGCCCCAACTCGAGCAGCAGATCGTTATACCGAACCGAATAGAGTTGCGGATGCTCGGGCTGCCAATCCTTCTGCATCCGTTCCGCTTCTTCGAACGACGCCAGCGCTTCGTCGCGCCAGCCCATGAGGTGTTGCACGTCGGCGAGCGTGGTTCGTTTATCAATGCGTTGCTCGTCATCGTTGCTCTTGTCGGCCATCTCGACGCTATGGCGCGCGGATTCGAGCGCGTCGCGCAAAAGCCCACGAGACTTGAGAACATCGCTGAGGTTGGAACTGGCAATGGCAGCATTTTCCCATTCTTCCATCGCAATATCGTGTTCCAATCCGACGCGCAGCAACGTGGTTGCTTCCCGCAAGCGCCCAAGCGCGCGAAGCGCAAATCCAGCTTCATTCAACACAACCGCCTGCGCCGACTCACTCAAGCCCTGCGCCAAGTGCTCCCATGGGGGATCAAAAGACGCCGACAACATAGCAACTTCATTGCCAAAAGCACCGAGCCTATGGATACTGAAATGCGCATTTTCGCGCCGTATGCGCCGCAACCAAACTTCGCCGAGCGCTTCCTGGTTCTTCCGCGCCAAACACCCGTGCACGACCGCCTTGTACAGCGGCTCCATATCGGCCAGCGTATCTGGGAACGGAGGCGCTTTCTTTTGCAGAAACTCGTACAATCGCCGATGGCCTTCGCGATAAGCGTCAAGATTGTCCTGCTCGAGTAGCTCCCCGAAATGCTGGCGCACGAGCGGATGAGCATCGAGCGTCTCGTCATGGTCGAACTTCGCCGCCGACATCAACCCCACGTCGCGCAAAGTCGTTACAGCTTCGTTCCAATCGCTTTCGAGAATCCCTTCCAGCCCATCCGTCAAGCCGTCAATCCACGGCAATGCCCGCAGCGCGTCCATTTCATCTTTCGAGGCTGGTCGATCGAAGAATCCCATCAATTGCAAAATGGTCAGCTCCAAACGTCCCGAAAACCATTCTTCATATATCGCCATCATCCGCTGCGCTGGTTTTCCCTGGAGCGGCGAAATGCGATCGCGCCGGCGAATGTCGCCCATTTGCGCCCGGCGAATGTACGACCCAAGCAACGTCAACGCGAGCGCATGCCCCTCGTACTCCCTCACCGCCGCCCGCAATTCCTCTTCGGTGCCCTTCGCACCTCTCGCTCGCAAAACCTCCGCGCCCGCTTCCTCCGACAAATGCCGCAGCGCCTTCGATTGGACCTTCGTCCCCGCAAATGCCTCCGCATCGCGAATAGGCAATCGACTCGTCAGCAAAAGCAGCCCAGTGTTCTGCAACGCCAGCGCCTGCACCAACGTCTGCAGTGCTGGATCCTTGAAGCGCCCGTCTTGCTCGCCGGGGCCCCATTGCATCGGCTCGACGCCATCCAATACGAGCAACGTGCGTTTTTCCTGGATAAGCCTCGCCAAACGTTCGCCTTTTTCCCATGGAGATCCCAGCAATGGATCGGGGTCACCAAACGCCTTCAGCGCCTCGGCGAAAAACCCGTCCGAAGATCCCGCCGTGCGCATGCCCTGCCCGTAAAACGACCACACGAATACGCGCTCGGCACCCGACCAGCCAGCATCGCGCATCGTGCACAACCACTTTGTCACGAGCGACGTCTTGCCAACTCCACCCCACGCCGAGATGCTCGCGACGAAGACCCGCTCGGTCCAGCATTTCTCGAGCCAACCAAGCTCCTCGTCACGCCCAAAGAAAAGCTCGGGACTGGTGAGCGGCAAGTGCTTGATGACGGGGAACTCCGGCACGCGGCGATGGTACATCAGGATGAAACGCGGGGGCAAGTGCTGTGAACAACCATGACATGGCCATACACGCCCGAAGCGAGGCCGCGTTGGCTACACCCCGACGCTCCAACAGTGAACCTGAAGTACAAATGGGACTACCCATCTCCCTCGATGTTTTGCTATCGTACGCTGCGCGGAATACATCGCTCGCAAGCCGCACAGGAAACACAGCGGAACCATGAATCTTTTTCGTGCATGCGTATATGTCATCGTGGACGAGAAGAAACTGCTTGTCGCTCGGCAGAAGAAAGCGACGTCTACTGGAGGACGCATGCCGTTCATTGTTCGAAGCGTAGCAACAATCATGGGGGCATCGACATGCTGACCGACGAAGAGATCAAAAAACTATGGGAAAAATTCGCGGTGCGCGACTGGTCGCAGTGGCAAAAAGATTATCTTCAATTTCTCATTTGGGCACGAAACGCGCCCGAATCAGAGCTGCGCACCGAGTCCGCCCAACGAAAACTTTGGAGTGCGCGAGCCATTGCTTCCGCGGGGCAGAGCGAAAATATAAATGTTAGTTCGCTCCTTGATGACTCGAATCTGGTTGATGCAATCGTTGCTCTCCGTGCGAAAACGTGGCCAAGTGACACCGAAGCTCGTGCAAACGCGCTACAAGCTGAATTC
>DAOMZH010001415.1:0-2464 GCA_035437985.1 Polyangium sp. (in: bacteria) | reverse complement strand
GTTGGAAAAAGGCGAAGAAGGGATGGTTGTTGCTGACATCGATTTCGGATCAAAACCTCCCGGTGATTCGACGCCTTATGAGATCACCCCGGTTCTTCGGCCGTTTGCCGCGGCATCGTTGGTTTATCGAGGTATCGAGCCGAAATATGCCGAGTGGGTGGATGCAGTAGGCGCGAGGCTCGAAAAGCAAGGCAGCAGCGATTTTCAAAAACTCAAGACATTCAAGGGCTTCGTGGCCGAACAAGCGCCAGAAATACCCCGAGCAGAAAGCGCGAGGCAGCGACGTCTTTCGCGATTAATGGTGGGGATTGAGGACGAATCGAAGATCGAACGCGCTCGGCAATGGACACGCGAGGTCTTGCTGCCGGAGGACGTCCTTCCGCTATCAGTGCTTCGCGCTGCGCTCTCGCGCGGAGCCGCGGATGTGATAGAGCAATGGCAACAAGAGAAGAATCTCGGCGAATTTGGCCCGGTTGTGAAAAGGTTGCGGGAGCCTTGGGATAAGGAGAAGCGAGAAGACTGGACGACGAAGGCGCGCGCTGCGGCAGATGCCACACGTAATGAGGTTGCGGGGGAAGCGAGGTCGATTGGTCTAAAGGAATTTCAGAACGCGGAGCGCGATGCAGTCTTGTGTTTGCGAAAAGATGATCCCGTCGGAACCGATGACCCAAATCCGTTCCTCGACAAAGTCGAAAGAATCGTCGAATTGCGCTATCCGAACGCCACTATTACGCGGCACCGGGTCGATCTTCCCCTTTCGGGGGTGCTCGAAGTCGAAACTAATCGCAATGGTTTTTCCGATACATCGCTCGTTGCGGCACTCGACAAACCGATTTCTGCAGATATCATGCAGATGTTTTGCGTTCACGTCGAACGTACTTTCCGTGAGCGATTTCCCTATATGCGCTCCACGATCGTGCACCGCGGCGACGTGGCTCCGCGGGATTTGCGTGCCGAAGCGCATCGTAACGGGATTATGCTCGAAACGGTTTCGGCATACCAGGGTCTTTTCGACCTCACGCCGTATTTGGAATGGCAAACCAATCGCTTGTCGGGCAGTGAGGTTTACCCTCCGGAAATGTACGTC
The DNA here is from genome assembly GCA_035437985.1 of Polyangium sp. (in: bacteria). GTDB lineage: Bacteria > Myxococcota_A > Polyangia > Polyangiales > Polyangiaceae > Polyangium. The sequence continues at coordinate 1,377 of DAOMZH010001415.1, read as the reverse complement.
GATGCGCCAGCCTCGTATGAAGTCTCTGGCAACTTGGAACGAACTCGTGTTGGGAATGCGCTGAAGTACTTATGGGATTTGATCGATTCGCCCGACCAGCGACGGTTTGCATTGGTGCTGGGTGAATTCGGTGCGGGCAAGACGTTTCTTTTGCGGGAGCTCGCGCGCCGGATGCACGTGGAAAAACATCCGACCTGGCCGGTGCTCGTGGAAATGCATCAGCTGGAAAAACGACACGACTTGGCAGAGCTGCTCGGGGCACATTTCGCGAAAGCGGATGTCCCGGGCTACAGCTTTCGGGCATTTCAGTATTTGCTTGAGGAAGGGCGCATTGCCCTCCTATTCGATGGATTCGATGAATTGGCCGATCGTGTCACTTACGATACGGTGACGGCGCATTTTAATACTGTTTTGTCTGCGGCACAGGGTGGATCGGCCAAAGTGCTGCTTTCGAGTCGCCGCGAGCATTTTTTGAATGATCGCCAGGTAAAACTGGCGCTGGCGGAGCACGCGCAAAAGATTCCGGGGTTTCGGTTGGTCATGCTGGAACCCTTTGGCGAACTGCACATCCGTCAGTATTTAAGCAACTTCCTTTTGGATGATCGAGCCGCGAACGAGCGCTATGCCCTCATTGATGACGTCCAGGATTTGCTGGGATTGTCGCACAATCCGCGGATGCTCGGATTCATTGCGCGAATCCCGGAAGCGAACTTACGTGATGCTAAGAAGCGCGGAACCATCACCGCGGCGGATCTATACGATATGTTGGTGAAGGATTGGTTGGATTTTGAGCATCAACGATCGTTGCGGATCACCACGCAACAAGGCATTTCGCGCGGTGCGCTCGGCAAAGGCGTGACGGCGTTGGCTTTATCGATGTGGCATGCCAAAGCCAAAGAAGTGAGTGTCAATCAAATTCGGGATGTCCTCACCGAAGCCATGCGGACGCTCGACGAACCTGCGCTGGATCCGAATGTGATTGCGCATATCTTTGGTTCGGCATCCCTCCTTGTGCGTAACACTGAGGGACGTTTTTCTTTTGTGCATCGATCGGTGATGGAGTGGCTTGTCGCGCGCGAGGCGGCGCAGGGTTTTATGCAAGGTGCTGAGCCTGCGCTGCTCGATGTGGATGAAATGAGCGCATTGATGGCCGATTTTTTTGCGGCCATGGCGACCCGCAAGAATGTCGTGCCGTGGGCGCGCGAAAAATTATCGAGCCACGAAAAGGGAATTGTGATTAAAAACGCAACGCTCGTGTTGCAGCGCCTCGGTGAAAGCTTGGCACGCGTTGATTTTTCGGGACAGGATCTGCGTGGCCGGGATTTTACAAATGTCGATTGGGCCGGCGCGGATCTGCGCGGAACGAATTTGGAAGGT
>DAOMZH010001414.1:0-2465 GCA_035437985.1 Polyangium sp. (in: bacteria) | reverse complement strand
GAGAACGATGACGCAGAGGTTCCCCGACCGCCGGACATGTTCCGTCGGGTGAAAGACGACGAAGTCCAATTTCTACGTCCGAAAGGCCGCGCGGATGTCGATGCGTTTTCGCCCATCGTGCCGGATTCTTTGCGTGAAGCAATCGAGTATTTCTTGCTCGCAACCGCCGCGCGTTGGGCGCGAGGTCATCGCATGAAGCATTCGAGCATGCTCGTGCACACGACGATGAGTCTTCCAGCGCACCGAGCGCTGAAGGACCGCATCGACGCGGAGATCAAGCAGCTACGACGTTCGCTAGACAAATCCGCGACACGAGCACGGTTGGAAAAGTTATGGCTCGATGAGCATCCGAAGGTTCGCCGAGACGAATTGGATCCAGTGCCGTTTGCTACAGTCGAGGCGCATCTTGGGAAGGTACTCGAGCGGCTGCGCGTGGTCGTCGATAACAGCCAAAGCAACGATCGGCTCCTGTACAAGGAAGAAGCCGAGATTACCGACGCCGATGAGGTGGTTCATATCGCAGTTGGTGGAAATACCCTCTCCCGCGGCCTGACGCTCGAAGGGCTCATGGTCAGCTACTTCGTCAGGAGCGCGAGCGCGTATGACACTCTTCTGCAAATGGGGCGCTGGTTCGGTTATCGGTTCGGTTACGAAGATTTGTCCCGAATTTGGATGACCGACGAGTTACGACAAGCTTTCCATGACCTCCCCACCGTCCAGCAAGATCTCCGCCATGACATTGCGCGATACCAAGACGACAACGTGACACCCCTCCAGTTCGCAGTTCGAATAAGGAGGCATCCAACGTTGGCGGTGACTTCGCGATTGAAGATGCAGCACGCCATGACCGTGCAGATCGACTACGCAAGAAGTACACGACAAACGACAATCTTCCATCATCGTAATCGAGAATGGCTGCGCAACAACTGGGATGCGGGGGCTTCGCTCGTCGAGGCTTTGACTCCTCGTTTCACGAAGGATGGAGCGCATTGGGTGGCAACTGGCGTGCCCGTCGAACGAGTGTTGACATTCCTCAATCGGTACGAGTGCCACGACGGTCACACGGAGCTTCGTCGCGAGTTTTTACGCAAATACATCGAGAAGCAAAACAGCCGCAGTGAATACAAGAGCTGGACGGTGGCCGTTATCTCGCTCAAAGATGCGTCCAGCGCCAAGGCACGTTTAGGGTCGCTCGAAGTTGCTCCCGTCAATCGTTCGAAGTTACAAGATCGCGGCGAGGGAGTGGATCTTGGAACCATTACGACACAGGAGAATTTTCGTTTAGGCCTTTCACCGGAGCAGCAGTTGCAGCAACTCCCCAAAAACGATTCTAAGCACAAGCAGCCAAAGCGCCCTGCTGACAGCGAACCGTTGCTTATATTGGTGCCCATCGACAAAGATTCGAAACCACAGAAACCCGCTCGAGGGAGCGAATCCGTGAGTCAGGAAAAACTGCGGTCGCGGCCGAGAGACCCATTGGATGCCAGTGAGCACATTCTGGGGCTAGCCCTCGCATTCCCTGATTCGAAGGTGAAGAGTATGGGTGAAGATTATATTCAAGTACAACTCCCCGCACCGCCTATCGACGACGTCGAGTTAGAAGAAATTACTGTGGAGGACGACGACGGATGACGCTCGCAAACGAGTTGGAGCAAGCCTGGCGTACGATGGAGGCGGGCGATACGGGCGTCGGGTTCATGCGATCGCTCGCCGATTTCGGGGTACACGACTCCAACATGATGTTGGCAATCGAGGACGGGTGCAGGGAATTGTTGTTCCCTGTAATCGATGACCTCGCACTCGGAAATCACCATCGGACACGGGGCGTCAAGGTCGTCATCCGTACGCAGGGAGTCGGCGCATCGATGCGCCGTTACTTGGTCCTTCGGTGCACGAATCCCGACTTTCACGGTGTTTTTCGTCGGTTTGCGGGTGCTGTGCTCGAGCAGGTTTCCACGAACCCGAATCCTGCCCGAGCATCGCTCGACGCAATACGCAATTGGCAGGAAATGTTCAATCGCGCGGGAGCGAAGAGCGAGGCAATGCTAGTCGGGCTCTTTGGAGAACTTCACGAACTTTGTATTCTCGTGAAGCGAAATCCGAAGGCGCTTCGCTGCTGGACCGGTCCTGACGCTCGACCTCAAGACTTCATCAATGGCAGCCACGCGCTCGAGGTGAAGGCGACTCGAATGCTCGCAAATGAGGTGGAGATCCACGGACTCGAGCAGCTTTGGGCGAGTCCATACGAACAACTCGTTCTCGTCGTGAAGCAAATCGTGACTGATTCCACAGGGGTAAAGCTCGCTGACATCGTTGCGGAGCTCCTGAAGGACGGCGTTTCGGCTAGCGACCTTTATGAGCGCCTCGAAGCCTTCGACCTCGACGCGCAGCAGCTTGCTGAACCCGAAATGCCGCGCTTCACACATCGAGGCTCGCGGTACTTCCTCGTAACGAAAGATGCGCCT
>DAOMZH010001413.1:0-2466 GCA_035437985.1 Polyangium sp. (in: bacteria) | reverse complement strand
ATCGGTATTGTAAATCTCCCCGGGCGCATCTGCGAAGTTGCGAGCTAAAGCTGGACCGGTGACGAAATGGGCAAAAAGCCCGTCGACGCCTTCGGTTCGCCACGCATCTCGGAGGGCTCGATAATAAGGTTCGGCCGCGAGTTTTCCCTTTAGCATGGCCACGTCGTGCTCGAGGGGTTTTTCCGAACCAACCAAAGCCAAGTCGCTGAATCCAAGGTACCACGTTTCGACGGACGGAAACTCCGACGCCAACGTTGCATACAAAGTGCTCAACGTCTCCGTGTCGATTTCGTACATCTGCACCCATTGCACGAAAAGGCCACCCGGTTCGAGTTTTTTCTTGGCTGCCTGGTAATACTCGCGCGTGAACAAGCTGGCTACGCCCGCGCGATAAGGATTCGACGGCTCGGAAAAAATGACGTCGTATTTTCGCGGTACCGTGGGCAGAATCTCGCGAGCGTCGCCAACGATGCGCTTGACTTTGGGGTTTTCGAGGACGTTTTCATTAACGAGCGCGCAACGCCGACCAATCTCGAACATGGAGGGTTCGAGTTCCGCGACGTCGACCTGGTCGATGCTGGGGACTTTGCCGAGCCATCCGGCGGAACTGCCCGTGCCAAACCCGATGACCATGGCGTTTTTCGGATTGGGATGCAAAATGGCGCCAAGCAAGCCGCCCATGACCTGCGTTGTGGCATCACCATGCGCATTGCCGTCGATTTTGCCATTGACGACCATGGCAATGCCGTCGGTCGTATCGATGGCCACGCTGCTTTCGCGTCCTTCGGTTTGCCACGCAATGAGGCGACGACTATCTTCGAACCAGATTTTGGCGGCATTGGGAGTCGCGAGAACGCCGCGATCCACGCGTCCCGCGCCAATCGGCGTATGACGAAGAACAGCGGTGGGGCCCGTGGCGGACAGCGCGACCAACGTCAGAATGGAAAAGATTGGCGCGGCGATCATGATGCGCACCGCGGGATTACGCAGGGCATGATATCCCGACGCCGCAGCCATTCCAATGAGCACGAAACATACGAGTCTCATGGAGCCGGGGGCGGTAAACGAGGGAATCAGGAAAAAGCCGCCCAACAATGCGCCAGCCATTGCGCCAAGCGTGTTGTAAGCACCTACCGAACCAAGATCCGTACCCACTTTTTTTCGACCCTGGCCAATGAGCGCTACGAGCATCGGGTATTGCGCTCCGGCCACGAGCGAAGCGGGAAACGCCATGACGCCAATGATGAGTAGCCAGCCAGGAATGAAATCCCAGAGTCCAATGGGATGTTCTCCATCACCAACGGGGCGCATGGCCATCGTCAAGAGCCCCAGACGATCGCCAAATGCATAAGGCAGCGCGACAAGAAGCGCTTCGAGAGCTGCCGTGAGAGCCAGACTTCGCGGAGTGGGTTCGGTTTTCCGGAAAAACAACGGATACAGAAGGCCACCAAGGCCAATGCCCAGGAGCACGACCGCGAGAATGACGCCAAACGTATATACGGTGCCGCCGAGCAATGGGCCGAGCAGTCGATACCAAGCAAGCTCGAGCCAAAAAAACACGAAGCCGGACAAACCCGCAAAAAAGAGCACGAATTGTGCGGGCAAGCGAGATTTTTTGTCGGCCAATTCCGATTCTTCCGGGGCCTCGGAGGATTCTTCCGGCGTCGGGGCGAGTCGACTGTCAATCAAGAGGCCGCACAAAGCAACGAAGGCATTGAGAATGGCTGCCGACCACAATGCCGCGCGCGTTCCAAGACGCTCCAACAATACGAGCGTGCACAATGCTGCGCCAGTGACGGCTCCGAGGGTATTGGCTGCATAAAGCCAGCCGACGGCTTTGCGTTGCTTGTCTTTGGCGCTCTCTGCGCTCCGGGCGGCAGCAGGCAATGTTCCGCCCATGAGGACCGTGGGCAAACCAATGACGATGCCGGCGAGCACCAATCGTAATACCGTGCCAAACGTCATTCCGAGGTGAAACGTACCTCCAGCCGAGCGATAAATGAATCGCGCAGCGTCGATCAAAAAAGGACTCGCGGCGGCAAACGCGGCAATGCCCACTTCGAGCTTGGCGTACATGAGCAAGGGCCGCGGAGTTGCATCGCTGCGACGACCCAAGAGCAAGCTTCCGGCGCCAGCTCCACCAATGAAGATAGCCAAGACGGCGGCGCTCGCAGCCGTGGATGAACCGAACACGAGACGGAGCTCGCGTTGCCATGCCGTTTGGTACACGAGCGCGGACAAACCTGATCCGAACAGGAGCAAAGCGACGACGAACGGATGGGCAGAAGAACTCGGAGGAGCAGGGGGTTTCTGAGTCATTGCAGGTGCATCACACGGGCCCAGGACCTTGGGCGGCGGCATGGTACACCGTGAACCTGAGACGTGGCCAGATTTGGGAAATGTGACGTGGCTCAAGCGTCACGGAAAAGATGGCGCACTTCGGCAATTTCGTCGTCGTGCAATAAC
>DAOMZH010001412.1:0-2467 GCA_035437985.1 Polyangium sp. (in: bacteria) | reverse complement strand
CGGGCGGAAGCTGTACGTCCTGTCTTTACACGACTGCACCATTCCGGGTCATCGTGATGGGCATCCCGGTCGAACGATCGCCTGGACCGCCGCCTCCCGCACCGCCAGCACCGCCATCTCCACCCCCACCCCCACCGCCACCACCACCGCCACTTGGTTCACCGTACAAGAGCACAGCGCCTTGAATGTCTTTGGGCGTCAAACTCAAGGTTCGGTCTCCCGGACCATTGCATTGCGGGTAATGCATGACGGATGCGGAATCATAAGGCGTGAGTGGTCGCCAATTGTTGTCCTCGAAGCAAGTGCCCGCTTCGGGACGGGTGTGTTCGTGCCGGAAACCCAGGGTATGACCGAGTTCGTGGCGCAAAACGCCCGTCAACGTGGGATTGCCGGTCGTGGTGAACGAAGTCGTATCGATGAGAACGTTGCGGCTCGATCGAGAATCGTTTGGAAAGAACGCCCGGGCCATGTATCCACCGCCGCTCGTTGGGCGTACGTCGAAAAGAACGTGGGTATTGCTAGCATTGCAATTTGCGTCCTGATCGGTGATATGGGTGTATTTCACGTCCGTGACTTGTTCCCAGGCTGCCGAAGCGTCGGCCATGGCCGTCACGGCGGTTTGGTATCGCGAACCAAACGTGGTGCTCACGCAATACGTCAATTGCTTTTTTTGCGTGTTGTTCCATTTGGCGTCCGCTCCGCCGTCGCGGTGCACGATGAGCGATCCTTGTTGCACGTATTTTTCGTAAAACTCTTCGAGCTTCTTGATATCGTCGATCGGAGTATCCCCATCGACGATATGGATTCCGGTTTCCGGCTCCCGATACGTTTGGGCCTCGAAATCGGCAAAGCTTGGTGCCGTTGCGGTCACGCCTTCATTCTCATTGCCTGATTCGGCGCATCCGGCAAAAAACGCGAGGAGAAAGAAAGCAGTCGTGCGGCCAAGGTGGCTCCCGATTGTCGTCGTCATCGAGGAAACAGCGCTCATTCTTCAACCTCTCTGGCTCTGGGCCCAGCGAGCAGTTCGAGGTGCCCGGCGGCAACGATGGTTTGGCGCGTCCAAACGACTCGTCGACTCGTCGACCCTTCGAATCGTGCTTCGACATGAAGACAAACCTATTCCGTTCCGTCAATCCCCCCCGCACGATTTTCACGTGTCAAGCATTCGAACGATCGCGGCGATGAGCAGCTCACGTCAGCGTAATGTATTGCCAGGAAGAACGCCGTTAATCGTCGAAAAACGAAGAATTTGCCAACATATGGTCTGCAGCATGAGTCTCTTGACCAGGAAAAACTCCGTCGATTTCACAATTGATAGCCGCGTGCCCCACAATGATGGATGAAAGATCTGGTCATACGCCGAATTCAAGCTTGTCGTTCGTCTGGCCGAACTTGCCAAAGATGCAATGTTACCGACTTCCGTGACGTCATGGCGCTCGTCTCGAAGGGAGTTGGGTTTTCCGAAAGACATTCATCGAGGGTCTTCCGGTGAACGCGAAAACGTGGCAAGGTGCGTCGTCCCATGCACTCATCGATCCGATCGTCTGCGCTTTTTGTTTATTCTGCGTTTCTGTGCGGGCTCGTGACGAACGTTGCTGCCGCGCAGCAGCCCGTGCCCGAAGTCGTGGCGCCACAGCCGTCGGTCGAGACGCCGGTGCCGAATCCGCCACCGCCGCCATCGAGTACCCCGGCGCCCGATGCTCTTGTGCCCATCGTGGCTCCTCCGCCGCCAAACCCTGTTGCTCCACCGCCCGTATCGCCGCCATTGAGTCAGCCCAATGTGCCGGCTCCGACGGTGGTAGCTCCGGTCATAACGCCACCCAAGCCGACGTTTCACACGCGTTCTTTGCGAATTGGGCCGAGTCTGCAAACATTTCTGTTCGATCCGTTCCCGTACGCCAAGCTTGCGCACGTGGGCACGGGGCTTTTTGGAGCGTACGAATTCTTTTTGAAGCCGTCATTCGTGATTGGCATCAATCTTTCGTATCGATATTACCCGGGCGAATCGCATCTGCATCAAGTTGGTTATGGGCTCTTGCTCAAGCACTACTTGGGAGGAACCAAATCGCCGGATTCGACGTTCATGCCTTATGTCGAATATGGTTTGCTTTTGCAAATCAACAAGCTCTCGACGCGCAAAGGCACAGGGACTGCGCACGATACGCGTTTGTCGGCGGGAACGGATTTTCGGATCGCGAAAAAAATCTTTTTCATCGAAGCGTCGTACCATTACAGTCGTCTGGGGCTATTCGAACAAGTTGCGGAGCGACTGGACAACGTGGAATTCGACGTTGGTTATCGTTATCCGTGGTAAAACGCGTTCATTCGGGTTGCGAAGTTCTCCGAATACGCCATAATTCATCGAGCACCCAGCGGGCGGTATCTTCGGCGCCGCCGCCATCGAAATGCAGTCCATCGGGACGGATGGGTTTGCCCTCGCTCATGATGTTGCAAGCAAGCGTGGGAC
>DAOMZH010001411.1:0-2471 GCA_035437985.1 Polyangium sp. (in: bacteria) | reverse complement strand
CGATGCCTGCGGTGCCGGAAATATTTACTGGATAACCTTTGGTGGAGGTATGCGGGACGTCGGAAGCCAAGCGTGTTGCATGAACAATACGTGTTTTACCTGCAGCACGGTCTGTTGCAGTGGTTCGGCCGCACAACTCCCCAAAACGGCAGGCTTTCGCTTATGTGAGCAACAAGCAGCCGCAGCATGCGAACCATCGGGGGTTTTTCAAGACTATTTCGATCACGAGCCGATCATGCCCAACCACGCACAATGCGTGCAGCCCAGCGGGACTTGCATTCCGGTCTGCTGCGACGGGACTATCCCCTACGGAACGATGGGTACCCAGCAGGATTGCATCACGAATGCAGGATCGGCTTGTTTGTCGGGAGGCGGCCCTATGGAGATTTTTTACAATGGCGTGCGCGTTTTTCTATCTGTAACGCCCGCGGTATGTCCATCCCTGGTCGATTGCGACGCCTATTGTGACAGTACCCTCGTGAGGCATTCGCAAACCTACGATTGCGTCAAGTGCAACGCTTCCGCGCCTTCCTGCACGGCTCCAGCGATCAAGATGGTCTATTTCAATGGCAGTACGACATGCCCCGCACCTCCGCCGCCTTGAATCTTTGCAATTCAATACGGAACGCCAGGCCGCTTGATTTTTGAGGTCGACTTGGGTTTGGGGGTAGTTGGTTGCGAGGTTGGACCAAGTGAAGACGACACATGACGGCCGCCAGTAGAATGCGGCGCTGCTGTGGTCGTCGGAGCCGACGTTGGCGGTGACGTGGCCGAAGGCACAGCAGCAGACTCGACCATCACGGAATCAACAGCTCGAGCAGCGTCTTTGACCGCTACCGGTACTGGATCCGCCATCGCCGGAGAAGAGACACTCATCCCGGGAGCAGCTTCGACCACGTTTTCCGCCTGTTTCGTCGACCTGGCTTTCCACACAATGACGACGAGTAAGGCAATACCCGCCACAACGACCCCAACAATGGCCCCTTGCATCTGACGATTCAATCGTTTGAGTGGACGAGGGATCGTCGTCGCCGCATCGAAATTCCGATCCGCTGTATTCGACACTTCCGGAACCGGATGTTTTACGGGACGAACCACGGTTTTCACCTCGTCCGAATCGATGGGCGGAGGTGCCTGCAATGCCTGCACCAGAGGTCCTGCCGCTATCGTGATCTCCCCAAAATTCTTGCGATTATCGCAGACGCGGTCGAACGCTTGGACGAACTCGTTTGTCGAAGCAAAACGGTCCTGAGGCTTGCGCGCCACGGCTCGCAAAAACCACGGATCGAAATTCGCTGGCAATTTCAGGCTACGCCGACGTAACGCGCGAACACTCGGCAACTCCACCGGTCCTGCAGCCAGCGTTTGGAAAAATGGAACCAGACCTTCCTGACTGCGTGACTCCTCCTCCCAATACGCCTCGCCAACGAGCAACTCGTACGCAATATGCGCGAGCGCATGAACATCCGTTTGAGGTCCAACCGTTCCGCGGCCCTCGAGCTGTTCCGGGGCCATGTAGAGCGGTGTTCCCACGCGTGTGGCCTTCGCTTGATTGGTTCCGGCTACGACTTTGGCGATTCCAAAATCGAGAATCTTCAGACAAGGTGAGCCATCGTCGCGTGTCGTTACGAATAGGTTCTCGGGTTTCAAGTCGCGATGCACGATGCCAGCCGCATGCGTTTTCGTTAGGGCAAACGAGATTTGCTGCAAGTATCGCTTTACATCGACAGCTGGCAGAACGACGCGTCGTTCGAGCTCCCGCGCCAAGGTTTCCCCACGCAAGAGGTCCATTGTGAGAAACGGCATTCCCGTGCTCGGCTCGATTCCCGCATCGAGCACCCGAACGATGTGATCACTTTCGATCTTGCCGGTGATCTTCGCTTCTTGGGCAAATCGCTCGCGATGCACCGCCTCGCGAACGAGCGCCGGTTGCATGACTTTCAAGGCCCGAAGGCTCTGCGTCGTTTCGTCCACGACCTCGTACACCGCGCCCATCGCGCCTGCACCAATACGCCGACCGATGCGATATCGCCCGTGGAACAAAGTTCCTTGCTCGAGCTGATCAAACGGGGTGGGGGGCATATCGAGGCTCGGATACGCTTACCACATCAGCGCGAACCTTGTCCAGAATCGTGCCTGATTTCAGTCCAAGCTCGGAGGCGACGGTCAACGCCTCCGCAAAACCACTCTCTGGATTCGGCGCATGATGTTTTGCGCCTGCGCCACGCCAAACAGAGCGGCCACGACGAAGTACACAACGCCAAACAATCCGCACACAGGTACCGCCACGACATACGCTGGTGCGCTCGGCCAAACCATTGCGAGCGCCCATTTCGCACCCAACCCCGCCAAACAACCCGCAATCGCCGCCCCAATCGCCGCCGCCAGAAATGACCACGCCAAACTCGCCCAGCCAATACGCTGCGCCAATTTGCGACGCAATAAAAAAAATTCGAACCACCCCGCCAAAC
>DAOMZH010001410.1:0-2471 GCA_035437985.1 Polyangium sp. (in: bacteria) | reverse complement strand
GCAACGATAATAATCCGGTGGATCCGATGATGAGTAAAACATGAGCTGGCCATCAGGCGACGACGCATGGCACGACATGCAACCGGTGACTTTACCGCCCGAGTTCGTCCCGGCAACCGCATTGCTGAGAACCACCTTGGGCGTCAGATCGCCAACCGTGAACCCGCGAATCGTGATCTCGTTGTTCCCGGGATTATGCCCCCAATAGACAATGGATCCTGGAGCATCGATGGGGGCGATATGCAGGGTCGATGGTGCCGAATTATACGGCCCCTCGACAATCGCCCCATTTTCCCATTTCATCGTGGTCACGGAGATTTTGACGTCGTGGCCCGCGCTGTGGCTCGTCAAACTCGTCCACATGGCCGTGGGCATCGTGTAACTATATTTCGTCGTATACACGACGAGCGGATTGATTTGATTGTCGACTTCGAGTTTTATCTGGTAGACATTTTGCCCAAGAGCCGGGCTGAATTCGATGAGCAATGGCGTCCAGTTGCGCGGAACCATCGCGTCGGGGGCTGGTTCGGAAATGCACCCGAGTTCCATCGTCGGAGGAGTCCCGGTGATTGCGGTGTGCACGTCGGGGGTGAGGCCGTCGAGGAATACGGGATCCGCAGGGAAATCAGTACACGGACAAACGCCCGGGTTGAACCCGCCTTCACCACCAACCCCCATACCGCCAGTCGAACTACTCGCCCCTCCGCCTTCACCGCCCATGCCGCTCGAACTCGACGAAGTCGATGACGTATCCGTCGTCTTGGGAGGATCACTGCAAGATGCGCCCGACAACGCCGTAGCGACTGAAATCGAGGCGACAAGACCAAGAGTGTACGTTCCGGAATGCAGAAGGGGTCGTTTCGTCATGAAGTCGCTCCTAGGGAAGAAATGACAAGCGTTCGGTGCACGAGACGCCGATGATGTTCACTAAAGCGTATCGGCGCCGAAAATTCAAGGCCCAAGAGATCGCCAATCTCGAAAATACAAAATGCAAACCGCGACCTCGACCGCTCCGAGATTTTTTTCCCCTCGAGCAATCGGGTCGCGGCGAACGCGCAATTCAGTCAGGCTAGATCAGGCAAGTCCACAATCGCTGATGCTGATCTTCGCAGACGTCTTGCCGCTCTGCGAACCCATCGATTCGATCTTCTGGACAATCTCCATCCCCGACACGACCTGACCAAATACGACATGTTTGCCGTCGAGCCAGCTCGTTACGACCGTCGTGACGAAGAACTGCGAGCCGTTCGTGTTCGGTCCCGCGTTGGCCATCGAAAGAAGACCCGGGCGATCATGCCGCAACTGGAAATTCTCGTCCGCGAACTTCGCCCCATAGATGGACTTACCACCCGTACCGTTGTGGTTGGTGAAATCCCCACCTTGCAACATGAACTTCGGAATCACGCGATGGAACGTCGATCCCTTGTACCCATATCCCTTTTCGCCCGTGCACAAGGCGCGGAAGTTCTCCGCCGTCTTCGGAACGACGTCGGCGAAAAGTTCAAACGTGATGCGACCAGCTGCCTGGCCGTTGATGTCGATGTCGAAGAATACTTTCGGGTTTGCCATGAAGGCAGCCCTTACCACAGGTTTGGCGCCCTGGGGTACCCACATGCACCCAAAATCAAAAAAAACTCGACCCCCAATCACCTCTCCCACCACACCACGACCAAAACGGTACTTCATCAAACATTTTTCAACACAATCCCGCTTTGAAAAACAAGTACGCTTGCCTCGTCGGTCGAGCCTTGACGTCGCTACATCCAGGACGGAGCTTGCCCAAATCAAGCTGTATACTTGCCAACAATCGGAAGGGGTGGGAAGGTAGCAATGAATCTGACGCGCAGCATGACTGGAGCGTCGGGACCCACGAAAAGGCCGCGAAAGGACGAAATTTTCCATGAAAAAGTTGGGGGGATTCGTAATGATTGCCGCATTGTTGGTCGCAGCAGGCTCGGCGGTCGCGGGCGGTGAAGAAAAGTGCAAGATTTGTCATTTTCCGGGGCATCAGCCCGACGAGCCGGGAGATGTGATTTTGGTTGGTTATTATGCATGGTGGAGTTCGCACCAGCCGCACGGCGATTGTCGGATCGACATAAAATCGCCTGGACCAAACGGAACGATGATCGGGGTCGAATACGACGACGGGACCTGCGGTTGTGAAACCCTGATCGAAACGACGCCCAATGAATAGGTTTGTCTAGGAAATACCAGCGGTTTCGTCGAATTCGGGCTGGCAAATTCGGATCGATTGCCGAGACAATCGATCCCCACCACCCTCTTCGCCCCGGCATTGTCTCTTTTCCACATACCGATTTATTTTTCTTGTTCGCTCGTAACGTGATCGTATACAATGGTCATCGTTTTACATGAGCGCACCGGAACCGATCTCCCTCGAGCTGCACATCGACCGCACGGGCACAGAAATTCAAATCAGCGCGCGAGGGAGTCGTGGAGAGCAGCTTGCGGCG
>DAOMZH010001409.1:0-2472 GCA_035437985.1 Polyangium sp. (in: bacteria) | reverse complement strand
ATTTCGCCGAAATCGATCAGATGATGAAGTGCGACCTTTGTTATGACCGGACAAGCATCGGGAAAAAGCCCATGTGTGCGACGGTTTGTCCCTCCCAAGCCCTTTATTATGCGACAGTGGACGAATTCGAACGTACACGACGAGGTTCGTATGTCAATGAATGGTCATTTGGCGAAGAAGAAGTGAGAACGAAGGTTTTTGTGGTCGTTCCTTCGCGCGAAACCAAGCGAATGCATGTGGATCTCATCCAATTGGAAGGACGTACCAAAACGAGCGAACCCGACGATGTCGCGGCCTTGCTGGAGGACACGTGATGGACGAGCGACAAAGCAAAGCGGAAGAAATTGCTGCCAATCGCTGGCAAGAGGATTTTCCGATTGGCAAAGAAGACGATCAATACGTGGCGCGCCGAGAATTCGCCAAAACGCTCACGATTGGCTCCCTACTCCTCGCCGTCGTCAATGGCGCCATTGCCGCATACGGTCGCTTCCTTCGTAAACCATTTCAAATGAGTGGCGAAGTCGAACTCGGCCGCGCCGCAAACATTCCAACGGGCGGCTCGCTCCTCTTCCGCTATCCCACCGAGGAGGATCCATGCATTCTCGTGCGCACGCGCAGCGGATCCCTGCGCGCGTATTCGCAAATATGCACGCACCTCTCGTGCGCGGTCGTGCACGAGCCCGATCGCGACGAACTCGTTTGTCCCTGCCATAAAGGACGATTCGACGTCAACGATGGCCGTCCCTTGGGTGGTCCACCATTACGTCGCCTGCCGCGGGTTTGGATTGAAGAACGGGGGCAAGACATCGTGGCCGTGGGGAGGGATCGCTGATGTTGTCCGGTCAAGGCAGCACGCTTTTTTCGGCGATCAATGGGATGATCGGCGTACTCGGCGCCATTCAACTCTGGCTTGTTTCGGCGGCGATGACGGCTCTTTACGAAAACGAGCCGGGGGCCATCGAACCCACGTTTCTGGCGTCCGTCGTCATTGCCTTGTTTAATGCATTTTTATTGCGCCACGCCTTGGTTTTTGACCGAAGACGCAGGCAAGATTGGATTCGGCGGCAACGAGGTCCAGCGTTCGTGGAGAATGACAAATGAAGGTCGAGTTTCGAGTGTTGATGACCATTGTCGTCGCCATCTCCGGCTGTGGGGGAACAGAACGGGGCGGCAACAAATCCTCGAAAGAATTGACGGATGCCCTCTTTGCGGCCATTTCCGCCAATCGCGAGACCTACGCTCGGCACGTCGTCAACCGCTTGCAATACGAAGAACGAATCGTCGTCGCGACGGAGCATTTTCGTGAAGAAAAGGCCCTACCCCTGCCCGCACAAATGCTCCGCATGAGCGCGGAGGAGGTGAACCGCAACACGAGTGGGCAATTTTCATATTCGTTGCTTTCGTTATGGCCTGTGAACAAGCAAAATGGGCCCCGAACGGAGAGCGAAAAATTGGGTCTGCGCGCCATCGCGGAAACTGGGAAAAACCATTACACCGAAGAGGCCTTGGGGAATGACAAATTCTTCGTGGCTTATTATCCAGATCGCGGCGTTGTCGATGCTTGCATAAAGTGCCACAATGATCACAAAGATAGTCCGCGCAAAGATTTTCGAATCGGCGACGTCATGGGAGGCGTCGTGATTCGCGTGAAAATGTCTCCTTGAACCAGCGTCGGGGCAACGTTCGGAGGCTCAACCTCGCCCCCAAGTCCCGTTATGCGCCACGCTTTAGTCCTTCCAGCATTGTTTCTTGGTTGCGCGGCAGCGCCCGCAGCAGCGCCCGCCAATGCCCCGCCCGCAGCGTATGCGCCCCCGCCCCTCACGCAGGAACGAGTCGCCGCGCTTTTTCAAGAAGTCGGCACGTTACGCGGTTTGCCTCCACGCGCCACGGTGCCCATTTACCTGCTCGACGAGAATTCGTTTGTCTTGGCGTTACGGCAGCTCGTCACCGGCAATCCGCAACGCGGAGATCACGAAGCGGAAGACGCATTCGTCCGCGGTTTTCACCTTGCTCCACAATCGCCCAATGCAGCCCGTAGCAGTTCCGCGCGCGAAGTCTTGGAAGAACAGGTGCTCGCATTTTACGATGCCGACAAACATCATATCGTGGCGCGACAAGCACAACCCAAAACTTCTCGAGAAGCCGAAAAACAGCTCGGCACGTTGGCTCATGAATTGGAGCACGCGCTTCAGGATCAGCATTTCCCACGCGCTGATGTGGAATCGATGTCCGGCATGGACGAAGTTCTCGCTTATCGGGCAGTCTTGGAAGGCGACGCAATGCTCGCGATGGTCGCTTTTCAAGCCGCAGATCGCGGAATTCCGTTCTCCCGAGCCATTCGCAGATTGTCCGACGTCGTCCGTACGACCCCAGTCGACCATTTCGTGCAAAGCGAGCGGGGCACAGCGCTGCGCACCGCATTGCCGATGATGCGCGAACGGCTCTTGTTCCCCTATCACGCCGGGGCCGGAT
>DAOMZH010001408.1:0-2475 GCA_035437985.1 Polyangium sp. (in: bacteria) | reverse complement strand
CGATATGAAACCCCCAATAAAGCCGAAAATTCGAGTACCTAAAGCTGGACAACCACGACCCAGGCCCCCCGGCACGGAGACGACGACCATTCCATTGAGCGAAATCGGCAGACCCTCGATGGAAGCTTTTTTGAGAGGGTTGCGCGGCGGTACGGTGAATAGGCGAGCGGTGTTGGTCAGCGCAGGCGTGGCAATGCTTGTCGTTGTGGCTGTTTCGTGGTTAGGGCCAAAGAAAAAGGACGCGAACTTCCCGCAAATTCCTGAACACAAAATTTCTCCGGAGCGTTATCATGCAGCTCCGCCTCCGCGTAGGATCGCAGACCCCGGACAAGGCGAGGTCGAGCCACCCATTGTCGTAAAACCCAATGCATTGCTGCATTTTCGTGCTCCGGCCGGGTGTAGCCTCATCCTTGGTGGTCAGCTGAGGGGCCGCGCATCGTCCCTAGACAATATCCCCCTTGTGGTTTCACCAGGACAACCCATCGGCGTGGCTGTTTCTTGCGAGGATCTCAGGGTGCTGCGGTGCGCACTCTACATGGATCCTGATGACGACAAGACACTCGAAGTCACGGACGAAAACTTTCCTTCCAAGCACGACCGCATTTTCGCGGATTGTGCCCTCTGGCTCAAGTGAACCCGACGGCCACGGCTGGTGTCGAACAACTCGACACCAGCCTGGTCAGGCCGTTCAGCTCGGCGTCGACAGCTTGATGATCGAGAACACGGCACCCCAGGGATCGCTGGCGATCGCGATCCGCCCGTACGGCGTATCAAATGGTCCGTGACGCACTTGTCCACCGTTTTTCTTGATTAACTCGACGGCCGCCTCGGTGTCGTTCACCGCGAAATACACCGCCCAATGTGCCGGGATCTCTTTCGGGAACTTGTCGTCCATGTGCATCACGCCGCATTTGGCGTCCCCGCCCTTGTTCAGCGTCCAGTACTGCATGCCCGGCATCTGCTCCGCCTTGTAATCCAATACGGAGCCGTAAAAGTCCCGGGCTTTCGCGCCGTCGCGCGTGCAGACTTCTGCCCAGGTCATAGCCCCAGGTTCGTCCGCGACCTCGGCCCCCGTGTGCCGCCCATTTTGCCAAAATCCAAAAACCGCGCCAGTCGGGTCGATGCATACCGCCATATGCCCCTCACCACTGACATCCATCGGGCCCATCGTCACGTGTCCGCCATGCGCCTTGACCGTGTCCACCGACTTCTGAATGTCGTCACTCTTGAAATACGCGCTCCACGCTGTCGGATACGGCGCATCCTTCGGCCGCAATCCCATCCCCGCCGCGTTTGCCCCGCCAAGCTTGCACATCGTGTAATAACCCATCTCGGGTTTACCCACGACGAACGTCCAACCAAATAGTTCCCCGTAAAACTTCTGTGCACCGTCCAGGTCCGGAGTCATCAAATCAAACCACGCCGGAGCACCTGCAAGACGATTCTCTACCTTGGCCATTGTTTTCCCCTATTGACGACGACGAACCACGTCGTCTGTCCAACGCGGACCCTAGTCATCGATTATCCGGTGTCAACGAGAAAAACCACTTTCGGTTTGTCTCTGCTGATTTTTCTTCGCCAACCTCCGTATGAATCAACCCATCCAGAACCACCCAGTGGGCAAGCTTTGAAATACGGATCATGTGTTCAGTAGTTCAAGCTCGAGCGTCGAGCCTCTTGAGTTCCGCTTGGACGTCGACTATGGGCCGTGGTTGTGTCTGGTGCTCCATCTATCACCCCACTCGTCGATCGACTCTGTGCTCGTTTCGAGGATCGCGACGAGGGTTTGGCCGTAGTGACCGATCTCATGGTGCTCATCGCTTCGGCCGATTCGGTCATCGACGAGACGGAAAAGCGGGCCCTTGCCGATTCTGTCGAAGCGATGCTCGCCTCACACGTCGCGCCACGTCTTTTGCGGGTCGTCGTGGAGGAGAGTCGTGCGCGGATTCGTGGGGTTGGGCCAGAGCTGAGTGCTGACGGAATTGGTCGCAAGTTGGCTTCGCGCCGCGCAGCCGAAGACGGGATCCGTCTAGCCGTGTTCATCGCGGCCATCAGCGAAGGAATTTCCGTCGTCGAACGCAAGCGAATCGAGCGCCTCGCGGCAGCCGCTGGAATTGCTCCGACGAGAGTGGCATCGTTCATGAGCGATCCGTTCTCCTTCTGAGTTCGTCAAACCGCTGTTCTTCCACGACAAACGCTTCCGATCCCCGACCAGAAAGGCTACCTTTTCGTCATGACCACCCCGCGTCTCGTCACGATCGATTGCGACTACCTCGGTCCGGGCATCGCCGCTGCGTACTTGCGCATTCAAGGCGATGAAGTTGCGTTTATAGAGACAAACACAAACCATGCAGTTCCGAAGCTTCTCGCGGCGCTCGAACAAGAAAATCTGTCGCCGAAGCAGGTCCGATACATCATCGTCACCCACGTGCATCTCGATCATGCCGGAGGTACATCGCTCCTTGCCAAAGCTTG
>DAOMZH010001407.1:0-2477 GCA_035437985.1 Polyangium sp. (in: bacteria) | reverse complement strand
CCGGTGACTACTACGCTCGCTTCGCGCGCTAACAAGCGCGCTACGCGAGGTTTTTGTTTGTGATGGGGGCTCGCCGTCGGGTCTCACAATCTCTTTGGCTGCGCCAAAGAGACTGACCCGACGGCTCCGCCCCCATACCCCCGGGGATTTGCCGGGTCAGAAAGTGGGCACGATTTCTGATATTGATTACCGGTTTTATATAATTTCAAGCACTTAGGTATCATAGGACATTCTCTGTCCGACCTGAACACGGATCCACCTTGCCTCCTGAACAACTGGACAGTAAGCCTTGTCCTGACCAACGGTTCGTGGCGCCGAACCCGCTAAGAAGAAAACGATCTGCGCCTTCCAACCCCTGCCCTTTCGAGGACGTCATGAGCGACGACAAAAACAACAAGCAGAAGCAAGCGGCCCTGGATCTCGTCAAGGCGAGCATCGAAAAAGAGTACGGCAAGGGTGCGATCATGTGCCTCAAAGAGGGCCAGGCACTTCACGAAGACGTCCCCGCCATTTCAACAGGTTCCTTGTCGCTCGACATCGCGCTGGGCATTGGTGGATATCCGCGCGGACGCATCATCGAGATCTACGGACCGGAATCGAGCGGTAAAACCACGTTGACCTTGCACGCGATCGCGAATGCACAGCGGGCCGGAGGCGTCGCGGCGTTCATCGATGCAGAACATGCGCTCGACGTGACATACGCGAAGAAGCTGGGCGTCAAAACGGACGAACTGCTCATCTCGCAGCCGGATTACGGTGAGCAAGCCCTGGAGATCGCGGACATGCTCGTGCGCTCGAATGCCGTCGACATGATCGTCATCGACTCGGTCGCGGCACTCGTTCCCAAGGCGGAAATCGAAGGCGACATGGGCGATAGCCACGTGGGTTTGCAAGCGCGTTTGATGAGCCAAGCCTTGCGCAAGCTCACAGGCACAGTCGCGCGCTCGAACGTGCTTTTGATCTTCATCAACCAGATTCGCCTCAAGATCGGCGTGATGTTCGGCAATCCCGAAACGACGACCGGCGGCAATGCTCTCAAGTTTTATTCGTCCGTTCGTCTCGACATACGCTCGATCGGCAAGATCAAAGAGGCCGCCGCAGGTGGGAAAGAACCGGCCGTCGTGGGCAATCGGACGCGCGTGAAGGTTGTGAAGAACAAAATGGCTCCACCCTTCCGCGAGGTCGAGTTCGACATTCTTTACGGTCAAGGCATCAGCCATTCGGGCGACGTGATTGATCTCGCGTCCGAGGCGAACATCATCGAGAAGAGTGGCGCTTGGTTCTCGTTCCAAAACGACCGCATTGGTCAGGGTCGCGAAAATGCGCGGGCGTACTTGGAGCAGCATCCAGATGTGCTGGATCGCGTCGAGGCGATGGTGCTGGCCAAACACGGCATCAAACGCGCGCCCAAGGGTCCAGATGCTGCGGCTCCGGCACCAGCTCCGGCTGCTACGGGAAAGAAATCGGCCGAGGCGGCAGCAACCAAGAGTACGCCCGCCAAATCAAACTGAATCATTCCTCATTCCTGCTTGCGTGGCCCTGGACCCAAGCGTCAAGCTCGCTGGCCCATCATGCGCCTTTACATCATGCGCCACGGCCACGCGGCTGATTCATCCCCATCAGGACGCGACGCCGATCGCCCTCTCACCGACGACGGGCGCCGGCTCGTCGAGCGTGTGGGGGCACTCTTGTTGTCGCACCACGGCGCACAGCTGCCGCAAATTCATTCGAGTACATACCTTCGAGCCATGCAAACGGCGGAAATCATGGCTCGCACCATCGCCGCCCCCGGCGTTGTGTTCGACACGCACGACGAACTCGAACCCGACGAACCCATTCCCATGAGCATGCTGCGAAAATTGGCGGAAGCTGGCGGCGATGCCTTGCTGGTGGGGCACCATCCGATGGTGATTGCGATGTCGCGACTTCTGGCTCGCGACAGCTCGAAATTGCCCCTCGGACTGCATCCGGGAATGTTGGTGGGGCTCGAACGTCCAACCCGCGACAGCTCGCCCTCATCCGTCGAGGGTTCGTTTCACGTCACGACCGTTCTCGCTCCCTGACTCGTCTGCTCGTAACTCGACACGCGCGAGCTGTCGCGCTAACCGTGGCCTCGGTTGAACATGTGGGGCTTCGGATCGCTTCAGGCGATCGGCGCGTCAGCACCCAACCTTTCGTCCTCGAGTTTTACCGCGTGCAAGAAGATCTCGATTCCAAGCCCAAGACGCCCGATCCCGAGCGAGCCATGAACGCCCTTGCCTGGGCGATCGAACGCGCCGAACACGGAATCACCTCCCCCGCACTCGTTGCCGATTTGGATGATTTTCGCGCGGCCACCGAACGATTTCTCCCCGACGTACGGCGCTCCTTCGATCGCATCATCATGGCCCCCGACGCCGAACTCGGCCTCGACTCACTGCTCGATTGCGGCGCGCTCACCTCGATGCTTCCCGAAGTCAAAGCCCTCGTAGGGTTTG
>DAOMZH010001406.1:0-2478 GCA_035437985.1 Polyangium sp. (in: bacteria) | reverse complement strand
AATCGGGCCATGAACGCGCCTCGTCTTCGGTCAATTGGCCAAAATTGATCACATATCGATTGTGGGCGTGCGTTGGACTCGAGTTGAGTTCCTCCCCGCCGATATAGGGAAAGATTCGTTCTTGGTTTCGTGGGTTCTTCTTGATCAGCCGCTGCATTTCGACGATTGACGTAGCCTCTGGAGCCGTAGCATCGAAGGTAAAACCCATGCCAAGAACGGTGCTGCCAATAAAGCTCTTGCCGCCGTTCGCCGGAATAGGGCCAGGATCCTCATCACTGCCTCCATGAAACAAGAATGCCGAAATGGTGGGCACATCCTTTCCATCCAGTTGCGCAGACAAATCCCATTCTCGCGCAAGATGCCGTATGGTCACAACGACGGCCGCTGCGCCAGGCCATTTGTAACGTCGTGTCGCGTTGTAAATATGGCCGCCATGTTTGCGAATCCAGCGCAAGCCGGTGCTCCGAGTATCTCCCTGCGCAATGGTATTCGTAGCAATGAGGCCCATGGTCCCCTGCTTTCGAAGATTGTTAAATGCCCGGCGGAAGAAATGCGCCACGAGATCCGCATTGCCGTGCGACTCCTCGTGCAAAACCTTCAGCCAATCAATGTACAAATCCCCCGACGTCGCCGTGATCGTATTCTTTCCAGCAAACGGCGGATTCCCGACAAAACAATCGAAACCCGGATTCGCCCTCCCAAACACCTCCGGAAACTCGATCTCCCAATGAAACGCCGGCACCGGACGATCGCCCTTCCGCAAATCCTCCACCATCCCCGTCAATTCATGCTCGTACGAATCATTGTTCAACCACGCCACACCCTTCACCCAAATATCTTCCAACGCTTTCTTCCGCCCCTTGTCGCTCGATTCCTGGAAAAACGACGCTATAACCAGATCCCCCAGCATCCGCACCTTCCGTAAGGCGTGATTCGCCCGATCCCACAAATCCTGGAGCTCGTCGGTCATCGGCGGATCCCCCAGCGCATGAATCTTCCCGCGTAATTCCTCGGCCTCGCGCACCGCATTCGCCAATTGATTGCGCGCTTGCGGCGCCAGCTTCGCCCCCTTCGCCGGATCCAACGACAAATTAAAGACTTGCTCCTTCGACAAACCCACCAGCGAATCCCCATGCCGCAGCGAATGATCCACAAATGTAAATGGATGCTCCTTCGCAAACGTCACGAGCCAAATCGAAAGACGCGCCAAATCCACAGCCAAAGGATTCTTGTCCACCCCGTAAATGCATTGTTGCGCAATCAATCGCCGCGCGTGCAGCACCGGATCCTCGTCCCGCGGCAAATCCGGCATCGTCTTCGTCCGGCGCCACGCGTCCACCAGCTTGTCCGCGAGCTGCCGACACGCCTCCACCAAAAACGCCCCCGACCCCATCGCCGGATCACACACCTTTAGCGCTAGCAGCTGCTCGGGACGAACATCGGGCCCGAGACGTTCCAGCACCGGCCGCAAGGTCGTCTCGACAATGGGCAACGTGAGCGAGCGCGGCGTGTAATGCGATCCGGTGCGACGACGTTCTTCGCCGGGCTGCAAGACCAACGACCCGCGCGGCAACAAACCCGGTTGTCGCGGCGAAACACGTTTCCCAAGCGCCCCGAAAAGCGCGTCGACCGTCTTCGCGTCTTTCACTTCGCCCGACGACTTGTCTTTTACGTCGAGATTGGCCTGGGCTTTTAATTCCTTGAGCCGCTCGGCCCCGGGTTTTTTCAAGAGCGCGTCGAGGTCCACGACCACGTGCTCGGGCAAAAGACAGACCGAATCGCCTTCCGCGACGCGTAATTCGAAGCCCATCAAACCTTCGTAGACGCTGCCGATTTGTTCGACGTCGAGGCCTTTGTATTGGAGGCGTTCGCCATCCAGGACGAGCAATCGGTCGAGGACGCGATAGATGACGCCGTCGCTGATGCGGGGCAAATCGAGGATTTCATTTTCTTGGCGGGACGAATGTCGACCTTCGAGGAAGGGGTGTTCGTCGGGGTCGAAGAAGGTGCCTTTGCGGGGCGGCAGCAAGAGGCCATCGGCGGCCTGGACGCCATCGTGGAGCAAGCGAAAGAGGGTGATGATGCGGCCCCAGGCGCCGTGGCGATCGTCGATGGTGTCGCCGTGGCGTTGGAAGTCGTCTTGGAGCTGGGCGTGCAGGCGCGAGAGGGAATAGGCGCTGGCGTAGAGGTTGGACTCCATGGGCAAGAGGCCGCGCTCTTCGGCGTACAGGACGAACACGAGGCGCATGAGGACGGTGACGAGCCCGGTGTACATTTTTTGCGGGTCGTTGCGGCGCAGGTCGTGGAGAATGGCGCCATTGGCGAGGCGATCGGCGCGTTCGAAGCCCGTGAGCAATTCGCGCAGGGCGGCGAGGATTTGTTCGCGGAGTTTTGTGGAGACGGTGTTTTGGTATTCGCGGCTGGCGGAGAGCAGCGCGGCGAGGCGTTTTTTGTTTTCGAGGGCGACGAGGCGCCGCT